>JAZORG010000080.1:0-4106 GCA_045656465.1 Christensenellaceae bacterium
ATATCAACCGTTCTAACGCAACCTTGAACGTTGCAAAGTTTGGTGCCTTGCGGATGTTTTTTGCCCAAAAGATAGGGCATAAGCGGTTGCATACCTGCAACGTTGAACATTACACCTGTCGTGCCATCGCCAATGAGCGAAACTGCGCCGATATTAACGTGCCCTCGTTGTTCGTAAAATTTTATCCATTTATCTCTCAATTCTTTAGAAGTAATCATCTTTTCACCTTTTATTATTTCTTAATTAAAGTATATCCGTCTTTTGCATCTTTTACCGTGTAACCCATTTCAGAAAGTTTATCACGGAGAATATCTGATTTTGCCCAATCTTTATTTTGTCTTGCGCTAAACCTTTCTTCAGCAACCGCTTTAACGTCCTCGGGAATTTCTTCTTGAGGATTTTTTTGGTCGTATTCGTTAATAAATTTATCCGCATCGGTATCGAAAAGCCCAATCAATGAATAGGTCTTTCTAATGGATTTAGCGTCAGAAGTTGCCGTTAAATCTTTTGCATTTACCTTTGCTTTAAGATTTTTAAATATCTTAAACAAGTTGCTTATTGCAAGGGCGGTATTAAAGTCGTCATCCATTGCGCTATTAAAACTCAATTCTATATTTTTATCTTCTTCTCCGTTACCGCCGAGCGCTTCTGCGCTTTTTAAGATTTTATAAAATTCGTAAAGATGTTTTTCCGCATCGGGGAAAAGATTATCTGTTACGTTTATATCACCACGATAGTTAGTTTGAAGTAAAGCAAACTTAATTGTTTCAGGCGAATACTTATCGAGCAAGTCTTTTAAGAATAAACTGTTACCCAAAGATTTACTCATTTTTTGGCCGTTAACTTTAATAAGTCCGTTGTGAATCCAATAACTTGCGAACTGCTTGCCCGTCAACGCCTCTGTTTGCGCTATCTCGTTTTCGTGATGAGGGAAAATTAAATCTCTACCGCCACCGTGAATATCAATTTGCTCGCCGAATGCTTTTTTATTCATCGTTGAACACTCAATATGCCAGCCCGGCCTACCCTCTCCCCACGGAGAAGCCCAACTCGGCTCACCAGGTTTTGCCGATTTCCATAAAGCAAAATCTAGTGGATTTTTCTTCATTTCGTCATTATCAACACGCACGCCGTTCATTGCATCTTCTAAATTCCTGTGCGAAAGTTTGCCGTACGAGGGGAAACTTTCCACCGAAAAATACACGTCCCCTTTGTCTGTGGGGTAAGCGTGCCCTTTATCTATAAGCGTTTGAACAAATTGTATTATGTCGTCAATGCTTTGAGTTGCCTTAAGCCACAAGGTGGGGTCGTCAACTTTAAGCCTTGCCATCTGTTCGTCGATATTTTTTATCATTTGCTCGGCGTAAACGTCTGCAGGAATACCCGTTTCGTTTGATTTTGCAATTATTTTATCGTCAACGTCGGTATAATTTCTAGCATAGGTTACCTGATAGCCTGATTTTTCCAAATATTTTCTGATTATATCGTAAATGAGCGCTTGATATGCGTGCCCAATATGCGCTTCTCCTGAAACGGTAATACCGCAAGCGTACATTTTTACTTTGCCTTGTTCTAATGGTATAAACTCTTGTTTTTTGCCCGTAAGGGTATTATAAATCTTCATAATTTACCTTTAACTAATCTTTATTTTCTTTCTTTAACTCTTCAACCGTCTTTTCAAGGATGAACACTTTTTCACGGAGTTTGCAAATTTCTTCGTGAACAGGGTCTCTCTTTTCTTGCTCTAAATTCTGAAGTTTTTCACCGTTAACTCTAACAACCGTGCCTGGAATACCCACTACGGTGGCGTAAGCAGGAACTTCCTTTAATACGACAGCGCCTGCGCCGATTTTAGCAAACTCTCCAACGGTAAAACCGCCCAAAACTTTTGCGCCTGCGCTTATCATAGCACCCCTTTTTACCGTGGGATGACGCTTACCCTTTTCTTTACCCGTACCGCCTAAAGTAACGCCTTGATAAATAACAACGCCCTCTTCGATTTCCGCCGTTTCGCCAATCACAACACCCGTGCCGTGGTCGATAAACACACCGCCAGCAATCTTTGCCGCAGGGTGAATTTCAATGCCTGTAAAAAACTTTGCCATTTGGCTTACTGCCCTAGCGCATAAACGGAACTTTATTTTATGTAAAAAGTATGCAAATCTGTGCCAAGCAAGTGCGTGCACGCCCGAATAGGTAAGCCATATTTCAAATTTACTGCGTGCCGCAGGGTCGTTTTGCTTTGCCGCCCTGATATCCGCTCTTAATTTTCTAAACATAAATTCCTCACCGAATATAATAACATTTAAAGCGTTTTAATACAACTTTAAACATATTATTAATAGACTTTTGTTCCGCACTCTTCGATAAAAGCACGTAGGTCTTTAGAAAAGTTTTTATCAACTACCATACAGTTTACGTCTTTAAGCGATGCGAAAGTATATGGAGTTTTTTTGTTTACCTTTGAACTGTCAAGTAGCATTATAACGTTATCCGCTTTTTTAATGACAGCACGTTTAACGTCCGCCTCCGACTGGTTTCCGCAAGTAAATCCGCCTATGTCTTTAATAAAACCCGTCGCCGTCATAACAGCCGTTTGAATGTTGATTTTTTCTATATAATCTATACAAGTTGACCCAACGGTAATAAAATTGTTTTTTCTTAAATCCCCACCTAAAAGGGCAACTACCGGTTTTTCTTTTCTTAAAATTGTTTCGGCAATTACGAGCGCATTTGTAAGAACGTAAAAGTTATCGTCTGGAAGCGCACGCGCAAAATAGGTTGTGGTAGAACCGCCGTCTATAAATATACAACTGTTTGGTTCAACTATTTTAACAGCCTTTTCCGCAATCTCGTGTTTTTCTTCGGTATTAAAAACTATTCTTTCAGAAAAATCTTCTTCTTTGGCCCTTAAAACAGTGTTTACCGATATTGCTCCACCCGAAATTCGGATAATGGAGTTTTCCTCTTCTAGCCTGTTCAAGTCTCTTCTTAACGTCATTGAAGATACTTCGGGAAAAGCGCACTCCAACTCGTGGAGTGTTACTCTTCCATTTTTGTCAATATATTCTTTTATACTGAATAACCTATCTTTCATTTTCTCTCCTCTTTTGGAATTATATTTTACCACGTTTTTTTATGTTTTTGCAACAATTAACGATAAGAATTAACATTTTTGAGATAATTTTTTTCACTATTTTGTTTTTTTGCCATTTTCTTTTTCAAAGGTGTGAATTTTTTATTGATTTTAACGACAAATAAAGTTATAATAAGATAAAGTTAATTTAATTAATACTAACAAAAAGCAAACCTATACGGAGAATAAATTATGTTGGATTTAAAAAGAATTCAGGAAAACAAAGAAAAAGTTAAAGAACTTTTATTAAGAAAGGGTTTTGACGCTGATTTTGATACTGTTCTTGACCTCGACAAAGAGCGCAGAACAGTTATCGGAGAAGTGGAAAAATTAAAGGCTGAAAGAAATAAAGTTTCTTCTCAAATTCCTGCGCTTAAAAAAGCAGGTCAGCCAGTTGACGGTATTTTTAAGGAAATGAGAGAACTCGGCGATAAAATTACCGAGGGAGACGAAAAGGTAAAAGCGCTTGACGCAAATATTTTCGACCTTTTATCTCGTATGCCTAACATTCCCGACGAGGACCTTTTACCCGGCGAAAAAGAAAACAATCAAGTTATTAAAGTTGTTGGTGAAAAACCTGAATTTTCTTTCCCCTTGCAAAACCACGTTGACCTTTGCACAAAACTAAACATTATAGACTACGCTCGTGGAACAAAACTCTCGGGTGGTGGTTATTGGCTTTACCGTGGCGACGGTGCAAGACTAGAATGGGCGCTTTTAAATTTCTTTATTTCCGAACACTTAAAAGACGGATATGAATTTATTCTTCCCCCTCACCAATTAGGATATAACTGCGGTTTCGGCGCAGGTCAATTCCCCAAGTTTTCTGACGAAGTTTATTGGTTAGACTGTGATGAAGATAGAGAAAAGAATAGATTTATGCTCCCCACGGCTGAAACTGCGCTCGTTAATATGTATGCAGGCGAAATTATAGACGAAAGCAAACTAAGTCGGATCGTAGCCATGTCGT
>JAZORG010000081.1:0-18021 GCA_045656465.1 Christensenellaceae bacterium
ATTTTCACCACCTAAAAGACTGCTACGCTTTAACCGTCTATAATGATTATCATACACCTTTCCGCCGTCTATATACACTCTTTTTTTCTTATTCTCTAATAGATAAGTTATAAATTCTTTCAATTGAGTATTCAAAAAACAGCCCGGAACACACCCTGCTACGTCTAACCATTTTTTCTTTAATGGTTTTAATCGAAAGTTATATATTCCATCAACAGCAATTTCGCTATTACCCTTGATCCTATCAAAGGAATACTTCTTATCATCTTCGAGGTCTGCTGCGATTAGGCTTGTGTAAAGAATCTCTTTTTCCACCGAAGATAGTCCCCCCACAAGCACTTTGTCTTTAAGAAATTCATACTTGTATTTTATTGTTAT
This sequence comes from Christensenellaceae bacterium, assembly GCA_045656465.1. GTDB lineage: Bacteria > Bacillota > Clostridia > Christensenellales > Borkfalkiaceae > UBA1259. The sequence continues at coordinate 379 of JAZORG010000081.1, forward strand.
TATCTCGGCAACTTTATCCGCTATCTCGACCTTTATTATATCCGAATAACATTCGGGGCAATTAACTGTTAAATTTACTCTTCCGCAATTTTTATAAACGCTCACCGTACAGTCTGCACTTACAAAAACTTCTGCCAGCGAGGTTTGCAAATATAAAAGATTATCTTCACAATCTTCTCTTTCGGTAACTGTTATTTTAGTCATATACTGTAGTTTACTCCCCCGATAAAAATTTATTTACGGTTTTTAACCATTTTTAATCATTGACACGTCTAAATATTGTACTCTAGTGTTTTTATCCCTTTTAAGCAACCTATAAATAAATTTATACCCCTCCGACATCGCTAGAACGCTTGTCGATACCGCAAGACATTTTACGTACGATAAAAAACCCAAGGCATTAACGCCGAATATCGATGGAAATACTTGCACCATAAACACGTGCAATACCATTACCGACATAAACGTTATAACCATTACCTTATTTTTTCCTATACTCTTAAATATGCTCTCCGAACCAAGTTCACGACAATTAAAAGCGTTAAACAATTGAAAGAATATAAAAAGAGTAAAAATCACGCCCTCCTGTTGGTCTATTCCCACCTTAAGAAAATCAAAAATATATTGCATTAGCATTACAACGCCTACAAATATACCATTAAATAATATTCTTAATAGCATTTTCAAACTCACAATACTCTTTCCCTTATTCACGGGCTTTAAGTTCATAAGTCCGTCTGTAACACTCTCTAACCCCAAAGTTATTGCAGGTGGTCCGTCCATAATCACGTTTATCCACAACAGTTGCAATGTGTTAAACGGCGTTTTTAATCCCAAAATAGCGCACACGGTTATAAATAATAATGCAGACAAATTTACTGATAACTGAAAAAGAATAAATCTCTGTATATTTTTATACACGTTTCGCCCGAAAGAGATTGCTTTTACAACAGTAGCGAAACTATCGTCTAATAAAATAACGTCTGCAGATTCTTTAGTTATCTCGCTCCCTGTTACGCCCATAGCAATTCCCACGTCTGCATTTTTGATCGCAGGCGCATCGTTAATTCCGTCTCCCGTTACGGCAACGATTTCCCCCATACTCTTTAACGCTTTAACCACCCTTAATTTAAGCATAGGTGTACTTCTTGCTATAACCGTTATTTTTTTAAGTATTTTCTTAAATGTTTCATCGTCTAGTTCTTCTAGTTCTTGTGCCGAAATTACTTGATTTTCACTCGATGCAATATTTAATTCTCTTGCTATTGCGTAAGCGGTTTCTATGTTGTCTCCAGTAAGTATTTTTACTTCTATACCTGCTCTCTTACAATCTCTAACTGCCTTTTCAACCTCTGGGCGAATTGGATCTGCTATTGCCACAAAACCGTCGTACTCATATTTTTCGTTTCTATTATCAACGTAATCCATATGCGCAAAACAGAGTACTCTCCTAGCCTTTTTTTGATGAATTTCCATTTCTTTAAGCAGTTTTCTAATCTGACCACCCGAAAGATTACACTTATCTAAAACACTCTCTGGCGCTCCTTTTATAAATTCACGATTTTTATCTAATAGTTTAACCGTCGTGATCATATATTTTTTTTCGCCAGAAAAAGGCTCTCTTTTTAGAACTTCAAAACCTTTTCTATACCTTTGTATATCTCGTTCGGGATAGTTTTTATTAAAAACCGATAAAAGTGCGCATTCGGTTGCGCTTCCCACGTTTTTCCACTCTGAATTTTTCTTTACCCTTTGAGCGGTTGAATTACATACAAAATTTTGCAAAAGAACTTCTTCTTTAACTTTATCAGGCGAAGTGCAGAAGTTGTTTTTGCAAACGCTTATTACCGTCATTTTGTTTTTTGTTAACGTTCCCGTTTTATCCGAACATATAACGCTTACAGCCCCTGCAGTTTCAGTAGCGGTCATCTTTTTTATCAAGGCGTTGCCTTTTGCTAATTTAATCATATTAAGAGCAAGCGATACCGCAACTATTGTAGGTAATCCCTCGGGAACGGCAGCGACAATTAAAACTATACAAGAAACAAATAATTCTTGAACGTTTGTAAAATCTAGTGAGTGTGAAAAATACATTCTAACTATTGAGAAAACAAAAACTATCAATGCACTTACTGAACCGATGACTGTTATTGTTTTCCCTAATTTACCCAACTTGTGTTGTAAGGGAGATTGCCCCTCCTTTTCGCCTAACTCCCCTGCGATTTTACCTATTTCCGTATTGTTTCCAACAGCGGTAACTACCATTTTTGCGTTTCCGCTGGCTACAAACGTGCCAGAATATAGACAGTTAGCCCTGTCCGCAACGGCAACTAAACTATCATAAACCTTATCTCCGTCCTTTTTTGCGGGCAAACTTTCCCCTGTTAAAGTTGATTCATCAACCGTTAGTCCGTTACTTTGAATAATTCTTCCGTCGGCTACAATTTTATCTCCACTTTCAACGAGCAGTATATCCCCTACTACCACCTCTTTGTGTGATAATAATATAGTTTTTCCGTTTCTAATCGCTTTAACTGCAATATTTTCGTAAATTCCATTAAGCATTAAAAAGGCTTTTTCCGAACTGCTTTCCATAATGAGGGTTATGGACACGGATAAAATCACAGCCACAACGATACCCAAACATTCGGTAAAATCTCCTTCCCCCGTCTTTAGGTATTTACCCAAATTTGTTCCAAAGCATAGAATAAATCCAAAAATTAAAATAAGCAACATCGGCTCTTTTAATGCGCTCAACACTCTAGATGCAAGCGTGCGTTTCTTCCTGTTTTTTAAAGTGTTTGTTCCATATTGTTTTTTTGAATGCTCTACTTTATTTATGGTTAGACCATTATCTGCGTCGCTTTTAAGTGTTTTTAACGTTGTCTGTGCCGAAAGAGCGTAAAAATCCATAACCACCTCTAATCTGTCTTATGTTAAAAATATGCTCTTTTTACATAAAATATGATTGTATAAATAGACAAACGAGGTTTTTTGTGATAAACTTATTACGAACTTAATGATGAGGTAAAATTATGGAAAAATTTTATGAAGTTGATATTAAAGGATACAAAGAACCCCTTCCCGTGCTTGCTATCGCAGAAAACGTTAATATTGCATTTTTTAATTTACACGGAAATCCTGCATTAACAGAGCATTGCGGAAAAGAACTTGCAAAACTTGCAACCGATTGCGACGTTATTATTACGGCAGAATCAAAAGGGCTTCAACTCGCCCACGTTATGGCTAGAGAATTAAATATGCCTTATTACGCTGTTGCAAGAAAAAGTAAAAAACTCTATATGGTTGACGGCATAAGCGTTTCTTACGGATCTTCAATAACAACAGGTAATAATCAACAGTTTTTCCTATCTAAACACGACGTTGATTTAATTAAGGGCAAAAAAGTTGCAATTGTTGACGACGTTATTTCTACGGGCGAAAGTGAAAAGGGATTAGAACATCTCGTTCAAAAAGCAGGTGGAATTGTTCATAAAAAACTTTTCGTTCTTGCTGAAGGAGACGCTAAAGACCGTGATGATATAGGATTTTTAGCACACATACCTCTACTCTAAAACCAAAATCGCCGTCTTTACGGCGATTTTATTATATTTAGCAAAAAAGAACACAACGCCGAAACAATTCGACGTCGTGCCCCAGGAAAAAGTTTATTGAGAGTGTGAGTGATGTTATAAGAGGATTATTTCCCCTTTGCAATTTTATATTAACAGACGAAACTTAAAAAATTATTGAAAATAAAAAACAAAAAAGATTTTTTTATTTTTAAGCAATATTCAATTTTTAAATGTTATTATGTTGTTATGAAAATATTATTAGTAGATGATGAAAAACAATTAACTGAAGCGATTAGTGTAATTCTTAAGAAAAACAACTTTTCCGTCGATTGTGCTTACGACGGCGAAGAAGGTTTAGATATGGCGTTATCGGGAATTTATGATCTTATTATTCTCGATATTATGATGCCCAAAATTGACGGTATTACCGTCCTTAAAACCTTGCGTAAAAAGGGGTGTAACTCCCCTATTTTAATGCTTACTGCTAAAACGGAGATTACAGATAAAATTGACGGGCTTGACGCTGGTGCAGATGATTACGTTACTAAACCTTTTGTAACCGAAGAACTTCTTGCAAGAATTAAAGCGCTACTGCGCCGTAAAGAAAAATTTACAGGAGATGTTTTGTCATTCGGCGATATTACATTAGACAGAAATTCTTTAGAACTTATTAAAAATGACAAGAAAATTTCACTAGGCAAAAAAGAGTTTCAAATCCTAGAAATGCTAATATTAAACGAGGGAAGAAGCATTGACAAGGAAAGATTTATAGAAAAAATTTGGGGATATAATACCGAAGCCGAATATAACACCATTGAAGTTTACATTTCTTTTTTAAGAAAAAAACTCTCGGCTGTTGGTTCAAAAACGGAAATTCGCTCTATTAGAGGTATTGGATATACATTAGGGGAAAGCAAATGATAAAAAAGGCGCAAATAAAATTCATTAGCATTGTAATGTGTATTCTGTTTATCGTGTTTTTATTTATTTTTGGCACTATTACCGTTATTATGAACAACGTTAACAGCCGAGCAATAGAACAGTCGATAGACAGCACGGCAGAAAGTGTGTTACTCACAGGTATAAACGATAAATTCATACACCACAAGTCGGTTATTTGCACCATTAAACCATCTCCCCTCGATAGTGAACCTGAATATGAAATTTGGTTTGACGAAAATACTTTCACTTTAGAGAGCTCTCAAAAGATTGTTAAGACCGCATTTGAAAATAAATATCACTCGGGTAGAATTAACAACATTTACTATAAAGTTTATACTCTTAATAGCGGGCCTCTTTTAGTCGCTCTTGACGCTACCGATATAAGAATTGCTGCAAACAACAATTTAATAAAACTCGTGATGATTTTTTCTGCGATTCTGTTCGTTTTATTCATTGTTGTATCTTCTCTTTCTTTTTACGTGTTTAAGCCAATTAAAGACTCGTTTACCAAACAAAAGCAATTTATTTCAAATGCAAGCCACGAACTTAAAACGCCCCTTGCCGTTATATCGGCTAATGCTGATGTTATTAAACAAGATTATAACAGCCAATGGGTCGATAATATTAGGTCGCAAACATCAAGAATGAACGTACTTGTTGAAGATATGCTCACACTTGCTAAAATGGACGAAGGTCGCATTAGGCTTAAACCCGAAAAATTTATTCTCTCCGAAGAAATTTTAATGTGCACTCTTCCATTCGATGCAATCGCTTACGAAAAAGGTAAGAAATTTATCGTAAACGTTCAGCCTAACATTGTTTTCACCGGTGATAAAGCGAGCGTTGTTCAGATTGTAAATATACTATTAGATAACGCCTTCAAGCACGCAAGTGAAAACGGTGAAATAATAGTTGATCTTCACAAAGAAAAAAGCAGGATACTTCTTTCCGTATCTAACACCGGAAGTAAAGTTCCTGCCGAACAAGCAAATAAAGTTTTTGAAAGATTTTACCGTGGCGACAGTTCACGTAATCGTGAAACAGGCGGAAGTGGTTTGGGGTTATCTATCGCCAAAAGTGTTGCCGACGCTAATAAATGGAAAATTTCCGCTCAATCAATCTTAAACGAGAGTATGTCCATTACTGTTATTTTTTAATTTCTACAGCGTTAAATCCCGCTTTTTTTATCGCATCGAAAAGTTTATTATCCGCAACCGTATTACTAACTAATACGGTTGCTGTTTTTTTAGTTAAATTAACCTCTACACTCGTTATTCCCTCTGTATTTTCTAGTGCCGTTTTAACCTTTTGCACACAATGGTTACACATCATACCCTCTACAGTTATTATTTTTTTAACCAGATCACAAGCACAAATAGTTTTCAATTTATCTTTCTTTTTAGGTTTTGCAATTCTCAATGCATTAGTTACAACAAATAGAGAACTTAAAGACATCATTGCAGAGGCTATTGATGGCGTAAGTGCAAACCCAAAAAATGAAAACACACCCGCTGCAATCGGTATTCCTAAAACATTATAAAAGAATGCCCAAAAAAGATTTTCTTTTATTATTCTAACCGACTTTTTACTCAAATCTATCATCTTATTTAAAGAATTAAGACTACCGTTAGCAATAACGACGTCCGAACTGTCTATCGCTATATCCGTTCCCGTTCCCATTGCTACGCCAACGTCCGCACTTTTTAATGCTGGACTATCGTTTATCCCGTCCCCTACCATTGCGGTAAAGTATCCTTCTGTTTTATATTTTTCTACTATTGAATATTTATCCTGTGGTAAAACTTCCGCCTCAAATTCGGTAATTTTTACCTCGTCTGCAATACGTTTTGCAACTCCTTTGTTATCTCCCGTTATCATAACGGTTTTTATGCCTTTTTCATTAAGTTTTGTTATCGCTTCTTTGCTATCCTCTTTTACGTAATCAGATATAGCAAACACCGATATCAACTGATAATCATCTGCAAAATAAACCGTGGTTTGCCCCTCGTATTCTGCGGGAAGTTTTTCTACCTCTACTGACGAAGGGATAATTTCCCTATTCCCCAAGTAATATTTAATATCATCAACAACACCTGTTATTCCCTTTCCTGTAATGTATTCGTATTCTGTAACCTCTTTATCACTTTGCCCACAAAAATCTACTACACATTGCGCTAAAGGGTGATTTGCTTTTGTTTCGAGCGCAGAAATTACAGGGTATAACATTTGATTTGATTCGCCTGTATAATTTTTATAATCGGTAACTTTTGGCTTGCCTACAGTTATAGTTGCCGTCTTGTCAAGCAATACACAGTTAATTTTATATGCGTTCTGTAGAGCCTCTGCATTCTTAAACAAAATACCACTATTTGCGCCTCTTCCCGTTGCCGCCATTACCGCAACAGGCGTTGCCAAACCCAAAGAACACGGACAAGATATCACAAGCACGGTTATACCGTAGCCGAACGACATATCCCAATCACCTGTGATCAATAACCAAACGACAAATGTTATTACTGCTATCAAACAAACTACAGGTACGAAAATACCAGAAATCTTATCTGCGAATTTCTGAATAGGCGCTTTACTTGTCCCTGCGGTTTTTACTATTTCTACAATCTTTGAAAAAAGAGTTTCCTCTCCAACCTTTTCTGCTTTTAAGTGTAAATATCCGTGTTTTAAAATACTTCCCGAGCTTACAGCACTTCCCTTTTTTACTTCTTCGGGCATACTTTCACCTGTTATTGCCGACTTATCAACCCCTGCGCTTCCCTCGACAACAACTCCGTCAACAGCCACGTAATCACCTGCTTTAAGCAGAATAATATCCCCAACTTTTAATTGGCTTGTAAGTATGGTTTTTTCCTTTCCATCGACAATTAAAACTGCCGTTTTGGGCAATAGATTTCCAAGTTTTTCTATTGCGTCTCCTGTCTTAATTTTTGAAAGTTCTTCAAGCCATTTGCCTAGTGTAACTAACGTTACTACCATTGCTGATGCTTCAAAAAATGTGTGGTAAACCTCTTTTCCACAATATAAAAATACGGTTAATACTATACTGTAAACGTATGCTGATGCGCTACCTAACGATACGAGCGTATCCATATTCGGCGTACCGTGCAAAACTGCTTTTACCCCGTTTATAAAGAATTTTCTATTTATTATTAAAACGACTGTAGCAAGCAAAAATTGTATTGGGAAATTCACTTGATTTATGGGTACTAATAGACCTATCATATTACCCATACAAAAATACATTAACGGCAATAAAACACAAAGCGATACTATAAATCTTCTTTTTAGTTTTTTAGCATCTATATACTTATCTTCTTTTTTGTTTCCGTAAATTTCCGCTGTGTATCCTAGTTTTTCCACTATGGCAATAATAGTAAGGTCATTTATTACATTCTCGTCATAATCGACGCTCATTGTTTTTTCCATAAGTGAAACGCTAGCGGAGTTTACCCCACTCGCTTTTTTTACGTTTCTCTCTATCCCCGCCGAACACGCCGAACAAGTCATTCCACCTATACTAAATTTTTTTATCATTTTTCACCAATGTCCTTTTATTTATTATAACACTTAATAAATAAATTTTCAAATTGATAAACCCCTACAAAAAATTTTTTGCAAGGGGTTTATCGATAAGCGATTTGTTATGAACTATTTATTTGTCTTTCTTTTCGGTGTTTTTATCGCAACGTTTACAAGAAGAGCAGTTTGAACAATCGCATCCACAAGAAGTCTTGCCTTTCTTTTTATTTATTATCGAATGCGCTATTACTCCTCCCACAATTAGTACACAAGCAATTATTACTATAATTTCTATCGGTGTCATATTATTTACCTTTATTTAGTCTTACTTTATTATACGCTTTTATTATAAAGAATACTCCAACGGCAACTGCAACGTAAACAAAACTGAGCCACCACACCGTTCCTATTAAATAAATTGCTGAAGCAACTATATAAGAAGTTACAATCCAGAAAATTAGTGTCCAATTAAACTTGGATTTATTTGGCATTTCGCCTTTTGCAGCGGCAACTGCAGCAAAGCAAGGAATTGTTGTCATATTAAAGGCTATAAACGCAAGGAGTGCGGGAAGAGTTATACCTGTACCTGCTATCATTGTAATTACTGCTCCTACTCCGCCATCCGATTCAACGTCTATCGCAACGCTGACCACACAAGCAGCCAACGTTCCCAAGGTCGAAACTACGTTTTCTTTTGCGATAAGCCCTGTTATTGCTGCTACTGCAAATACCCAACCCATACTGTTTAACTGACTACCAAATCCAAGCGGTGTAAATAATGGTTGTATGAGTTGACCTATTCCACCAAGTATGCTCTGATCCATTTGTTCGTCTGTCAAATACTTCCAACTGAAATTAAAGTGGCTAACAACCCAAATTACTATTGTTGATGCAAGTATAATCGTAAATGCTTTTTTAATAAAATGTTTTGCTTTATCCCATAAAAGCATCATTAGATTCTTAAACTGTGGCGCATGATATGCTGGTAATTCCATTATAAACGGTGGAGTATCGCCTTTTAGCGTTGTTTCACGCATTAGAATTACCGCAACTAACGCTGTAATTATACCTACAATATACATTCCGTATGTTATTATATCGACGTTTCCTACGCCATAACTTGCAACGATTGCACCAGCAACAGCAGTAAGTATAGGTAGTTTTGCTCCACAACTGAAAAAGGGAATTACTCTAACAGTGGCAAGTTTTTCCTTTTCGTCTACAAGTGTCCTAGTATTTATCATTGCGGGAACAGAACAGCCAAAGCCCATAATCATAGGCAAAAACGCTCTACCAGATAGTCCAAATTTTCTTAAAGCACGATCTAATATGAAAGCAATTCTCGCCATATAACCACTATCTTCTAATATCGAGAAGAACAAAAACAACACAAGAATTTGCGGTAAAAAACCAAGTATTGCAAATATTCCGCCTAATACACCGTCGCATATTAGTCCTGAAACCCATTCGGGTGAAGAAGATAGCCATCCGCCAATAAGATCTGATATTGCCGTCGTCAATACTTCGGTTAAACCCATAAGCATTACACCAGGCGAATTTATTCCGCCTGCTCCGAACACACCCTCAAACGCTGTTCCCTCTAGGGATACCCACCCCTCTGGTAATAATCCACCTAAAAACAAAAAGTTTTCCGAGAAAGTAATGTGAAAAATCGCAAAGAGTATTACCATAAATATTGGTATGCCCCATATTTTATGCGTAAGCACTTTATCTGCTTTGTCAGATGGTGTTACAACAAATTTATCCTTGTTCTTCCTCTTTAATGTGGGCGAGAAGTATTTTGTTATGTATTTATATCTTGCGTCTGCAACGAGCGCTTCAAAATCATCACCAAAAATTTCATCCTTGTGCGTCTTTTTGAAAGCCTCTACCATATTGACTGTATCTTTATGCATTATTACTTCAAGCTCGTCTAGTTCGGCAAGTTTTACGGCGTGAAAAGTTGGATTCAAAACACCGTGTCCTTCAAGCGCAATTTTTACGTCTCCGATTAAGTGCTTTAATGCACTATCTTCAATAACCGTTTTTCCCTCTCTTTTTATTTTACACGCCTCGTACGCCCGCTCCATAAGTTTATCTAAACCAGCGTTTTTAAGAGCAGAAATTTTTACAACGGGTAGTCCTAACCTTTTTTCAAGTTCGTTTGCATCAATTTTATCCCCTCGCTTTTCAACGGCATCCATCATATTAAGCGCTATAACCACGGGAACGTCTATCTCCATAATTTGAGTGGTTAAATATAAGTTCCTCTCTAAATTCGTTGCGTCAATAATATTTATTACGCAGTCGGGTTTTTCATCTAATATGTAATTTCTTGCGATAACTTCTTCTGACGTGTATGGCGAAAGCGAATATATTCCCGGAAGGTCAACAATAGCAATAGGTTCAGGACATTTTTTATAAACACCCTCTTTTTTATCTACTGTTACCCCTGGCCAGTTGCCCACATGCGCCGTTGCACCCGTTAAACTGTTGAACAAAGTTGTTTTTCCGCTATTCGGATTCCCTGCTAAAGCAAATCTATACATTCGGCATCACCTCTAACGTTATGCAAGCCGCTTCAACGCCCCTTAAAGAAAGTTCGTAACTCCTTACCGTAACTTCTAATGGATCACCCAAGGGGGCTTTCTTTCTTAAATAAATCTCTGCGCCGTTAGTTATACCCATATCATAAAGTCTTCTTTTAACCTTACGCTCCCCGCTTACGGCTATTACAACTCCACTTTCTCCGATAGAAAACTTATCAAGTGTCTTAACCATACGTCCTCCTAAAATGTGAAATAAGTTTCAGATTTAATGCTATTATATTATCATTTATATTCAACAAAGTCAACTAAAATGTGAAACCTTTTTCAAGTTAATGAAATTTTTTTCATATTTTTTACGAAATTTTTTTCACGTTTTGCAAATTATGTTTTCGCTTGACAGAATTTATAAAACATTATATAATTAATTTTGTTATGAAAAATCAAGTTAGACAACCGAGACAAGAGCGGTCAATAGAAAAGAAAAACAGAATAATCGAAGCAGGATATCAACTTTTTTCAGAGGTGGGTTATTACGGAACAAACACTGCTGAAATTGCAAAGCACGCAGGGGTTTCCACAGGCATTGTTTACGGATATTTTCAAGATAAACGTGATATCTTGATTTGCGTTTTAGAACTATATATAAACAAAGCGTTTGACCCGTTTTTTAAGCTTTTTGATAAAATGACATTACCTATCGACTTTGACGTGCTTTTTTCTAAACTTATTGATCAGGCTATCAAAACGCACAAAAATAACCGTAAAATGCACGAGGTTTTACACTCGCTTGCAAGTTCTGACGAGGCTGTAAACACTCAGTTTATTGCGCTTGAAGACAAAATGACATTAGAGATTGCTGATAAACTTTTAATACTTGGCGCAAACATTGATAATTCCATAGAAAAAATACACATTGCTATGGATATAATACAGTCTTTTTCTCATGAATATGTCTTTGATAAACACGACTATATTGACTATTTTGTTATGAAAGAAATTGTGATTAAACTGTTAAAGGATCTATTTGTTAAATGTTAAACTGTGATGAAGTTTTTGTTACGGTGATCATTCCCTGTTTTAATGCGGAAAAACACCTTGCTAACACATTAAAAAGCATTGAAAATCAGACGTATAAAAATTTGCAAGTATTGTTAATTGACGATCACAGTTTGGACAATACAATAAAAATTATTGAGGATTTTTGCGAACGCAACCCCTCTTTTTTCTTAATAAAAAATAAGAATAAAGGCGTTTCATCCGCAAGAAATATGGGCTTGAAATTCGCCACGGGTAAATATATTGCTTTTATTGACAGCGACGATATTGTATCCCCATTTCATATAGAAAATTTAGTTACTGTTGCAGAAAAACACCGAGCAGATTTATCTATTTGCGCATTCAAAAAGGTAAATGAAAAAAAGGATTTTTCAAAACATTTATTTAAACGTCCCTTAAAAGATAAAACCTCCGTTTATGACAATAAAGAGGCTGTTACTCAATTTTTATCTCAAAAAAAATTTGAATTTTCCGTTTGGAACAAACTTTACCGTTTGGACATAATTAAGAATAACGACCTTTCTTTTATTGAAGTTTGCGGATATAATGAGGATAGTTTATTCAACTACAAATACTTGAAAAATTGCGTTTTGACAGTATATTCCGATTACGTATCATATTTTTATGTGCAAAGAAAATCAAGCCTTGTTCACGGATTAAATGTAGAAAAAAAATTAGACGCTTATTACAGTCTAAATAATATTATTAAAGACGCTACTAACAACTCTATCTTTGCAATACACTATGCGCATTCAATCCGAGCAGCACTAACCTGTGAAATACTTTACTACATAAAAAAAGGCAGATACGACAATCCCCTTGCAATAAACAAAATAATTGAATATATTACCGAAGATGTTAAGCATCTTAAGTATTGCAAAAAAGTGCATTTATACAGAAGATTACTTATTCCCCTTGTTCCCTTTGTTGCAAAAATATTGCTTAACAAAAGAAGAAAAAAATCGAGCAACGGTTTTTCGTCACCCGACAGTATGAAAGATTAAAAAAGAGTTTGCATAAATCTAATGCAAACTCTTTTTTTTATAAAAATTACACGCCACTATATGCAGAGAACCCGCCGTCAACAGGAATAACAGTTCCTGTTACAAATCCGCTAGCCTCGTCGTCTGCAAGCCACAAAAGCGCACCTAAAAGGTCAGATATTTCACCGAATTTCTTCATAGGCGTTGCAGCTAAAATTTTACCCGTTCTTGCCGTAGGTGTGCCGTCTTGATTGAAAAGAAGTCCTCTATTTTGATTTGTTACGAAAAATCCAGGAGCAATCGCATTGCAACGGATGTTACAAGGCGCAAAATGAACTGCAAGCCATTGCGTAAAGTTGGATATACCTGCTTTCGCTGCGCTGTACGCAGGAATTTTTGTAAGAGGTCTGTATGCGTTCATGCTTGAAATGTTTATGATATTTCCACCCGTTTTAATCATATCGGTTGCAAAAACTTGAGTAACTAAAAATGCGCTTGTAATATTTAAATCAAACACAAACTTTAATCCACTTTCATCAAGAGCAAAGAAGTCCTTTACTCCCTCAAGGTCGGGGGTCATTGTTTCATTATCACAAGTTGCTTTAGGATTGTTTCCACCTGCACCGTTGATTAAAAAGTTTACTGCACCGAACTTTGCATTTATTTCTTTTTTTGCCTCGATTATACTGTTCTTGTCAAGACAATTACATTTTACTGCTAAAGCGTTTTCACCTATTTCGTCAGCGTATTTTTTTGCCGCGTCATAGTTAATATCTAAAAGCGCAACTTTTGCTCCGTTTTCTGCTAATTTTTTTGCAAATTCACTGCAGATAATCCCACCTGCACCGGTTATTGCAATTACTTTGTTACTTAAATCTACCTTAAACATCATTTTTCTCCTTTTGTTAATTCTTTTCTGATTTTAATCTATCGAGTAAATCCCAAACGCCGTTCATATACATTATCCCGAGCGCCCTATCGTATAAACCATATCCTGGGCGAACAGTACCTGCCTTTTCACCCCACAAGTGCCTACCGTGGTCAGGACGAATATACCCGTCAAAACCACCCTCGTGATACGCTCTTAAAATTTCTATTATTCCCGTATCACCATCACAATCCCTGTGACTAGCCTCTGAAAAATCTCCGTTTTCAAAGTGTTTAACGTTTCTAATATGCGCAAACGCTATTCTATCACAATGTTTTCTTACAATTTTTGCAACGTTGTTTTTAGGGTTTGCATTGAGGCTTCCCGAACAGAGTGTTAAGCAGTTATAGGGATTATCAACCATCTTTAAGAATCTGTCAATACTTTCCTCGTCAACAAGCAATCTTGGAAGTCCGAAAATGTCCCACGGTGGATCATCCATATGGATTGCCATTTTTATATCGCACTCCTCACAAGTTGGCATAAGCGCCTCCAAGAAATATTTGAGGTTTTCCCAAAGTTTTTCTTTTGTAACGCCCTCATAAGCCTTAAACAATTCGTCGAGTTTTGCCATACGTTCAGGTTCCCAACCAGGGAAAGACATATTATATTTTTCAGTAAAATCGAGAATATATTTTGCCATTGCGTTATAGTCGTCTTGAATCATATTCTTCTGATAGAAGAGCGCTGTTGAGCCGTCCCCTACAGGGTGGAACAAATCCGACCTTGTCCAGTCGAAAATAGGCATAAAGTTATAGCAAATTACTTTTACACCATATTTTGAAAGGTTTTTAATGGTGGTTTTATAATTTTCTATGTACATATCTCTTGTCGGTAAACCGATTTTTATATCGTCGTGAACGTTAACTGATTCAACCACGTCAATATTAAACCCATATTTATCGCATTGTTCTTTTACTTTTGCAATTTCCTCTTCTTGCCATATTTCACCAGGCATTTTATCGTGAAGTGCCCAAACTATTCCTTTTACACCGGGAATTTGCTTAATGTCTTGAAGGGAAATTTTATCGTTTCCTTCTCCGTACCAACGGAATGTCATCTGCATAATTAGTTTCTCCTTATAATTTTATCGTTACGCCATTACTTTTGTAAGTGGCTAAAATTATTCTTATTACTTTTGAAGCCTCACTTCCGTCAATTAGGAACTTCCTACCTGTTTCTACGCAATCGTAAAAATCTTTTATAAGCCCAAAATGACCTGTTCCGTAACAGTTTTTGCCGTATATTGCCGTATTCTTTTTAAAGTTCTTCGTTTGACTATCTGTTACGACTTTTCCGTCAAATATACTCATTATTTCATTTTCTAACCTCAACGTTACCGTTACAGGGAAATTGGCTTTTGAACCATTTGTTGAATAGAAAGAAAAATTAGCATTGCCCGAGCATAGAACGCTTGCGGTGTCTTCAACTTCTATCTCGTTTTTAAGGGTTAAATTTGAAACGGTGGCTTTGACTTCTTGCGGAAAACCTACAAACCATTGCATAAGGTCTAACGTATGTAACGCTTGGTTTATCAGCGTTCCGCCGCCCTCTGTTTCCCATTTTCCACGCCAAGCGTCTTGAGCATAATAGTCGGCTCCCCTTTCCCAAATAACCGTACCGTATCCACTCAACACTTTTTTGTCTTTAATATACTCTTTTACATACACGTTTTCAGGATTGTACCTATTTTGATGACATACGCCAAGTTGTGCTTTAGATTTCTTTTCCGCATCGATAATCCTATCTATATCTTCGACCTTTATACAAAGTGGTTTTTCGCATAGAACGTTAATATTTCTATTTAACGCTTCTATTATCATATCTGCGTGTAAGTAATGTGGCGTGCAAATGTGAACAATTTCAGGCTTTGCGCTATCTAACATCGTTAAATAATCGGTATATTTTTCCGATTGAGTAATATCTTTTATCTTGTTTTCATTTATATCGCAAACAGCTACTGGCGTTACTCCTAATTCGTCTAACACGTCTAAATGCACTTTGCCTATAATACCTATTCCAACGACTGCGGTTTTCATTTATTGTCTCCTTAAAAAGTACCCCTTGTATCCGCTACTTTGTTGTCGTCAACTTCCTTAAATCTTGAAGTTTTTCTTCTTTCGTTAAGTTCTTTAATATATTCTTCTTCATTGACAGGAATTGATACGGGCGCACCGCCTTTCCAACCGGAAAGTTCCATTGCATTCATAAGTTCAACGCCGTTTATTCCCTCAACTCCGTCAACAAAGAATTCCTCTAGCCCCAAAAGCGCATTTGCAAAGTTGTTGATTATTCCTGCGTGTTGCGGATTTTTACCATCCGTTTCCACCTCAATCTTTTCACATAATACTCCACCAAAACTTTGATTAGCCTTCTTTGAGAACTCCAAACTGTCCTTATCGTTTTTATACCAGAAAAGTTTATTGTTTTCACAAAGAAGTTTTCCTTTTGTTCCAGAAACTTCAAAACGGTTTGTACCAGGAACTTCACCTGTAGTTGTTATAAATACACCTGTTGCGCCGTTGTCGTATTCAAAATATGCAGTAACGTCGTCTTCAACTTCTATATCGTGCCATTTTCCGTAATGACAAAAACCTCTTACTTTACTAGGCATTTTTCCAACCACCCATTGAACTAAATCTATTTGGTGAGGACATTGATTTATTAAAACGCCACCACCTTCGCCTTCCCAAGTTGCTCTCCAACTACCCGAATCGTAATATTGTTGAGTTCTATACCAATCGGTTATAATCCAAGTTACACGCTGTATATCACCTATTCCGCCGTCCGCAATAATTTCTTTCATCTTTCTATAAACGCAATTTGTACGTTGGTTAAATAACATACCGAATTTTGCTTTACTTTTCTTCGCTACTTCGTTCATTTCTCTAACCTGTTTGGTGTAAACACCAGCAGGCTTATCGCAAATTACGTTTATTCCTCTATTTAAGCATTCTATAACTATTTCTGGGTGTTGATAGTGCGGAACTTCAACCATTACAACGTCACATAAACCGCTGTCTAACATCTCTTTATAATCTGAAAAACACACAACGTTTTTATTTACGGTGTCTTGTAAAAACTTTTCAATTTTTACAGGATTGATATCACAAACAGCACTAACAACGCCGTTTTCTATCTGCCCTTTATCAAAAAGGTTTAATGTATAGTGTCTTCCTTGATTACCTAAACCTATTATTCCGAATTTAATTTTTTCCATTATATATTCTCCTTTTATATTTTCATTAAATTTTCAATGCTAATCTTAACTTGTTCTAACGGATCGGGATATTGACAAGCATCGTCTTGTTCTACAATAAAATATTTCGCTCCAAATTCTTTCCATTTTGGAATTAGTTTATTAAAATCAATAAGCCCTGCTCCAACTGGCGCAAATTTTGGCTTTGACTGAAATATGTTTTCTTTATCTATCTCCATCATATAGTCTTTAAGATGCACGCATTCCATTCTCCCCTTAACTTTATCCGCAAAGTCTATGGGATTCTGCCCACCGTGTTGCAACCAATAAGAATCTAGAGTAAAGCTTATATTGGGAGCATTTTCTATCATATAGTCCAGAACCGTTTTACCGTCTTCCCACTTTATAAACTCAAACGAATGATGATGATAAAAGAACTTACCCCCAGCCTTTGCTATACGCTCTGCCACAAGGGAAAGTTCTTCTATTTTTTTGCGCCATAAATCAGGCGTTTTCGTAGCATCTTGCGTTACTGCGCCTAACCCTATATTTTTACAGCCGAAAGATAAATGTTCCTCTACCAATTTTTCGGGAGAGTCTAACAATAAATTCATTGGAATATGCGTTAAAACTATCGGTAATCCGCTTTCTTCGATTACTTTTTTAATAAGTTTAGGATCATACGGCACACCCGAAAATTGCATATACGAATAGCCCATTTCTTTTAACTTTAACGCTGTTTGAATAAAGTCTTTTTCTGTTGAAATAAGTGTTTTTATTGAAAAAAGATTTAACCCTACTTCCATATCTATCTCCTTTTTTACATTATGTTATAAATATTATAACATATTTTTTTAATAAGTCGATAGACAATCTT
>JAZORG010000082.1:0-7156 GCA_045656465.1 Christensenellaceae bacterium
TATATAATATTTAAATCCACCACGTTTGTTTTTGTTCATTTTTAACCTTTATCCCGTTCGAGTTTCTCACGGATTTTTTTAAATTTCTTCCACAAGACGTCTTGTCTTATCTGTTTTTTGGCTTGTTGCCACTTGCTTACGAACATATCGTAAAATGCAATAAGTTCGCTTTCTAGTTCGTTGAATTTCTCTTCTGAATTGAAGTCCTCTTCCTCCATAAGCCCTTTACTGCCCTTAACTGCATGCAATTCTGCGCTTATTAGGTCTTTTTTCTTGTTTATCTCTTCAAATTCCTCTTGAAGTTTTTTATATTGTTCATCCGCCTGCCCTTTAGCCTCGTTCATCTGGTTATTAAATTCTTCTTCTCTTTGGCGGGTCTTTTTATTGAACTCTTCATTCATATCGTGAGCCTGCGTTTCTAAATCGGCAAGACGTTTTTCCTCGGCGTTAACAAGCGCTTGCTCGTGTTCTAACGTCATCTGCTCTATTTTAGCACTCTTTTGCTCACTCTCAACTTCAACCTCGGAAAGTTTTCTGTTTAATTCTTTCTTTTCTTGTTTTAAGTCTTCGTGCTTGTTTTTCAATATACCAAGTTCATTCTCGCACGTTTTCAATCGCTGATGCTCTGTTTTTAACTCTTCTAAAACTTTCTCTAAAGAATAAAGATATTCTTCAGCGTTAATCTCACCGTTAGAAAGTTTAACTTTTAGTTGTTCTATCTCTTTGATTTTCTTTAAGCGAGCCTTTTCTTTTATCTCTTCCTCTTCCACGTCGTATTCGGTTTTTAGCACGCTCGCTAAATCGTTACCGTATTCGTAAGTAATAAACGAGGTCAAGTTAATAATTTCAGAAAGGTCGTCAATCAACTCATCTGAAAAAGGACTAAACGTCTTCTTATTTTCAATAATTTGATATCCTGGGCCTTGATAAGCCGAAAGATATTCATAAAGCGCAACCGAGTTTTTGAACTTTATGTTCATTTTAAGCACGTTTGTCTTTGTAATCGGTGGTTTTATCATCGGTGTTTTAGACACCATTTCCATAAGCGGTTTATTAAGCAAAGATGCAACGAAGTGCTGACACGACTCAATTCTCGCTATAAGCGCAGAGGACTTTTTGTCAAAGGTCGAAAACGGGTCTCTTTTGCTTTCCTCAACTAGTCTTCCCTCAAAAAATATTTTACCGTTAGGCGTTAGCATATCTCTCTTTATATATGTGTTAGCCTTATAGGTGTTGCCAAGTTCTTTTATCTTTTTAAGCCTTAAATCGATAAAATCACGCATATAGCACAAAAGCATATACAAAAAGCGGTTTTCATAAACGGCGTAATCGCTCAACCTTTCCACCATATATATTTTATCGGGAATTAAGTCATCTCCCTCTTTGGGAACGTGCGTTATTAAATCGCTGTGGCGAGCAAGGTGTTCTACCGAATCTTTGGATACTCTTTTTACTTTTTCTATATCCAAAACCTCGCCCTCGTTCTTAATGAACTGGCGCTCTTCTGCAATTGCTTTTTCTACAAACGGCAAACCCTTTTCAATCTGCTCAATCCACGCCTCGTCGATAATACATACCGTTCTAATGGATTCGAGTTTGTCTGTTTCAGAAGTATATTGCTTTATGCGTTGGCGTTGTTTTATACACGCCTTATCTGGCAGGGTGTATTTTCTGTATTCCTTAAACGCCCTGTAATAAAGGTTCAACTGCCCCATACTTTACCTACAAATTAAATAGTTCTCTCAAGGTGTCTTAAGTATTCTTTTGTTAGCGTCATCTTGTCCGCTCCAAACACCTCTTCTATGTGGGCGCATAACCCGTCTATCGCATTCCTTAC
This sequence comes from Christensenellaceae bacterium, assembly GCA_045656465.1. GTDB lineage: Bacteria > Bacillota > Clostridia > Christensenellales > Borkfalkiaceae > UBA1259. Next base: position 1,838 of record JAZORG010000082.1, read on the forward strand.
ATATACTGGGTTTTGCGTCTCTAGTTTCCTCATTATCTTCTTCGCTACCATATCGTCTATCGCCTCTTCTTCTGTTCCTCCACACGATATGTATGACGATACGTATTCTTTTAATTGCTTCATTATACGGTTACCAAACGTTATGTGGAAATTGTCCATCATATACTTGTCTAACTCTTTTATCTGTCTCATCTTCCTGCCCGTTATTCCGTATTCTTTCTTCGCTTTTGTTATTAGTTCTTTGAACCTTTCGTAAGTTATCTTTACGCCCTCTGTATCTTCTGCGTAAAATACTTGCGTCTTTTTGTCTAGGTTCATTATCATTGCTCTATCATATACTTTATCCGATATCGCAAAAGTCGAGTCGTCGTTATTTGCCGTTCCGATAAACCACATATTCTCTGGCAACTTTAATTGACCTTTCTTTAATAATTTGGGGTCATTTTCCCATTTATCTGATACTACGTCTATATATCTTCCCTCGGGATTTGGCAACTCTAATAACGATAAGAATTCGGCAAAATAATACTCTACTCTCGCTATGTTCATTTCGTCTAATACCGTTATGTATATCTCGGGACTATAGTTTGCCTCGTACATCTTTTGCAATAGCGTTGTTTCGTTAAACTTCTTTGTGAATTCGTTGTAATATCCTACTAGGTCTGTTCTTTCTTTCCACATCGGCTGTATCGGTACTATTACCGATTTATTATGTAAGAATTCTCCGAATGCGTATGCTAACGACGTTTTACCTGTTCCACTCATACCTTGCATTATGATTATGTGCGATACTGCTAAACTCGCTATAAATCTTCTTATCTCTCTTATGTCGTAATACAGTTTTAATCTACTCGCTGCAAAGTTGCGGAATCTTTCGCAAAATTCTTCCATATTTATTTCGCCGTCAAATCCGCTTATACTCTTTTCGCTCATCTCTTTATCCGTTTGCGTTAGCATGTAGAATCTAGATGTCTTTGCGCTCTTTTCTTTTTTGTCTGCACCTGTTTGACCTGTGGTCGCCACAGCACTACCATTTTTAATCTGTTCTCGCAGTTTGCCTAGTTCTTCTGCGTCTTCCGCACGGCGACCGTGGTCGAAAACAACAAAGACAACTAACGTAACAACGGCAAGCAATAATATTACCACATAAATTAGAATGGCAATTTGGCTAGAAAGCGCCGTCCAAATAATATCCGCAACGGGATTGTCGGCAACAGCCATTAAATTGTTAAATAAATTCACTTTATACATTGACTATTCCTCAAACCGTTGTTATTTTTTTAAACCGTATTCTACAAGTTCTTGTTTTGTAACGGGAATGTTTTCAAACCCGAACAACTCGTCTAACTTAAAGGAGAAATCTGCATCGTGCTCACTTAAAATCTTTTCTTTCTCCGTCGCAACTAGCGGAATTATTTTTTCGCTTAAGACCATATCAAGCGCTTGCATTCTGGTCATTCCGCAAGCCATGGCCGCTGCGATATTGTTTTCCATTATTCTTATAAACCTGTTGTCAAAACGAATATTTGTGTGTTCTATTAGGTATTCTTCCAAACGGTCTATCTTTCTCCAATAATCTTCGGTTAAATAGAAATTATCTTGCGCTTCTTCCAAAGACTGGTTAACCATTGAATAAGAAGTTCCACAATCGAGATTAAGTCCCTCACTTTCCTTATAGTTGACCGTTAAGGGAAGTTCTAATACCGCTGAATATTTAATCCAATCAGGCTCAAGTCTAACGTCTTTATGTTCATTGATAAAATACATCAATCTCAAATTATCTGCAATCTTCATAACGCCACGTTCGTTATAAGATGTTTCAGGCACGTATTTCTTTTTGCCCAAGAACACATTCTCGTCATTATTCACGATTGCAGAAATTATATCTGCGTCTGCATCTTCCACCTCATCTATAGCCGTGTTGTCCACGAATATCATACCGAACGTACTCTTCATATAGTTTGCAACAAACATTCCGCTTGCAACCGAATATTTTTCTTCCAAAGCCTTTTCTTGCTCGGTTTTTCCTTTATTTTGCCCTACTGGGCGAGCCTCTGTAACCGCCACAGTTGATTGAGGCTGATGGGTAATGGGTTGAGAATTAATCTCCTCGTTAGTTTGACTTTCAGTATTTTTAATTTCGCTTTCCGCTTGAGCGCCGTCGTTTTCTTTAACAGCAACCTCTTCGTCTGCAGTTGTTTGCTCGGTTGAAGATTGCGCTTCACTCCCGTTTTGGTTAACAACAGGAGCAACTTCTTTTACCTCTTGAACGCTTTGTGATTCGGAATTTACGGTAACAACTTCTTCCTTATCGGGGTTTATGCGTTTTTCAAAGAAAAGTTCATCTCCAAAAAACTCTGCTATTATATTAGAGAAGTTCTTAATCACTTCGGGTCTTGCGCTACTTTTTACAAAGGTTACTTTAGAAGATAAAATTGAAGAGAGTATTTTTTGAACCTGTTCTTTATCCGCCAAAATTCCGCCGTCGTTAAGCATTAAGCATAAATCCTCGCACATTTTATCAATCGAGGTCTTATCTTTAAAATCTAAATGCTCGTTACGCGCAACAAGTTGATCTACCCTCCAAGCCAAAACCTCACCGTTTTGCGCTGTAGTAGTTGCGGTTGCGCCGTTAGCAACGCTACTCGTTGCGTTGTTGTTATTTGCAAAGAATCCCTTAAATTCTTGAGTGTTAGCAGGTCTATAGACTTTTTCACTGACAAACTTATTATATAATTTTACACCTGCGATATCTAAACCAGCAAAGAACATTAAAAGCAACATTCCTAGCAATTCGTTGGTTGCCGATACAACGGTAAACGCAAAGAAGAATACAATACATATCACCATTTCGCAAACACCGCCACGCAAATAGAGCGGACTGAATTTACTGCTCTTTTTTGGGCGTGAATACATAAATGAGAAAGGTGCGGAGAGTGGCATAAACAAATTGGTAGTAATAACGGTTAATTTTATGGTGAAATACCATCTCAAAACTTCATAAATTTCTCGAACGTCATTAATTTTTTCTTCGTCTAAATATTTATATGAGCCGTACATTTGCTCTTCAATAATATAATAAACGATTTTTGAAGCCTTGTTCGAAATGAAATAGATAATAAATATAGTAGCGACAAAACGCAAGACTAAATATAACGCTTTTGCCTTGCTCGGACGAAGGGTGGGATTAGCGAGTTGAGCAATTAAACAGAAAAAAAGCCCAAAAACGTAAAAGCCTAAAATTATATACCAATATTCCAACCCGTAACTTGTGTAAATGGCTTCTTCATTACCAGTTAAGGTGAATAACACAATAGCCGAAATGAAAGTAATTATTGTGTTTTTGAACAGTTTATAAAAACTGTACCCTACGCCCGCTCCATAATTTCTAATCTTACTTACCATAACGATAAAGATAACTATCAATGCTATTGAATGGATAAGCATTGAAATAGTTACGATAAGATTACCGTAAACAGCATCGTTAAACTTTCTTATTCCCGATTCAAAAAGCGAACTGCCCTCATAAAAAGGAAGGAACGGAAAGAGTATTATCACAAACATTGCGATAAATCCGTAAACCGCAACCGCATATAACGTTTTGGATTGCTTAACTCCGGACACTTTCTTTTCTTCTGTCATTTTTTTCTCCTTTTCCGCAGTAATAGCGGATTCACGATATTTATAAATCAAGCCTCTTGAAAAAAATACTCGCCGTTTTGCAAAAGAGCAAAACGGCGAACTTAAATCAATTGCTAGAACTTTCGGCACATCCACCGAAAATTACCTTTTCCCAAGTACACTCTCACCGTTTGTATTAACAAACAATTGTATTATATCATAACAAAAGATTTTTTTCAACAATTTTTATACGGATATTTATGCCATTATATATTTATATATAAATTGCACAATTTTTTCCTTTGAGAGTGCATATTTTTACGATTATATTCTATTTTATTCAAACCATCTTGGAAAATTCTTTTTTTAGTCTTACAATTATCTTTTTTTCTAGTCTAGATATGTAACTTTGAGAGATACCAAGCATATCGGCAACCTCTCGTTGGGTCTTTTCATCTCCACCTTTTAACCCATAACGCAATTCCATTATTTCACGCTCTCTGTCGTTTAGTTTTGTAAGCGCAACGCCTAAAAGTTCAGTTTCCACACCGTTTTCAATCTTTTTATAAACCACGTCCCCGTCCGTTCCCATAACGTCGGAAAGCATCAGTTCGTTCCCCTCCCAATCGGTGTTAAGCGGTTCATCAAAAGAAATTTCCGTTTTTATTTTTACCGTTTTTCGTAAATGCATTAAAATCTCGTTTTCTATACAGCGTGAGGCATAGGTCGCAAGTTTGATGTTCTTATCCGAATTAAAAGAATTTACTGCTTTTATAAGCCCTATCGTACCAACCGACACTAAATCATCTAAATCCACGCCCGTGTTTTCAAAACGGCGTGCAATATACACAACTAATCGCAAATTATGTTCTATTAGTTTATCTTTTATACCGCTCTCCCCGCTTGCTAATTTGTCAAGCATATCCGCCTCTTCTTCGGGCGAATATGGTTGAGGCAAGGATTCTCCCCCTCCAATAAATCTTAAAAGATTGTCGTTTAACTTAAATTTCTCAACCAACTTCTTTAGTCTTAAAAACACTTTCTTTAACATAACTATCCTCCATTAAATCGGGGTGTAATATTAGGTCGTATCCATCCCCTATATGCTTTAGCACGCAAACGGTTACGTTTTTATATATATTCGGTTTGTCCGAAAGATATATCTTTAAATCTGCCTTAAACGAGGGATAATTTTTTGTTGCGGTTACCGTTTTTACCGTTATCATTTTTATCTTCGCCCTAGCAAAATCTTTATCAATAAGTTTTTTAGCCGTATGTAAATTACATAAGATTACTGGCTCTCCTTTGTCGTATAAAGCGTTACCCGTATCCAAAAATCCGTTAACGGTAACGTTTTTTTCGTTCACGGCTAACTGAACTTTGTACGTAAATCCACTTATGTTTTTTCGCCTAAAAATATATCTTATCACGCTTATAAAACACTTGATTAAAAGATAGGTTGGCAAAAATATTGTTGCAATGCTCATTTCTGAACTGTAATTTATATTGAGTAAACTACAAATACCCATTATCGCCCCACCACTCAAAAAGGTTAAAACGAAAAATAAAAGCGCATTGATAAAATAATCACGAAAAGATGAATACCTACCGCCAATCAACACCATAAGCAGTCCGCAACTGATTTTGAGCATTGATATTATTATTGAATAGGTTTCTAGCATAGGGTATAAAAGCGCA
>JAZORG010000083.1:0-4069 GCA_045656465.1 Christensenellaceae bacterium
AAAACCACGCCCAATGTTCCCTGCGCCGTACATTATAAATTTTTTCATTTTATTCACCTGTTAAAGTTCCTTGATTATCCTTGCCGGGACACCGCCTATCAAAACGTTGTCTCCAAAACTTTTTGTTACCACCGCTCCCGATGCAACAACCACGTTATTGCCTAACGTTACGCCAGGATTGATTATCGCTCCGCCACCTATCCAACAATTATCGCCGATTGTTACAGGCAAGCCTAATTCAACGCCGTTATAACGCTCTTCGGCTTTTGTTGGATGCGTTGCCGAAAATATCTTTACGTTTGGCGCTATCATACAATTTTTGCCTATTGTTACCTTATTTACGTCTAGTATTACACAGCCATAGTTAGCAAAAAAGTTTTCACCAACGGTAATGTTTACGCCGTAATCACAGTAAAATGGCGGTTGAGCATAAGCAAATTCACCGGTTTTTCCTACAATCTTTTTGAATAATTTGCTTAATTTCTTTTCGTTTGCGGGGTTGATTTTATTATATTTACCGAACAGTTTTTTTACGTGCAAATGCATTTTCCTCAGTTCGGGATCTTTGGGGGAATATAATTCCCCCGCAAGCATTTTTTCTTTTTCAGTCATCTTTATATTAGTTCATATCAGGTGTTAAAGGACCTGCAAGTTCTTTAACAAAGAACAATCTACCTGGAATGGTAGGAATGAAAGATGAAGTTACCCATCTATTTTTACCATAACGCAAGGTCATCCACAAACTCATACCCTGCCATTGCATTCCACGGTTAAACGTTCCGTCTGCGCCACCGATTGCATAATCTGCTTGGAACATAAGTCCTGGGCCAACGGTGTTTGCACGGCAAGGAACTAAACTCGTTCTTGATTTAAACGACGTGATTGCGTTTTGCTCAATCGTTAAGGGGTGAAGTTTTGCACCAATTCTGTATGGTTGCTTAATCCATTCTTCATCACTTGTAAATTCTGAGCCGAATTGAGGTTCCCAGAATGCGATGTGGCACATTCTACCGATACCATAAACGAGGATAAGTTTTGCGCCCTCTGCTTTTAATGCAGCAATTTTTTCAGGATATGAGGGAAGATTGTCTTTTGTTGCAAAATTTCTGTGATCCTTTGGAACGGTAAGTTCTCCAAGTGGATTATAGAATGCGTTTTCCATTGCGTTTTGGAATGACGCCTCGCCTGTAATGGTGTTGCCGTCTGCATCTGCCCATTCATCCATATTAAAGCACCAAACGTTTTTACAACTTACGTTCCATTCTTTAAGGAAATATACTGCCCACTTATACATTCCCATAGGTCCTACAGGAAGAATGAAAGCGAGTTTTTCACCCTTTTCATTTGCTTTTTTAATTGTGTTTGCGATTTCGTGACCCATTTTAACATCAAACTCTGCAAGTGAATCACACATAATCGGGTTAAAATCTTTGTTCCAGAATGCTTGCCTTTCGGTTACCGTTTCGGGTGCATTTGAACAAATTTCGTCAATCTTCTTAAAATCCCATCCTTCGGGATAGAAGCCTTCTAATAAACTACCTTTTACTGTTGAATTAAAATCCATAATTTTTTCTCCTTTATTTTTACGGTTTTTCCGTTTATTTCTTAATTTTTTACGGAAGTAATTTTTCCGTTGTTCCCTTTAGATATACCTGGCATTGTGTAAAGCCTTCTGCATAGTCTGCCCCGCATTGATATCCACGATATCTCGAGCAAGTTTTTACCATATCGCAAAAATCTATATGGTCGTGGTCTCTCATCCATACAATTTGGCTTTCGTGACAAGCAAGCATTTGAATTTTTAAGTCTATCGTTTCTGTTACGTCAACATACATTGTAGGATTAAAATTCACCCCTGCTAGCGTGTCCATATAGTAAATAGGAACAAGCTTTGCAGGTGTATCGTCTTTAGTAAATCTATGCACGGTACAAGCATAATTTGGAAGTGTTGCAGTAAAACTTGCGTCGAACACTAGTTTACTTACCGCCGTGTGATCTGGCATATAATCGTTTGGATCGTGAGTTATGATAAGGTCTGGATTAGCGTATCTTATTATATCCACCATTTTATCACGAGCCTCACGGTTGTTGTCGTAAATTTCTAAATCGTCAAACCCGCCTGATATTACTTCAATACCAGCAAGTGAGCCTGCTTTTTTTGCTTCGTTTGCACGGATTACTCTAAGTTCATCCGGGGGAATTATTACGTGACCTAAATTACCGCTAGATGCATGGCAAACTATTACCGTGTCGCCACGTTTAACACATTTTGCAAGAGTTCCCGAACAAGCAATTTCTATATCGTCTGGATGTGCGCCAATTGCAAGTATTCTCATATAAATTCACTCCCTTTTTTTCTTTTTTATATAATTGTATTATATAATGCAAAAAAATACAATGGATAAAAATATACAAAAAGAGTAAAATAATCTACTTGATTAAATGCTAATATTGTGTTATACTCTATTTATGAAAAAATATTTTAAGCATAAAATTAACAGTTTACTACTCGTAAATAAAATTGTTGTTATTCATTATTTAGAAGTTGAGGGAAACTTTCACCACAAGGAAGAAAGCCACGATTTTTGGGAAATGGTTTTTTCTAAAAAGGGGGAGGTGATTTGTTCTTCTGATGGTAAAAATATTAAACTTACCGAGGGAGAAATTATCTTTCATAAACCCAACGAAAAACACGCTTTGACCGTTCCTAGTGGAAATAATTCAGGTGTATTCGTTCTATCTTTTGAATGCCCCTCTGAATCTATAAGATTTTTTAGCGACAGAAAACTTAAATTAAATCACCGACAAATTAAATACGTAAACGATATAATAGAAGTGGCTAAAAAGACATACGATATTACTTTTTATAATCTTGATACCGATATTATGAAATTACTGCCCCAACCCACACTAGGTGGAGAGCAAATAATAAAAAACCTTGTAGAAATGTTACTTATTGACCTCATGCGGTCTATGACCGAAACCGAAGAAGGCAACGACGTTTTTTTACAAAATACGCAAATCGACAACAAAATTGCAGAAGATATAATAAAAATTCTTAAAGATAACCTTTTCTCTCGCCTATCTATCGACGATATCAGCAAAAAAATAAGTTACAGCAAGGCGTACGTTTTTAAGCAGTTCAAAAAGGCTACGGGTAAAAGTGTGATGGACTATTACACCGACTTAAAAATTAAAACGGCAAAAAAACTGTTAAGCGAGGACGAACTTTCTGTAAAGGAAATTGCAGAAAAACTTTGTTTTGATACGCCAAACTATTTTTCAAAAACATTTAAAAAATGTCAAGGGGTTACCCCTACCGAATACAAAAAGAACGCATCAATTTGATGCGTTTTTTTCAATTTTAAAAACTTACATTTAATACATTAATCAACACCGAGAAAATAGCGGGTAAAGAAATTAGCGCCAAGACGTATGAAATAAAACAAGTTTTCGCCCCCTCTGTACTGTCAAGACCTGCTGATTCTGGATAAATGACGACATTCATTCCGATAGGCATTGCCGAACATAAAACGACCAAGAATGCTATGCGCATAAAGTTTGCGTCCTGCCAACCTAAAAGATATATTAGAGCCATTATCCCACCAAATACTAAAGGCAAAGCCAACAAACGCAAAGCACCTATAACGTACGATTTAATTGAAGTGAATAATTTACCAAAAGGAACGCTTGATATTGCTGCGCCTGTGAGTAGCATTGCGGGTGCGCTCTGACAATTGCCTACTGTTGTAAATATTCCTGTAAAAAATTTAGGAATTGTAAAGTTTAACCCACTTGAAAGTAACCCAAGCGAAATGCCGACAAGCGATGAACACATAGGAACGCTAAATAAACGTTTAAGTTTATTTTTTAGAGGAATACTTTCCTTTAATTGAACTCCTTCTGTCCCAACAGGCTCGGTTAAAACATAATATCCATAACTTGAAATAGCAAGGTTTAGTGGAATGCAAAAAAGTATCATTTGCGCCCTTGCTACAGCGCCGAATATAGCATTAACAAGCGGATAACCAAAATACCCTACGTTACCAAATGCAAATGCATATTTATA
>JAZORG010000084.1:0-5682 GCA_045656465.1 Christensenellaceae bacterium
AAACTTCTCAAGTGAAGGCAAATTCATTGCAATAAGCACATCTGGTTTATCTACTATTGGTGAACCAATAGGTGTATCGCTTAAGGTTACACTACAGTTTGCTGTACCACCACGCATTTCAGGGCCATAAGAGGGCAACCAACTTACTTCCATACCTACTTTTAAACCGGTATAAGCTAATGCTTTACCCGTAAACAAAACGCCTTGTCCGCCAAATCCGGCAATAAGGATTTTAGTAGTTTTAGACATTTATTTTTCCTCCTTGTATTTATCTTTATAAACGCCAAGCGGATAATATGTTTCCATATTCTCATCAAGCCATTTAAGAGCATCTTTAGGAGTTAATCCCCAGTTTGTGGGACAAGTAGAAAGAACTTCAACGAGCGAAAAACCTTTACCGTCTATTTGGTTTTGGAATGCCTTTTTAATTGCGGCCTTTGCTTTTTTAATGTTTTTTACGTTGTTTACAGCTACCCTTTCAAGATAGGTCGCACCATCAACTTGCGAAAGCATCTCGCATACTTTTACCGGATATCCAACAACAGTTACGTCTCTTCCGTATGGAGAGGTTTGCGTTACTTGATTAGGAAGCGTCGTAGGAGCCATTTGACCCCCTGTCATTCCATAAATTGCATTGTTTACAAAAATAACGGTAATATTTTCACCTCTTGCTGCAGAATGAACCGTTTCTGCCGTGCCGATTGCAGCGAGGTCGCCATCTCCTTGATATGTAAATACTATATTGTCAGGGTTAGCACGCTTTGCACCCGTCGCAACTGCGGGCGCTCTTCCGTGAGCAGCCTGAATCATATCACAATTAAAATAATTATAAGAAAAAACCGAACAGCCAACTGATGCTATACCGACAGTTTTCCCTGTAACGCCCAATTCTTCAAGTGCTTCTGCAACGAGGCGGTGAATAATTCCGTGTGTACAACCCGGACAATAATGCAACTGATTATCTGTAAGACCTTTTGTCTTTTCAAACACTACCATTCTTTTGCATCTCCTTTATCAATTTCTTTAAGTTTATTCAAAACTTCATCTGGTGTCATAATTATACCACCTGTTCTTCCGTAGAAATATACGGGTTTTGAACAGTTAATTGCAAGTTTAACGTCATCAACCATTTGACCCATATTGAGTTCAACGGATAAAAATGCTTTAACCTTGCTTGCTGCTTTTTTAAGTGCTTCCTTGGGGAACGGCCACAAAGTAATCGGACGAATCATTCCGACCTTTAATCCTTGTTTTCTTGCTTCCATTATCGCATTTTTTGCAACACGTGATGCAATACCAAATGATACAACGCAAATATCCGCATCTTCCATCATAAATTCTTCAAACATAACTTCGTTTTGTTCTACGATTTTATAACGTTCGTATCTATTTATATTCCATTCTTCAAGTTGAGTTGCATTAAGCGAAAGTGAGTTAACAACGTTTCTACCGTCATGCTTTGACGTACCAGTTGTTGCCCAAGGTTTATCGTATTCTTTAACCTCGCCGAGTTCTAAACTTACAGGTTCCATCATCTGTCCCATTGTACCGTCAGCAAGAATCATTGACTGCATTCTATATTTATCTGCAAGATCAAATCCCTTAAACGTTAAATCAACCATTTCTTGAATAGATGCAGGAGCTAGAACGATAAGTTTATAATCGCCGTGTCCACCACCCTTTAATGCCTGGAAATAATCTGATTGTGAGGGTTGAATACCACCCAATCCAGGACCACCACGCTGAACGTTTACAATAAGCGCAGGTAAATCACAACCTGCAAGATAAGATATGCCCTCGCTCTTAAGTGATATTCCTGGGCTAGAACTACTTGTCATAACTCTTTTCCCACAAGCGGAAACCCCAATAACCATATTTATTGCAGCAATTTCCGATTCAGCTTGTAGGAATGTTCCGCCAACTTTAGGCATACGTTTAGCCATATATGCAGCAACTTCCGTTTGAGGAGTTATCGGATAACCGAAATAATACTTACAACCTGCCATTATAGCCGCTTCTGCAAGCGCCTCGTTTCCTTTCATCAATACTTTTTCAGCCATATTACACCTCTTATTTCTCTACCGTAATTACTGTATCAGGACACATTGTTGCACAGAATGCGCATCCTATACACTTTTCCTGCTCTAAAATCATTGCAGGGTGGTAGCCTTTTACGTTGATTTTTTCCTTTGAAAGCGCAATGATTTGTTTTGGACAAACCGTTTCACAGAGGCCACAGCCTTTGCAACGCTCTTCATCAAAAGTAACTTTTGCCATATTTTCTCCTTTATAGCCATTCGCCGTATTTAATCGGCTCAATAGGCATTATATTTTCAATTTTTTTAATTTTTTCATCAATAAGATCTTCTCTTACAGAAGTAAATTTAACTTTTAGTCCCGTTTGCTTTTCAACTTCTTTAGCAAACTGTAATCCGCTAATTATACTATCAACAGTAGTCTCTTCGCCGATATTTGCATTATTTACTATTCCAGTAAAGGGAAGTTTTCCCGTTCTTTCAATCTCTTCAATGATTTCAACAACACCGCTTATATCACGTGTTTCAGGTCGAAATTTGTTTAGAACCAGCAATGCATCGTAATTGTTTTCCTCTTTGAGTTTACCTGCAAAACGCCCTAATGCTAACGCTCCTCTATCATCTCCACCGATATCTGCAACTGCAAACCTATTAAGATCATCTATCATTCGGTAAGATTGAGCATTCATTGCAGGAATATCAACGTTTGTCTGCGCAAAAGGCGAAACAACGAGTTCCACACCACCGTCATTTAACCTTTTTTTAGCATCTACCGTTCTAAAATAAGGATTAACTATATCTAGGTCGTATATGCTAACGGGCTTTCCACTCTTTGCAAGTTTTAACGCATAGTTGACTGAAACAAAGGTTTTCCCACTACCGTAATGCCCCATAAAAACGGTTACTCTTTTACTATCCATTAAACTTTTACCTTATAGCACCAGCCTCTTTCATCAGGTCTTTTACCCCATTGAATTCCGGTAAGTTCATTGTAAAGTTTCATTGTTAACTCGCCAATTTCATTGTTTGACACAACGTGGTCTTTCCCCTTATAGAACAAGTGCCCTATAGGCGAAATAACAGCGGCTGTTCCTGTTCCGAAAGCTTCTTCAAGTTTACCATCTTCTGCAGCAGAAATGAGTTCATCAACAGAGATAAGTCTTTCACTTACTTTGTATCCCCATTCTTTCAAAATTTGAATACTAGATTTTCTAGTAATTCCAGGTAAAACAGAACCAGTAAGTTCTGGAGTAACTATTTCTCCGTTAATCTTAAACATAACGTTCATTGCGCCAACTTCTTCAATGTATTTTCTTTCAACACCGTCAAGCCACAACACTTGTGAAAAACCTTGCGCAGCAGCACGTTTTCCTGCACGAAGACTTGCAGCATAGTTACCACCGCATTTTGCATAGCCTGTTCCACCACGAACGGCTCTTACATCCTCACTTTCTATGCTAATTTTTACAGGATTAAGTCCTTCAGCATAATAGTTTCCTACAGGCGATAAAATAACAACAAACGTTGCGTTGTGAACGGCGTGAACACCTAAAGATTCGTCATTACCAAACATAAACGGACGAATATATAACGACGTTCCCGGTTGATCGGGAATCCAATCATACTCAAGCGTAATAAGTTCTGTAAGCGCTTTTAAGGTAAATTCTTCATCTAAAGTAGGAAGACATAATCTCTCTGCAGAATCATTCATTCTTCTGATGTTTTCTCTAGGTCTAAACATCTGATATCCATCTTCTGTTCTATATGCTTTCATACCCTCGAAAATTTCTGCGCCATAATGCAAAACCGTCGATGCAGGATGAATAGGAATATATCCAAACGGAACTATTCTAGCGTTTGTCCACCCCTCTTTATCATTATATTCCATCATAAACATATGGTCGGTAAAATATTTACCGAAACCGAGATTGCTAAAATCTGGTTTTTCTTTTAGCACTTTTGCTTTTTCAATCTTTATATCCATATCAAACCTCCGTCATTTTAACTTCTTTATTTGTTCTATTGCGTCTTCACGCATTTTATACTTTAATATTTTACCTGCTGCGTTCATCGGGAATTCCTTAACGAATACAAAATATCTAGGAACTTTATGTTTTGCCATATGCGCATTACCATATTCTCTCATTTCATTTTCGTCAGAGCATTCTCCCTTATTGAGGATTATATACGCACAGGCTTCCTCACCGTATCTCGGATCAGGAACTCCTACAACTTGAACGTCCCTCACCTTTGCGTGGGTAAGATAAAATTCCTCAATTTCTCTCGGATAAAGATTCTCCCCACCACGGATAATCATATCCTTTAATCTACCTGTAACTTTATAATATCCGTCACTCGTTCTGCAACATATATCCCCGCTGTGAAGCCAGCCGTCAGCATCAATTGTTTGTTCTGTTGCCTTGGGCATTTTATAATACCCTTTCATAATATTGTAACCACGTGCAACGAACTCCCCATTTTGACCGTCAGGCAATTCTTCTCCTGTTTCTGGATCAATTATTTTACACTCAACTCCTGGGAATGCACTTCCAACCGTTTCCACACGATGATCAATGTCCTCATTAACTTCACCCATAGTACAACCTGGAGATGCTTCCGTTTGACCATATACGCTGATTATTTCTTTCATATTCATTTCATCAGCGGCTCTTCTCATTAAATCTGGAGGACAGTTAGCACCTGCCATAATTCCCGTTCTAATATGAGAAAAATCCGTCTTATTAAAATCTGCGTGGTTAAACATTGCTATAAACATTGTCGGAACACCATTAAAACAAGTAATCTTTTCATCATTTATGCACGCAAGCGATGATTTTGGTGAAAAATACGGCATTGGACACAAAGTCCCTCCATGCGTCATAATGTTTGTCATAGATAAAACCATTCCGAAACAATGGAACATTGGTACTTGAATCATCATTCTATCCGCAGTAGATATGTCCATTCTATCACCGATAATTTTACCGTTATTCACAATGTTCCTATGAGTTAACATTACACCTTTTGGGAACCCCGTCGTTCCTGATGTATATTGCATATTACATACGTCGTCAGCTTGAACTTTTGATGCTCTACGACGAACTTCTTCAAGTGGAACAAGCGAACTCCTCTTAACAAAATCTTTCCATTCAAGACAGCCCTCCATTTCAAAACCAACGGTTATAACGTTACGTAAAAACGGAAGTTTTTTTGAATAAAGCGGTTGCCCAGAATTATTATTTTTCAGTTCAGGGCACAATTCTTCAATGATTTCCTTATAGTTTGAATCTTTACAACTATCTATCATTACAAGAGTATGAGTATCCGATTGTCTTAAAAGGTATTCCGCCTCGTGAATTTTATAAGCGGTATTAACCGTAACTAAAACTGCGCCGATTTTAACCGTTGCCCAAAATGTAATAAACCATTGCGGAATATTCGTAGCCCACACAGCAACGTGATGACCTGCTTCAACACCCAAAGATATAAGAGCAGCGGCGACCCTATCCACATCATCACGAAATTCTGAATACGTTCTAGTATAATCAAGTGTTGTGTATTTGAACGCATATTGATCGGGATAACACTCCACCATTTTATCTAATACTTCTGAAAACGTAAGATTTAAAACATCATATTTTTTCCA
>JAZORG010000085.1:0-11464 GCA_045656465.1 Christensenellaceae bacterium
AGTGTTCTACGCACGCCCTTTCCTCAAAGCAAACCTCTTTATTTGCGTTCTCTACTTTTTTATCGAAAGCGCGATAATTTTGCTTTGCCCTTTCTATCGCCTTAAGTAAACTCTCCTTTTCTAAACTCTTGTTCCTAAACCAGTCGGTTGACCAAATTCGATAATACGCCCAACCCATTCTCTCTAAAACTTCTTGTCTTAATCTGTCCCTATCCCTTGTGTATTTGTACTTTCTATAAGTATTTCCATCACACTCGATTGCGAGAAGATAATCGGGATAATCAGGATGTTTTAGCGCCAAATCAACCTTAAAGAAAGAACAGCCCACTTGCCTATCCACGCTAAAGCCTTGTTCGGTTAAAAAGTCAAAAACCTCTGATTCAAACTCGGAATTTTGCTGTTCAAAAACGTTTATCTCTTGATTACGTTCAAACGCAACCTCTCCATTTTCCGCAAAATCCAAATAATCCCTTAATAGTCTTGCGCCAACCGATTTTGTTCTAGTCAAATCTATATCTGTATAATGCATAGACGAAACGAGTTGAACGTTATATTTAGCACGAGTAACAGCAACGTTTAACCGTCTTTCGCCCCCCTCACGGTTTACAGGTCCAAAATTAAATAGCAGTTTACCTTGCGCATCTTTCGCATAAGCAACACTAAATATTATGGTATCACGTTCGTCCCCCTGAACAGTTTCAAGGTTTTTAACGAAGAAAGGCTCTGTCTTATCAGACTT
Organism: Christensenellaceae bacterium; assembly: GCA_045656465.1. Lineage (GTDB taxonomy): Bacteria > Bacillota > Clostridia > Christensenellales > Borkfalkiaceae > UBA1259. The sequence goes on from JAZORG010000085.1 coordinate 740, forward strand.
AAAGAAGTATTCTTTAGAGGGGTCTATTTGCCTACGCTTTAATATGAGTTTATCTATTAGGTTCTGTTGAGAAATGCTAAACGCCACAACCCCTAAACTTCTTTCGGGGTATTTTTCGATATTTTCAAACACTAAATCGACAATTTTTTCCGCCTCTTTTCGATTAGTTTTACTCGTACGGTCAAACACGCCGTCAACGTAGAAAAAGTCAACGCCTATGCCGAACGCATCTTTCTTTGCCGACGGAAAAGTTACCAAGCCGTTTTCATAGAAGTTTTTGTTAGAAAAAGATATAAGTTGTTCAAAACGACTTCTATAGTGCCAATTTAATCGTTTTTGTGGAAAAGATGTAGAGCATAAATCGAGAATTGATTCAAAATCGGTTATATCCTCGTTCTCGTCGTCATCATCTTGAACAGCCATACTGTTAAAGAAATTGCTGGGTGGCATCTGTTTAGAATCCCCCACCACAATTAACTGTTTGCCCCTATAAATTGCGCCGATTGCATCTTGAGGGAATATTTGAGATGCTTCGTCAAATACAACAACGTCAAACTGCATATTAGAACTCAAAAAGGTGCTAACGCTAAGTGGCGACATCAAAAAACAGGGTTTTAACGTTTGGGCAAGGTCGCCTATTTCTTCAAGTAAAACTCTTATTCCCTTTTGTTTGCGCTTTTTCTCGCCTTCCCTAAGTAGAATGGCTATTGCGCTACCTTGCGCCACCATATCAAGCCTCGGTCTTTGCGCAGACAAAAACTCCTTGATTTTCGCCTTGTTTATTTCAAAATTTATAATATCTTTTGTCTTAAATTTTTCTACCGCTTGATCGTGCGGAATACGTGATAACCTTATCAGTTCGGGCGACTGGTGTAAAATAACGTCTATCCATTGAGTGTAGAAAGTTTTGGTAAAGGCGGGAACAAAGTCCTCTTCGTTTATCTTTTTGTCTATTACGTAATGCACGAAGTTACGCACTTCTAAACGGTCTAGTTCCCCTAACAACTTAACAAACTCAATCCAGTTATCAAGTTTATCTAAACTATCAAGACAACCCTGATATTTTGCGTGTAAGTGTGGTAACGCCATTTTGCGAACGGCGCACTCTTGGCTATCAAATTTATATGACAACCGCTCTTCTGCCTTTCCGTATTCGTTAAGACATTTTTCAAAACTTTCGAATAGGAAAACAAAGTCCCCCTTGTTCTCTTCAAAAGCGTTAATCGGAAGCCTTAAGAATGCTCCGAAATCTACCTTGTAGGCTTGAATATTTACAAGCGTGTTAAGTTCATTTATCAATTTTTCAAAATCGGTAGTAACGCCGTTATATGCGCTACCGAAAAGTTTTTTAGTCTTTTGCTCGTAAGAATTAAATTCCCTTTGTTTTTGCTGATAAATGCGCAGAGCATCCATTGCCGAAAGGGCAAGTTTACGACTGGTTTTCTCTCCGTCTTTCCTACAGAATTTTATCTGCGATATTATGTTTTTATATTCCTTATTAAAGAGCCTTGAGAACAAATTCTTATAGTTGATTGATAATTTTTTATAGTAAGTTTGTCCATCAAGTTTATAGATATCTTCATCAAAATTTTGATCAAGAATATCTTTCTTTTTTAAAATCTCTTTAGAAAGCGAACTCATTGCCTTTGCCATAGTAAGCGTTGACGAAAGAACGGAAACGTCAAGCAATTTTGGAGTTAAAAACTCGCTCGTTTTTAACAGCGAAAAAAACTCACGCAAACCGTACGCTTGACTTATGTTTTGCGTAACCGTTGAATATTTGCTCTTTAGCGTTTGATTTATTTCCTCTATGCAACAACAAAGCTTTACCGCCAACTGCAAATCGGATTTTAGGTCGGTTATCATTTGATATGAATAATCGGTGTTTACGAAACCATACCAAACGTTTTTGCGATAATCGTAACCGATTGCGGGAATATACTGAACGAAAGTGCTTAAAACGTTCTGCGCTTGAGCAATGTAATCTTCGCCCTTTTTAAGAATGTCGTTAATAACGTACTGTGTGTCAGGCGCTGTTCGGCAAGCCGAAACCTCTTCGTATATTTGATACAAAGACTTATTTATTACTTCACGGTTTTTATGTATCTCTTCTACGTACGAATTGAGTTGATTTTGCGCAATTGCCTTGTCGTCAATTTCCTTTTGCGCACGCTGGGCTACTGTGCTTTTAGGCTTGTTCAACGTATGGCAAAGTTCATTTATAACGTCTCGTTTATTTGCTTTGTGGCTATGTAATTCTAGGCAGAACTCTTCTAGTCCAGCCTTTTTTAATTTATCGTAAACAACGCTTAATGCGGCTAACTTTTCCGAAACAAAAAGTACCTTTTTGCCGTCCGCAAGGCATTCTGCAATGATGTTAGTTATCGTTTGGCTTTTTCCCGTTCCAGGAGGGCCTTGTAAAACGAAACTTTTACCTGTTTTTGCTAATTCTATTGCCTCCGTTTGGCTTGAATCTGCATCTACAACGTTATGCAAGGTCAATAGCGACTTGTTTAAATCTTGTTCTTCTCTTTGCTCGCTATCCATTGACTGCACGGGCGCTTCTCCAAGCAATAAACGCACGCTGTTATTTTGTATTATCTTTGAACGATTGTCTTGTATATCTTTGTGCATATTAATTTTTAGGAAAGAAAAAATCCCTATTTTACACTCTAATGAAACCGTCCAATTTAATTTGGATACAATGCTTTCTATTTTCTGTAAATATTCTATAATCCCCTCGTCTTCGTAGTCGGGAAGTTTAATTCCATAATCATTTTGCAACTTAAAAGAAAAGGTGGGGTTAACGATAATTTCATCGTCGGTAATCTTTACGTGATAAGGTTCGATTGCAGACTCGTTTTCTATAGATATAGGCGCAAGCAAAACGGGGGCGTGCATAACTTGCCCTTTTTGTTCAGATTCCGTCCAATTAATAAATCCAAAAGCCATATGCGCTATGTTTACGCCCGTTTCTTCTACGGCTGTTTTGGCTTTCTTTCCGATATTTCGCAATGCTTTAATAGGTTTTAAGTCTGCGTTATAAACTAAAATCTGACTATGCTTTTTAATACGAGGCGAATATTTTTCTATATACTCTTTTTTTGATAAACGTTGCTCTTTTTCTTCTTCGCCAACAGTTTCTTGATTTATTATTTCTTCATCCTCTTCTCCGTCGATTTTGGGGTCGTAAACCTCAAAAAGCGCAGAATGCTCTGCTTTTGAAAAAAGTGTAACTATATCGGGGCAAACGACCTCTACCGTTGCCGATTTAGTGTCCTTAAAGTTTATAAGGTTGCTCCTTTTCCCCGTGTCGAACAACAGTTCTGCCCATTTGTTTAACTTTTCTTCGCCCATTTTGCCACTTCCTCTATATCTTTAGTATCTTGTTTTATGTTAGAATTGCTTTTATAATAATTTTATTTACAGCTGTTTTTTATTATATCATTTTTAATTATTATTTTCAACTATATAAAAATTTTTGTTTTGCCTATAACATCTCTTTATCAAAATTATATTTTTATATATCTATAACACAATGAATAAAGTCTAATTAGATTTTTTTTAGAATACTCTACTTCTGCAGAATATGCTCTAACTACGTCCGTAACAAGGTCTAAAAAACTTTGTTTTTCATCTTTCTCGCTTTTAATTACACTATTAACTATCCACCAAGAAATTATGCAAAAAATAGTTCTCGCTCTTACCCACATAGTATCTTCTGCATCTGAAAGATGGCGATATATACTGTTTACTAAAAATTGTTCGCAATAATGAGAAAGATTACTATCGGTTGTTTGATTTATCGGATTGTTAATGCTTTTTAATCTCTTAGTCCAGTTTTTGTCAACTTTTTCTAAAGATAAAAACGTCTTTAATATTTTATTTAAATCTCTCTCGGTAATTTGCGCATTACACATTTTTAAAATCATATTTATTCTGTCGTTAATATCCACCGACCTATCTTGCAAAACATCACGAATTTTTGTTCTAAATTCTAACACGTTTTTTTGGTTAAAATTAAGTTCTACACCCTCTTTATTGTCGCTAACAAGCATAGGCTCAATTTTTCCCTCGTAGGATAAAATTATTCTAGACGCCTCTTCGCAACAAAACCCTAACCCCATTTCTATTCTGTCGTCAAAAAAACTTCTAAACCTAGGATGATCTCTGCACACTTGACACAGATTTTTTTCGCCTAAATTTATTATTATATCGCATAATCCCTCTTCGTTAAGAAAGGCGCACTTTTTTGATTTGTCAGTTATAAACTTTGATTTTCTAAAGTTTATCCCCTTTTTTAAGGCAGATAAAAATTCGCCCTCACATTCTTTATATTTACTTAAACTTTGGTTATCAATATTGATTTCCCACCCAGCGCAACAGGTATGTTTACATTTTCCCGCTATACACTTAAAACTTGGGTAATAACTTAAAACGTATTCTTTCATTTTCTATTATTAAACTTTCCTTTTTTTATTTCCTTTTAATTATAGCACGATTATTTTAAAATACAAAACAACTAACCTGCATAAACCATATAGATAGTTCTTAAAACCTTATATTGTAAAATAAAGTAGGATAAAAAAATCCATACTTTAATTTGCTTGCAAAACGAGATATGCTGTGATAAAATTAAACAAAACCTTTGGAGAATTTATAGTATGATTCAACCTAAAAAAATTCAAAGTATTTCTATGTGGCGAACCATTGCCTGCTTAATGGTTTTCGCAGTGCATTTTGGACAACGATTGAGCTTTCCTCCCCAACTAAAAATAATTACTGACTTTGGGGCTTATGGTGTTCAATTGTTTTTTATTATAAGTGGATTTTTAATCACCAAATCATTTTATGATTATGGAAAAGAGCATCCATGGAAATTTTACGCAAAAAAAGCAATTGCATTATTGCCTTTATATTATATTGTTATAATATATTATTTTGTAATTCACACCTTTTTATTTAAGGATGTTCCCGCAGACCCTACCAAATTTGGGTGGTTTAGATATGTCATTCCAATCAATTATATTTTACCCAAAACAGGCACGTATTTTTGGGATAATTTGGGAATTACTTGGACTATTCCATATTTTTTAATTGCTTATATTTTTGTTCCGTTACTTTTACGCATTATCAAAAATTTGAAAAGTAGTATTATCTTGTTCTTCGTGTCTTTAGTTTTTGCTTTTATGTCTATAAAAGGATTTTTTTATGGCTGGTGTTCTTTTCTAGAACAGTTTCCAGTGTTTATAATGGGAATAATCTTATACTATGGAATTAAAGAAGAAAAACTTAATATATTGATATTTGGCTTTACCGCCGTTGCTATTCCCTTTTTGATCCTAGGAGTGGCTAATAAAATTATGTACTCTTTACTCTTCTCTGTTTTGATTATTGGAACAAAAGACTTTTCGTTCAAGTCAAGTTTTATGAAAAAAGTATTACATATTACAGACACTTATTCTTATACACTATATCTTGCACATGGAATTATTTTTATTCATATCCTCGACAGATTTGCTTTAGGGCGAATAATAGAAGCGTTAATTGCTATTGCGGGTTCAATAATATTAACTTTTTTAATTAAAAAACTTTTAGAATCCCCAATAGAAAAACTATTAAACAAACTCTTAACTAAAGCAGAAAACAAAAAGAACACAAACGTCGCTCTTACAGACGCTTGTACCCAATCCAACGACAAAGACACTACAAATTTAGAATAAGAGCAATTCATATAGATCAGAAGATTTTTTTAATTAATTTATGAAAAATGCTTGACAAAGAATTAGTTAAGTGTTAAAATTTGCTCAACTTAATACTTAAAAGCTACGACGAAGACGGATTCTATCAAGCGTTTTTTTAGAGAGTCGGGGACGGTGTAATCCCGATAAAAACTAATAGAAATCTTATCACTTCCGAGCTGAAAGTCCCAAAGATAATTTCGAGTAGGCGCTTTCCGTGTATGCTACGTAAGTGCATAGGAGTTGGCAGATTCCGAAGAGGTGACGGAAAATTTCCGTAATTTGAGTGGTACCGCGAGTATTTATACCCGTCTCAAAGAGAAATCTTGAGACGGGTTTTTGTTTTTTTGAAAAATATCCAATTATGAAATTTTCAATTTATATATTATATAAATTTACAAGGAGGTTTTAAGCCATGAACACAAACAACACTTTAAGTCAGTTATCGGAGGTTGCAACGAGAATTAAGGAGTTGCGTGAAATTATGGGTTTTTCCGTTAATACGATGACAGAGAGAACTAATGTAACCGAAAAGCAATATCTTGCGTATGAAAGCGGAAAAGAAGATATTCCTTTTTCATTTATACATAAATGCGCTCTTGCTTTTGGCGTTGATATGACAGACCTTTTAGAGGGTAGCTCTGCAAGACTTTCTACTTACACCGTAACTAGAAAAGGTCAAGGGCAAGAAACGGCTAAAGAAGACGGCATTGACATTGCTAACCTCGCTCCTAAATTTAAGGATAAACTCGCAGAACCTTATTACGTTACCTATGAATATTCGAGTGCGCAACAAAATAAACCTATCCACTTAACAACTCATAGCGGTCAAGAATTTGACCTGGTTTTAAGTGGCAAACTTAAAGTTCAAGTAGGCGACCACATTGAAGTTCTTGAAGAGGGCGATAGTATTTACTACAACTCTTCCCTGCCCCACGGCATGATTGCTGTTGACGGAAAAAATTGTACTTTCGTGGCGGTGGTTATGTCTGGTGATAATTCCGCTGAAACGGTGGTTAGAAAAAGCATCGTGAATGCTAAAACAAGCGAAAAACTCGTATGTGAAAAGTTTGTTGAAACTAAAGAAGATGCAAACGGTAGGCTTCAATCTATTCAATTCAAAAACACCGAAACTTTTAACTTTGGTTTTGATATCGTTGACGGAATTGCTGAAAAATATCCTGAAAAACTTGCAATGTTACACCTTGATAAATATAAAAACGAGCGTAGATTTACCTTTAAGGATATAAAGCGCGCATCTAACCAAGTTGCTAACTACTTTACTTCGCTAGGAATAAAAAGAGGCGACAAGGTTATGCTTGTATTAAAACGCCACTACCAGTTCTGGTTTTGCATGGTTGCGCTTCACAAACTCGGCGCAGTAGCAATCCCTGCAACTAATCAACTTAAAGAACACGACTTTGAATATAGATACAATTCAGCAGGCGTAAAAGCAATAGTTTGTACTGCGGACGGCGATACTTATTCTTATGCTGAAAGCGCAGCAAAAAAATGCCCGCAAGTTGAAAAACTCATTATGGTTGGCGGAACAAAAGAAGGCTGGCTTGACTTTGATAAAGAATACGTACTATTCTCTGGAAAATTTGAGCGTCCAGATGATTGTTCTCAAGGCAATGAGGCAGCGCTTATGTTCTTTACTTCGGGAACAACAGGCAATCCAAAAATGGCTTCGCATAAGCATACTTACGCTTTAGGGCATTACGTAACGGCAAAATATTGGCATTGTTGCGAAAGAGACGGTCTGCACCTTACCATTTCAGATACGGGTTGGGGTAAATCGTTGTGGGGTAAACTTTACGGGCAATGGCTCTGTGAGGGTGCGGTTTTCGTTTACGACTTTGATAAGTTTGATGAAAACGACTTACTTCCTATGTTTGCTCAATTCAATATCACTACTTTTTGCGCTCCCCCTACAATGCTTAGAATGCTTATTCGTGGCGACCTTTCAAAGTATGATTTATCTTCAATCCATCATATGACTACTGCAGGTGAAGCATTGAACCCCGAAGTCTTTAATAAGTTTAAGGAAGCAACGGGTTTAGAAATAATGGAGGGTTTTGGGCAAACCGAAACAACACTTGCTATTGCAAATCTTTACGGCACTTCTCCTAAAATCGGCGCTATGGGCAAGGCAAATCCTCAATACGACGTTGACGTTGTGGATGGTGACGGAAATAGTCTTCCCGCTGGTGAAGTTGGCGAAATCGTAATTCATACCGAAAAGGAAGTTCCTTGTGGCTTGTTTAGAGAATACTATCGTGATAATGAAAAAACCACCGAGGCTTGGCACGATGGTTTGTATCACACAGGAGATACCGCTTGGCGTGATGAAGATGGATATTTTTGGTACGTTGGGCGTGTTGACGACGTTATTAAGTCTAGTGGTTACCGTATCGGACCTTTTGAAATCGAAAGCGTAATAATGGAACTCCCTTACGTTTTAGAGTGCGGTGTTTCAGCCGTTCCCGACGAAGTGCGTGGCCAGGTTGTTAAAGCAAGTATCGTTTTAACGAAAGGAACTACGCCTAGCGAGGAATTAAAGAAAGAAATTCAAAAATACGTTAAAGACCACACCGCTCCATATAAATATCCTAGAGTGGTTGTGTTCCGTGACGAACTACCTAAAACAATAAGTGGAAAAATCCAAAGAAATAAACTTTAATATGTTATGAAAAACATACGTAATAAAAAACTCACACACCGCTTCAAACGGTGTGTGAGTTTTTTTTAAGTTGTATTAAACCAGCCAGGATTTCCCTTGATGTTAACGTTTTAGATTTATTTTTTATTCCCCCATTTGGAACGCTCGGATAGGTTTACGCTCAAATTTAACTCTTTTTTAATATATTTTTCTTCACTATCAAAACACGTCTTTATGGCTGTTTTATTCTTGTCATATATTCTATAACACAAGTTTGTAAACTGCCCAGCGTAAAACGGATTGCTTCTTCTTTCAAAATTTATAATATCTTCTATGCCCTCGTGCAGTTTCAAAATATTATAGCCCGAAGATGTTTCAAATACCCAAATCGGCAAAAACCCCTTATACTGCAATAAACCCCACATTTGAAAAAAGTTTGCCGTAATATCCGCCGCCTCTAAAATTTCTTTTTTGCTCGTTGGGAAAAGTATGTTTTCTTTTCCATCAATGTTTTCTTTTACCCATTCATCAAAATCCGTGTCATATATGGATTTAGAATATTTCATCTTGATATATCTATAATTAAATATCACAGCATAAGCCCTTGATTTTTCAGGCGTGTCCCCCGTAGAATAATACTCCCTAACATTATCTAAAGACGTACTAAAAATGGAGGAAATTCCTACCAAAAGACTACCTACTCCAGAAATAATCGCAACTATGCCAACTATTCTGTTTACGAATACGTCTTCTTTGTCTTTCCCAAAAAATCCGAAAACCACACAAATCGCAATTGTAGAACAAATACTGCCTATTATCAGTATAATATTTCTTTTGTTTTTCATAAGTAAACCCTCAATATATATTGTAATTGCATTATAACACTTTTTTGCTTATGATTCAACACCTTTTAATATTTAAAAAAGCAAAACAAATTAAAATACTAAAAAACCTAAACCGAAATTCGCTTCGATTTAGGTTTTGTTTGGTGAGCCAATTTGAGCGTAAAACGAACATTTTTATGCGTTTTCTTCTCTCTCTAACCTGTCTCTTAAATCACAAATAGTTTCTCCATTATATGCGAAATGAAGAGTTCCTTGAACTGTACTATTTCTTTTTAAAAGGACTTTCGCTAATGCGCTTAATGACCAATCTTCACCGTTATATGTTACCGTACGCTTTTCATCTGCTACAACAACCTTAATAGACGTGTCGTGAATAAACACTAGTTCAGAACCGACTGGAACACCCAATTTACCAAACTCAAACTTTTCTTTCTTTTGGCGTGCAATAGATTTTGCTAGTTCTTCTTGTTTAGCATCCGCTCTTGAAATGGTGCGCTTATGCAATTTATCCATTGTTCCGTGAATTTCAGCCATTGCTTCAAATATTCCATAAGCATCTTCTGCTGACATAGAATAGAACTCTCTAACACGCTTTTTACCATCAATCTCATCACGAGAGCGAAGGTCAGGATTAAGCTTATCTATCATAGCATGCAGTCTTAAATCAGTAAGCCTTGTATCTGTTTCATAAGTTGCATACACCCTAAATGCATAAGGTGTACATTCAGAACGATTTAACTGCCTTACTCTACTATCTACGTCGTCAGCGTATCCAATCTTTACATAATCAGGAAATGATGGATTTGTTAAAATATAAATATATCCTTTGTTGCTCATAAAAACTCCTTTTAAATTATTATAGCACAAAAAAAATCAAAAGAAAAGAAAAAACCTAAAACGAACACAAAAAGGTGTAAGTTTTAGGTTTTTTGCTATATCAAAATATGAAAAGGAGGATATTATGCAACAATATTACTATTCACTTATTAAAAACGTTTTTATTGAATATGCTAAAAGCCATAATGAATACAGCGGAAAAATCTTGGAAATTCTTAATCACATTGATGAGGCTACAAAAGTTGCTCAAAGTTTGCCCTTAAATGTTCAAGAAGAATTGAAAGGTATGCTTTACAATGGCTTGATGATAAATGGTATTTCTTCAGTATTCTTTAAGTAATTAGAACGGAGGTTTATGCCGTCGAAAGCCTCTTGACAATGAGAGCGAGTGTGTTAGGCTCTTGTTCCAAAAGGCAAAAAAATAAGCCCTGCAAGGGCGGTTTGGTTGGCTGTCTTAAGCCTTATCAAACGCACTCGCAGAGGCTCGTTGTCAAGAGGAACGTGGAATAAATAGCCACGCTTTATTACACATATATTTCGGTAATCATTGGTCTAACTTTTGTAACACAACCGTTGTTTACTGCTTGTTTCATCTTCCTAATACCTTTGTAAAGCAAAAAGCCCTGACTGTCGTCAGGAC
>JAZORG010000086.1:0-5899 GCA_045656465.1 Christensenellaceae bacterium
CTCAAAACACTGATTTTTTCATTCTTTATGGATTCTACTTCGTTTGCAAAACCTCTTCCCGCCGCATTTGACTGTCCTATCAACAAAAACGAATGAATTATCTTTTGATTAACCATTATAAACCTACCCTTTTATTAAAAATTCTCTCTGCAAGTTGTTTTATATTATTATAGCAATCTATAAGTTCTTGTTCTTCTTTATAGTCGTTTTGATACACTTCTAGAATTAACGCTCCGTCAAACCCAACGTCGTTTAATCTTGAAAATACTTCCTTAAAGTCCGTTTGACCTTTACCAGGCAGACACATTTTTCCATCTGTTGAATAATCGGAAAGATGCGCCGTAACGATATCCGCACCCATTTCATTTATGTAATCGCCATAAAAAATTCCACTCTGTCTTGCTTGCTTAATATCGAAAGTTGCTTTTATTTTTGGAGAATGTTTTTTAAGTTCGTTAAAAAATCCTACGTAATTATAATATCCCCAATGCACGTTTTCGTAAGCAAGCGTAACACCATACTTTTCCGTTACCGATATAATTTCGTTTGTTATTGCACCAACCCTGTCAAAATTTATTGTAAAAGGCGTTTTCTTAAACCTTGCGCCCCCGTGAAAAGTGTAATACTTTGCGCCGAAAATTTGCGCTGTGGACATAGTTTGTTCTAGCAAAATAAAACTGTCTTTTTTTGCACGTTCGTTTATTGAATATAATTGTGGTTCAAACTGCGTTGTAAGGGTATGTACAGAGTGAACGGGCAGTTTCCCTTTCACTTCTTTTAGCAACTGCCCGAACTCATTTTTGTATTCACAAAAACTTTCTAAAAATACTTCTGCGCACCCTACGTTGTTCTCACTTAAAAATTTAAGCGCATCTTCTGTAGGCTTGCGATAAAACAAAGATGCTGTAGATATACCTGTTTGCATAAGTTAAATTTCTGGCTCTATTAAACCTAAATCTCCGTCTTTACGTAAATATAAAACTTGAACGGTGTTGGTTTTTGCTTCCAAGAACACGTAAAACGAATGTCCTAAAAGTTCCATTTCCTCCATCGCTTCACTCACCGTCATGGGCGAGAGTTTAAACTTCTTTTCTTTTACAATTTGCGAATTTCTTTCTTCCCTATCTGCCGTTTCAAAAACAGCGCTTTCACGGAATGCAAGATTTTTGCTGTGTTTATCAAATCTAGTGCGGTGCTTTCTTATCTGCCCTTCAAGTTTTGGCAAAACAACGTCTAAATTATCATAAAAATTATCTCCGCTTACCGTTGCACGCACGAGTTTGCCTGCATAATCGAGCATTACTTCGGTGGTTAACGATTGAGCCTCTTTCTTAAAACAAACCTTTACCCTTGCGTTCCCACCCTCAAAATACTTATCGAGTTTAGAGAGTTTTTTGTCAGTAATTTCCTTTAAGCGTTCGCTCACTTCATAATTTCTGCCTAGAATTTCTATTTTCATAATTTCACCCCCTATATAATAGTACGCTGTGCAAATGGAAAAATCCTTTTACACAGCACAATTTTTTATATATTGCTCGATTACAGAGTGTTTATTTATTGTTGAAAACAAATTCACCGTCAACAACGTCTATCTGTACAGTCTTACCACTAACCAACTGCCCACGTAGTATCCATTCGCTTAACTTATCTTCAATATTGCGTTGAATAACTCTCTTAAGCGGTCTTGCGCCGTAATTACTGTCATACCCTTTTTCTATAATTAAGTCCATTGCGTTTTCGGTTATATCTAGTTCAACCTCTAAAACGGCAAGCCTTCTTCTTAAACTAGATAACATAATTTCCGCTATCTTTTTAGTATCTTCTTTTTCAAGTTTATGGAAAACGATAATATCGTCAATCCTATTTAAGAATTCTGGGCGGAATTTTGCACGTAACGCATCCATATAACGGTCGCACATATTATCATATTCTTGTGATGCAGAACTAGCAAAACCCAAGGTTGCTTTTTGTTGGATTTCGGTTGCTCCCACGTTTGATGTCATTATGATTATACAGTTTTTAAAACTTACAACTCTTCCCTTACTGTCAGTCAATCTTCCGTCGTCAAGAAGTTGTAACATTATATTAAACACGTCTGGGTGCGCTTTTTCTATTTCGTCAAAAAGCACAACCGAATAAGGTCTTCTTCTTACCTTTTCGGTAAGTTGCCCTGCCTCGTCGAACCCAACGTATCCGGGAGGCGCACCTACCATTTTGGACACCGAGTGTTTTTCCATATATTCACTCATATCCACTCTAACAATATTTTCTTCATTACCGAAAACGGCTTCTGCAAGTGCTTTAGAAAGTTCGGTTTTACCCACACCCGTAGGTCCTACGAATATAAACGAACCGACAGGGCGGTTGGGATCTTTAAGTCCTGCCCTTGCTCTTCTGATTGCATCGGAAACGGCTTTTACCGCATTGTCTTGACCTATAACACGCTTATGCAAAACGTCTTCTAAATCGAGAAGTTTTTGCGCTTCCGTTTGCGTAAGTTTTACAACGGGTACACCCGTCCAATTGCTAACTACTTTAGCAATATCATCAGGTGTTAACATAAGTCTTTCTCTGTTACCCGTGTCCTTATCCGATTTATTTTTAATCTCATCAAGTTCTTTTTGAACTTTATCAATTTCCTCTCTAAGTTTAATTGCTCGCTGAAGTTCTTCCCTTCTCATAGCCTCTGCTTTTTGAGCGTTTAATGATGCAAGTTGAGCCTCTTTTTTCTTTGTTTCCGTTGGGGAATTATAACTGTCAAGTCTAACCCTTGAAGACGCTTCGTCAATTAAATCTATTGCTTTGTCTGGTAAAAACCTATCGGTTATATACCTATCCGAAAGGGTTACAGCAGAAACAATTGCCTCGTCGGGAATAATAACGCCGTGATGACTTTCGTATTTATCTTTTAGACCTTTCAATATTTCTATCGCCTCGTCTGGACTTGGTGCATCTACCATAACAGGTTGAAACCTACGCTCTAGGGCAGCATCTTTTTCAATATATTTTCTATATTCGTCTATGGTGGTTGCGCCTATAGTCTGCAACTCGCCACGTGAAAGCATAGGCTTTAAGATGTTTGCAGCATCCATATTGCCCTCGCCCGTACTGCCAGCGCCTACGATATTATGAATTTCGTCTATAAATAATATAATGTTTCCGTTTTGTTTAACCGAATCAATAGTCTTTTTTAATCTTTCCTCAAAATCGCCACGGTATCTTGCTCCTGCAAGCATTCCTGCGATATCTAGAGAAAACACGATTTTATCAATTAAAAGTTCGGGAACGTTGCCCTTTACTATGGCTTGGGCAAGACCCTCTACTACTGCGCTTTTACCTACGCCCGGTTCGCCTATTAAAACAGGATTGTTTTTTGTTCTTCTAGATAATATTTGAATAACCCTGTCAATTTCGTCTTTTCTACCTATTACAGGGTCAAGTTTTCCCTCTTCCGCCTGACGGTTTAGGTTAACGCCAAATTTACTTAATTCCCCCAAATCGTCCTTTTTATAAGATTTTTCTTGCTGTTTTTGGCGTGGTTGTTCGGGTTCTTTATTTGCAAAAAAGGATTTTCCGAACATACTCTCCTCTTTTTGCGGTTGTTCTTCTTCCTCTTCGTATTGCTCAAAAAGCGTTTCCGAAAGCCCCTCAATAACGGCATCTATATTGACTTTTAACGCACGGAGAATTGTAACCGCCGTACTGTCTTTATCAATTAAAACTGCAAGTAACAAATGTTCTGTTCCAACGTAACCTGCACGAGCACGCAAAGAAATTTCCACGGCATTTTCAAACACTCGTTTTGTTCTGCCCGTAAACATATTTCCCGTTATTACGATATTTTTATCTACCGTTTTTTTGAACAAATATAAAAACCTTTCATTATCAACGCCCTCTTCTCTAAGTATTGCCGCCGCCCTACCATCAGATGCGTTTATAAGCCCAAAGAGAATATGTTCGCTACCTATATATCTGCAACCGTATCTGTTTGCGAGCGCCGTTGCATACTCTATAACTTCGTTTACGTTACGTGAAAATGCTTCGTAATACATAATACCTCCTTACCCTTTAAGTTTTAATAGTTTTTTACCGACAAGTTCTGCTCTATATAAATCTCTATCTGTTGCGTTGAGTTTTTTTCCATACTGCTCACAGATATTTGCAGGTCTTGTCTTTATTATAAGTTCGTCAATTTCCTGCACCTTGTCTATATCAATTACACCCATCATAGCGCCGAGTTTAACTTGCGAAACGTGGGATAAAAATTCGCCGTAACTCAAAAACACCGCATTTGTTAAAACACCGAAAGACTTTCTCGCCCTATCCATTGTTTTTAATTCATTTTTAGCAAAAAGTCTTTCCATTTCATCACGTTCTGCACGGCAAATATCTTCTACCGTTCCCTCTACTTCACGAATAATATCGTATTCGGAAACGCCTAAAGTTACCTCGTTACTCACTTGATACATATACCCTTCTGCATCGCTACCCTCTCCGTAATGCCCACGTACGGTAAGCCCCATTTTTTCTGCCATTTCTATTAGTGCGGGGATTTTCCCGCCCTCTGTTAATGCTGGCAAAAAAAGCATAACCGATGCTCTCATTCCCGTTCCGAGATTTGTCGGGCAAGCGGTAAGATAGCCTAGTTCGGCATCAAATGCAAGTTCAAGGTTTTTTTCCAAATCATCGTCAATCTTATTTAATCTTTTATACGCTTCGCTTAAACGAAGTCCTCGCATAAAACATTGTTCTCTTATAACGTCCTCTTCGTTTACCATTACCGAAATGCTTTCGTCTTGATTGATAAGCGCAGCCCCGCACGTTTTATTATCCATTAAGTTTTGGCTTATGAGGTGGCGTTCTTTCATCGCCTCTGCTTTTATTTCGCTTATGTTCGACATAAAATAGAGGTTGAACGTATCGGATTTAACGAGCGCTCTATTGACTTTTTTTACAATATCTTTTGCCTGAATAGGGTCTGAAACTCTAAAAGGATATCCCCTTAAATTTCTTGCTAGGCGAACCCTTGACATTACAATTGTTCCCGTATATAAGTCGGGGTTAAACGCATTCATTACAGTATTCCCCTCCTTTTAAGTTCGTCTGCAAGATTGAGAATTTCTTCTGACAATTCTTTCATTTTAGAAAATCTACCATCTAAAACCGCATCTTCTTTTTCTTTAATAAGCCTTTGATATTCTTGAATAAGTTCACGGTCTAAACCTACAAGTTTAGGCGATTTTCCCACGTGAAAAGTCTTTCCCTGCACTTTCTTGAGGGAAGACATTATCTCGTTATCAAAAATCTCATAACAATGCGGACAGCCAAGCATATAAGTTTTCATAAACCGCTTAAGGCTTGTTCCGCACACGGGGCAAATTTTATCGTACATATCGAGTATTTATTATAGTGATTTTGCTAGTTCTTTAATATATTCTTTTGTGTCCTGTCCTATTTCTTCGCTCCGCAAAGCAAATTCAATGTTAGCCTTAATGAATCCAAATTTATCGCCAACGTCATATCTTATACCCTCAAAACAACTTGCAAGAAGATCTCCACGAGTAGCCAACACGTCTAATGCGTCGGTTAAGAAAATTTCATTACCACGTGGTTTAAGGTTTTTAAGCATACCCATAACTTCGCCTGATAAAACGTATCTACCGATAATTGCGTTGTTAGAAAGCGCTTCGTTTATGCTTGGTTTTTCAACGATTGCATTAACTTGCATAACGCCGTCTTTTTCTTCTGCAATGCCGATATTACCGTATTTAGAAACGTCGTCGCCAAAAACTTCCATTGTAGCGATAACGCTTTTTCCCGTACTCTCAAAAATTTCCGCAAGCCTTTTCATACACGGCTTATCTTTTTCACTTGCATAAATGAGTTCGTCCCCTAAAAG
>JAZORG010000087.1:0-3407 GCA_045656465.1 Christensenellaceae bacterium
TTTTTATAAATTCGTTGTGTAATTGTTCTCGCTCATCATTATTTTTTAAGTATTCGTACAATTTTTCTTTTTTCATATGTTTAATATGAGTGGAAACAAAAAATAATATTCATCATATCAATACAATGACAAAAAAATAAAGTCAAAACCACCAGTGAACTGGTGGTTTGCACAAACCCTAAAAGGGTACATTGCCGACGTACCCGTCAACGGGCGTCGAAATTTGACAACGCATCACTATCTCGGGCAGCCACTATGTCGTGGCTGTCTTTTCTTTTGCCTATTTATTCTTTATTCCCGTAAACGGGTCTATGTACTCACTCATACTTATTTGGTCACCATAATAATCTTCTTGTAATTGCTTTTGTATATACTCACTTATTACTCGCTCATTGCGACCGACCGTATCAACATAATATCCCCTACACCAAAAATGCCTACTTCCGTACTTATATTTTAAGTTAGCGTGCCTATCGAATATCATTAGTGTACTTTTTCCTTTGAGAAATCCCATAAATTGTGATATACTTATGTAAGGTGGCACGCTAACGAGTAAATGTATATGGTCGGTGCAAGCATTTGCTTCTAGTATTTCAACTTTCTTCTCGTTACATAATTTGCGTATTATTTCCCCTATATCTTTCTTTAGTTGCCCATAAATTTCTTTCCGTCTATATTTTGGGGCAAATACTATGTGATATTCACATCTATATGTTGAATGTGCTGTGTGTTTTATTTCGTTCTTCATTTTGTTAAAAACCTCCTGTTATTTTTAGTGATGTGGTTGCCAAACCTTCACTATTATATCACGAGGTTTTTATTTACTAAAGTCTTTTATCCCCCCAGTAGAACTGGGGGTTAATTTACGCTAAAGCCCCAAAAGAAAAAACGGCAGGAACGTAAATCCCTACCGTTATTATGATTAAAGAGTAAAAGTAAATCCGAACCATTCACTTGTTACAAGGATTTGGTTCGGATTATACTGATTTGGTGCGGGTAGCAGGACTTGAACCTGTACGGCTGTTAACCACTAGAATCTGAATCTAGCGCGTCTGCCAATTCCGCCATACCCGCTTATACAATAATATAAAACTACATTATTGATTTATTAAAAACTTAAATTTCAAAGTCAATAGCAACGCTTGTTTTGGTTACTTCGTGCATATGTTTTTTGACAACGCTAACGTGATATTCGTCTTTTTGATAATCTGCTAGCGCTTGCATATCGTCAAGAACAACCGCCAAAATAACGTCATATGAACGTGCCGAATGCAATTTATCAACTCCAACTTCAATACTCTTAAGCATAGGAACGTTACCTTTCATACTTAAAAGTATTTCCTTTGCCTTTTCGGGACTTTCACCCTCATTTAATTTAAAACATACTACGTGTTTAATCATAATATACCTCTAAAGTTTAATTATTTTAGTGGAACAACCGCTTTTGCATTTAATTTTAAATCGGCAAAGTTGCCTCTTAAATATTGCAGGAAACCCTCTGCTCCTATCATTGCGCCGTTATCTGTGCAATATCTTTTTTCTGGAAGAATAAGCTTAAACCCTTTTTCTTTTGATAAAGATAACAGCGTTTCTCTCAAATGACCGTTTGCACCTACTCCCCCCGAAATTGCTATGGTATTGTATCCAAATTCTTTCATTGCTTTATATGCTTTTTCTACAAGCACGTCTATTGCCGAATGTTGAAAACTTGCTGCAACGTCTTCTTTTTTTACTGATATTCCTCTACTTTCTTGGGTATGAACGTAGTTTATTACAGCAGTCTTAAGACCACTATAAGAAAAGTCGTATTCGCCACCATCATAATTCTTTAACATTTTGGGAAACTCTATGCAATTTTCCCCTTGCTTTGCAAGTTTTTCAACGTTTGGTCCTCCAGGATAAGAAAGACCTAATACCCTTGCCACTTTATCAAAAGCCTCGCCTACCGCATCATCTAAAGTGCTACCTAAAACGTTTAGTCTATAGTAGTCCTCAACCGCAACAATAGCAGTATGACCTCCACTTGCTAGTATGGTAATAAATGGTGGTTTAAGTTCTTTATCTGCTAAATACGACGCAGCAATATGACCTCTTATGTGGCTAACGGGAACAAGCGGTTTTCCTGTTGCATAAGCAAGAGATTTTGCAAATGAAACACCCACAAGCAATGCACCTAGCAATCCTGCGCCCTCTGTTACAGCAAAAGCATCTATATCGGAGAGAGTTAAATTAGCATTTTTAAGCGCACGCTCGGTTGCCGTTAAAATTGCCGTTGTGTGAATGCGAGATGCAATTTCGGGAACAACACCACCAAAACGAGCGTGTTCTGTTGCTGAACTAATAATCTCGTCCGCAAGGATTTCCCTACCATTTTTTATTATAGCAACAGCAGTTTCATCACAAGACGTTTCAAAACCCATAATAATAGGATTATCTTTAATTTTACAATTTTTTATCCTGTCAAAGTAACTCATTGTGATTTCTTTAAATAATCGTTAATAAACCCTTGAATATTGCCATTCATAACCGAATTCACATCAGATATTTCAAAGCCAGTTCTATGGTCTTTTACAAGCGTGTAAGGACAAAAAACGTATGAACGTATTTGACTACCCCACTCAATTTTTTTAATTTCTCCCTTTATATCTTGGTCAAGTTCCATTCTTTCGGCTTCACGTTTTTCTATTAGTTTACTGATGAGCATTTTCATAGCCATTTCACGGTTTTGTGTTTGACTACGTTCATTTTGACAAGCAACGACAATTCCCGTTGGAATATGCGTTATTCTTATTGCTGATTCGGTTTTATTAACGTGTTGTCCACCGGCACCACTTGAACGATACGTGTCAATCTTTAATTCGTCCGGACTGATTTTTATTTCTTCGTCATCTTCAATTTCAGGCATAACCTCTAAAGATGCAAATGACGTATGTCTGCGTTTATTTGCATCAAACGGTGAAATTCTAACAAGCCTATGAACACCCTTTTCGGCTTTTAAATAACCGTACGCACAATCTCCCTCAATCTTAAACGAAACAGATTTTATTCCTGCTTCATCGCCCTCGAGTCTATCTAATTCAGTAAGCGCATAACCATTTTTCTCTGCATAGTACATATACATACGATAAAGCATTTCCGTCCAATCACAAGCCTCTGTACCGCCAGCGCCTGCGTGAAGAGTTAAAAGAGCGTTTAACTTATCGTATTTGCCTTTTAATAATGCGGAAAGGCGCATTTCCTCGATTACTTTCTCCACAACAGAAAGTTCAACGTCTAACTCCTCAAGAAAACTCTCATCGTTTTCTTCTTCGGCTAAATCGATAATTTCAACAGCATCATTTATCGTTCGTTCTGCTTTATCAAAGGTGCTAACCTTATTAGTAAGCGACGCAATTTCCTTTGATATT
>JAZORG010000088.1:0-6421 GCA_045656465.1 Christensenellaceae bacterium
CTCAACAAACTTTTTGCAGTCGTCTATAATGTATCTTACTTTTCCATCACCAACGTTAGATAGCCTTACGTTTTCCCCGGCACGTTCTACCATTCCTTTTGCCGCATCTACGTGGCACACTTTTGCGCCTGCTTTTGCGCACGCAACGGTTGCCCCACCAGTATAAGCAAATAGATTTAATACGTTTATTTCCCTACCAGCATTTTTTATTAATTCTGCCATCATATCCCAGTTAACGGCTTGTTCGGGGAATAAACCTGTATGCTTAAATCCCATAGGTTTTATCTTAAAGGTTAAATCTCTATAACTTACCGTCCATTGTTCGGGCATTTTACCTTTAATAAGCCATCTTCCGCCACCCGTTTCACTTCTAATGTATTTAGCGGATAGATTTTTATATCTGTCCATATCCGTTTCGGACTTCCATATTACCTGGGGGTCGGGTCTTAAAAGCACAGTTTCTCCCCAACGCTCTAATTTGTATCCGTTACCTGTGGCAATAACCGTATAATCTTTCCACTCGGCTACTCTCATTATTATTTTACCTTATTCAAAACGACAATACATTTAACGCCGTTTATATCGAGTTCTTTTTTAAATCCGTCAACTAATCCCTCAACAACGCTATCTGCAAGCACAACACTCTTAAGTTCGTTTCCTTTCATTGCACTCTTAATTCCGTCGTCATCAGTTGTATAATTTACGTTAATTCTATCAACGACTTCATATCCTGCTTCTTTACGCATTGACTGAATTTTGGATATAAGTTCTCTCGCAACACCCTCTGCCTTAAGTTCTTCGGTTACAGTTGTGTCGAGAACTACTGTTATACCTTTATCACTTGATGCTATAAAGCCTTCTGCGCTAGTCGTTGATATCAAAAGGTCGTCTAATGCAAATTCAAAGGTGTCTCCCTCAAATTCAGTCTTAAATATCTGTCCGCTCTTAACCGTTGTTACTACTGCATTTGCATTACAGGTTTCAAGGAATTTTTTAACCTTTCCTAATTTTGCACCATATTTTGGGCCTAGCGTTTTTAATTGAGGTTTAATTGTATAGGATACAAATCTCGTTGCATCTTTGAGATATTCTACCTCTTTAACGTTAAGTTCGTCTTTAGCAATCTCAAGCAATCCCTCCGTAAATTCAGTCTTTCTTTCCGAACAAATAAAAATTTTAGAGAGGGGTTGTCTATTTTTGATATTTGCAGTATTTCTGCAAGATCTTCCCAAAACAACAATGTCAAGAACGTTTTGCATTCCATCTTCCAATTCGCTACTTATCGCACTTTCATCAACTTGTGGGAATTTACACAAGTGAACTGACTTAGGCGCATCCTTGTAGAAGTTAGGCACTAGGTTCTGATAAATACTCTCTGCCATAAAAGGTGTGAACGGTGCGGAAAGTTTTGCCATTGTTACAAGCACGGTATAAAGTGTTGTATAAGCAGCAATCTTATCGTCGTCCATATCATGTCCCCAATAACGCTCTCTACCACGGCGAACATACCAATTAGAAAGGTCGTCAGTAAACGCCTGAAGCGCTCTTGCGCTGTCGAAAATATTGTATGATGCAAGTCCGTTGTCAACGGTTTTTACAAGCGAATTAAGTTTTGAAAGCACCCATTTATCCATAAGGGTGAGTTTGCAATTTTTAAGGTTGTAATCAGCAGGATTATACTTATCAATATCAGCATACAATACAAAGAACGCATAGGTATTCCAAAGTGTTCCCATAAACTTTCTTTGAGCCTCGGAAACTGCTTCTTCATAAAACCTTGAGGGCAACCAAGGAGCAGAACCTGTATAGAAATACCATCTAACGGCATCTGCGCCTTGCTTATCAAGTATTGTCCACGGATCAACTACGTTGCCTTTGTGTTTACTCATTTTAATGCCATTCTTATCATTAACGTGCCCTAATACTATACAATTCTTAAAGGGGGCTTTATCAAAAAGTAAAGTAGATATAGCAAGTAACGTATAGAACCAACCTCTTGTTTGGTCAATTGCCTCGCTGATAAAATCTGCAGGGAAGTGACTTTCGAAAAGTTCTTTATTCTCAAATGGATAGTGGTATTGAGCAAAAGGCATTGAGCCAGAGTCAAACCAACAGTCTATTACTTCTTTTTCTCTTACGTAAGTTCCACCGCATTCGCAAGCAAACGTACAGTCGTCAATATACGGACGGTGTAGTTCAATATCTCCCTCAATTGAACATTTTTCTTTGAGTTCTGCTTTGCTACCGATTACGTGTATCTTTCCACATTTATTACATACCCAAACAGGAAGGGGCGTTCCCCAATAACGTTCTCTAGAAAGTCCCCAGTCAATTACGTTTTCAAGGAAGTTCCCCATACGTCCGTGTTTGATTGTTTCGGGCATCCAATTTATAGAATTGTTACACTCAATAAGCCTATCTTTTACGGCAGTCATTTTGATAAACCAACTTGACCTTGCATAATAAAGTAATGGCGTATCACATCTCCAACAGAAAGGATAACTATGTTCAAAAGGCAATTCCTTATAGAGAAGTCCCTTTTCTTTAAGCATTTTTATCACAACCTTATCTGCATCTTTAACGAACATACCAGCAAGTTCTCTAGTGCATTCAAGCATCGTTCCTCTGTCGTCAACAAGTTTAACAAACGGCAAGTTATATTTTCTTCCAACGTTTGCGTCATCCTCACCGAAAGCAGGAGCAATATGAACGATACCACTACCGTCGGTAAGTGTTACGTAGCCGTCGCAAACAACATAGTACGCCTTTTCTTTAAATGACCCTTTTGCATAATCGAACAAAGGTTCATATTCAGCATATTCATATTCAGCACCTTTTTTAACGCTTATCTTTTGATAGTTTTCAAAAAGCGATGGAACGAGAGCATCAGCAAGAATATAAGTTGCACCGTCTTCCGCTTTAATTTCCGCATAATCCTCTTTAGGATTCATACAGAGCGCAACGTTTGAAGGAAGTGTCCAAGGTGTAGTTGTCCAAGCCAAGAAATATGCGTTATCTCTGCCTTTAATCTTAAAACGAACGAAAACAGAAACGTCTTTTACGTCCTTGTAACCTTGCGCAACTTCGTGCGAAGAAAGAGCCGTTCCACACCTAGGACAATATGGAACGATTTTGTGTCCTTTATACAAAAGCCCCTTTTCTGCTATAGTCTTTATAGCCCACCAAACAGACTCGATATAATTATCATCATAGGTTACATAAGGATTCTCCATATCAGCCCAATAGCCGACACGGTCACTCATTTTCTCCCATTCGCCTTTATATTTCCAAACACTTTCTTTGCACTTTTTTATAAAGGGTTCAATGCCGTATTTTTCAATCTCTTGCTTTCCGTCTATACCGAGAAGTTTTTCAACCTCTAGTTCAACTGGAAGTCCGTGAGTATCCCAACCTGCTTTTCTCAAACAATGTTCGCCTTTCATAACGTGATAGCGAGGTATAATGTCTTTTATTACCCTCGTTAAAATATGTCCGATATGTGGTTTTCCATTTGCTGTAGGAGGCCCGTCGTAAAAAGTAAATTCTTTACTGCCTTGGTTTTCATTTACGTTCTGTTCAAAAATCTTATTTTCTTTCCAGAATTCTAAAACCTCTTTTTCCCTGTCTAAAAAATTTAATGTGGTGTCAACTTTCTTATACATATCCTGCTCCGAAAATGTTTTTGGTTTATTAATAAAATTTTCAAATCTGCTTTTTGACATAATAAACCATTTTATTTGTTTTTACCTTACAATTATATCCTCTATTGACAATTTTGTAAAGTCAATTTTATGAAAAATAAATTTTTAATGGAAAATTTACTTGCATATTTTAATTTTTTAAGTTAGAATATTATTGCCGTGCTATGCGGGGAGTTAGCGATGCCCTGTTGTCCGCAATTCGCTTAGCGGAGCAGAATGCTGATTGAGGCCTTTTTTGTGGAAGGTTGCGCTTAATAAGGGGCGTTGATTTTAAGGTCTTATGCAACGAGTCCCTGCGAACCGTGTCAGAGTAGGAATACAGCAGCACTAAACAGTAAGATTCGTGTGATGTAAGGTTGCTTTGAAGGAGTTACCTGTTATGTTACCACTTCGGCATAATTTGTCGATTTCAGATGCACGGTTTTTTTAACAACAAAACGGTTTGAAAATTTCAAACCGTTTTTACTTTTTAGTGTTTATAATCGGGAAAATCCGTTATTCTTAATATGTCTTGTATATTCTTCGTGTCTTTAGAATTAATTTGCGCCATTCCTTGAGAAAGGTCTTTTATTCTGTCCCTCTTTGTAAATAGCACTTTACCCCCCCTATACACCCACACAAAAGGCAATAATATCGGGGCTTTTCTTAAAACTGGATACGCAGTTTTCATATGTTTAAGCGACGGGAATATATTTTTGAAAAAATATCTTACCTTTGCGTTTTTATTTGAATTATTCTTATCTTGAGCATTCATTAAAACGTTATGCTTTTTTATCCCATACGCTCCACTTTCCATTATATACGTTTCAATAATTTGAGTGTCTGCGTCACTTTTCTCATCGCCAAACCATATTCTAGAAATTTTTTCCAAATACTTTGTAAACTTTAGTATTCCTAATTTTTCAAGTTCTTGTTCAACGTATTCTCGGTTAAGTTTCTTTGCGTTGTTATAGTAGTATATGTCCAATATTGTTCTAATCCCAAAACCAGAACTAGAAAAATGCTTACTTGCGTGAGCAATAAAGTAAACGTAATAATCTTCGTCCGTAAACTTGTATTTTGACCCACTTTCTAATAGTAATCTTTGCCACACGTCTTTGTAATACTCATTGTTTGCGGTGAAAATTTCTTCAAACAGTTTCTTGTGCATTTCAATTCTAACCACACCGTTCATCCACTCGTGGTCAAGATGAAATCCTAGTCCCTCCATTATAGGTGTTACTAGGTCGGTTTTTTCTACTTCATAAAACACGTCTGCATCACAAGAAATTCTTAAATCAGGTCTTGGATATATTTTACGCATAATATATCCTTTTAAAGGTAAATATTTGATTTTTTGTTTTTCTAACTCTTCAAAAAGTTTATCAAGATAATATTCTTGCTGTATCTGCTGATTTATAACCGCAAATGTCTGTTTTTTTACAATATCTAAATACCCTTCTGGCAAGTCATCTCTATCTTTAATCGCTTCATGAAAAATAGTCGGAACGTTATGCGCCTTACTTACATTGAAAACATTTATCCAATTTACCTCTTGTAAATTGCAATCTTTCCCCAGATATCCTCTTATTAATTGTATTAAATTTCTAACATCATTTACAAGCATATTTCCCCCACTACTTGTGTATCGCCCTTTTTAATTTTTTCTCCACACCATTTTATCAACTATGCCCGTATATGATTGAATAAGTTTTACTACCTTTGATGAAACGTTTTCTTCCACGTAATCGGGAACGGGTATTCCCACCAAGCCATCTTCGTTAAGAGCAACCGCTGTATCTACCGCAGTCAGTAAACTTTTTTCATCAATTCCTGCTAATACAAAACATCCTTTATCTAATGCCTCTGGGCGTTCGGTGCTTGTCCTTATACATATTGCAGGAAACGATTTCCCAATGGATGTGTAAAAACTTGACTCTTCTGGAAGCGTCCCACTATCAGAAACAACTGCAAAAGCATTCATTTGTAAATTATTATAATCGTTAAAACCCATAGGTTCGTGACAAATTACACGCTTATCAAGCTTAAATCCACTTTTTTGCAATCTATTTTTACTTCTAGGATGGCAAGAATATAATATCGGCATATCAAATTTTTCAGCCATCTTATTAATTGCTGTAAAAAGTGAGGTAAAATTCTTTTCCGTATCAATATTTTCTTCCCTATGTGCAGACAAAAGTATATATTTTTTAGGACTTAAACCCAACTTATTTAGCACATCAGAATTCATTATTTTATCCAAGTTGTTTCTCAACACTTCAGCCATAGGTGAACCCGTTACGTACGTACGTTCTTTTGGTAATCCACAATCAGCTAAATAACGACGTGCGTGTTCAGAATATGCGAGATTTACGTCTGATATTATATCTACAATTCTCCTGTTTGTTTCTTCGGGCAAACATTCATCTTTACAACGATTACCTGCCTCCATATGGAATATTGGAATATGAAGTCTTTTTGCAGGAATAGCAGAAAGACAACTGTTCGTATCTCCCAATATCAATAATGCATCAGGTTTAATTTCTGCCATAAGTTTATACGAGCAATTTATAATGTTGCCAATTGTTGCACCCAAATCGTCGCCAACAGCATTCATATATACGTCAGGATCATCTAATTCTAAATCCTTAAAAAATACTCCGTTTAAATTGTAGTCGTAATTTTGTCCTGTGTGCGCTAATATACAATCAAAATACTTTCTACATCTGTTTATTACTGCT
>JAZORG010000089.1:0-6796 GCA_045656465.1 Christensenellaceae bacterium
ATGCACATCTGTTATGCGTGTTTACCCAAAGGTTTTCCTTTGGGTTTTCTTGTTTTTAAGGTGCTTTTTATAAAATCAATGCTTACAAGGTTAAACCCAATGTACAAAAGAGCATTAAATAACATCATAAAAATAGAGCAAAGTAAAAATGTAAAGAAAATTCCACAAACAGGTAGCAAAAGTTTTTCTAGCATAATCCCTAATATTATGGTGGGAATAATCATTAAAATCGAACAGATAAGAAATTTTAAGTATTTGGGTTTTTGACCACAGGTTTTATTTAATAGCACGAGGTTTAATAGCGTAGTCAAGCCGTATATAAACGTAAAACCTATTAACAAGGAATAAATTCCGCAATAGGCAGGCAGAAACCAAATTGAGAGCAACATAAAAACACCGCTTATTATGTAGAAGATAAGTGTTTTATGTTCTAACCCCATAGAATTAAGCATACTTGTGGTAAGGCTCGATAGACTCATAAATAACATTAAAAACGAACTTGCGGTAAGGTACGTTCCGCATTCGTGTCCGTTAAAAACTAAAATGCCGATTTCACTTCCACAGACAAAGAATACAGGGATAAATAGGCTTGTTAAAAATATAGAAAACTTTAACGCTTTTTCTATATCTCTTTTGAGATAGAAGTTGCGTTTTTTGTAAAAATTCTCGGATATTTCAGGAACAAGCACAAGTGTAAAAGAACCAATTAGCGTAGTAGGAATAAACAAAAGGGGGATTGCCTGACCGACGGCAGCGCCGAAAGAAGTCATAGCCTGGGATTCGGTGTATCCTGCGAGAACAAGCCTCATAGGTAGAATAATAGATACTAAAGAAACGGCAAGAGAGTTTGCCGTTCGCATTGCGGTAATGGGCATGGCTGAAGTAAGTAAGGGCTTAAATTCCGACTTTGGGTTTTTAAGTTTGTTTTTGCGTAAAAAGAATACAATTGTGGCTAGCAAAAATGAAAAAACGTAAGATATTAAAACGGCAACGCCCGCCTTAAAAGCACCGTCATAAATATCGGTTGCAAAGGATATTAAAATTATTCCCGCAATAATCATACATATTTCTTCTAAAAGTTCAATAATGCTGTAAGGAAGAAAATCCTTATCACCCCAAAATACGCCTCTTAATACAGAATAAACGGAGGTAAAAACAAGGCCGGGGAGAACAATTCTAAATATATTTACACAACGACCATCTGCAAACAAAAAGCTAAAACTTGGAGCAAATATAAAAAATATTACAGCAATAGGTAGAGCGAGAGTAACGGTAATGCAAAGTCCTGCAGTTATAACTTTATGAACTCTGTCAGGTTTATTTTCCGCCCTATATTTGGTCATAAGTCTTGAAACGGTTATGGGTGTTCCCGAACTACATACGGTAAGTAGTAGAGCGAATACCGATAGGGCAACCTGATATAGACCTATGCCTTCAGCGCCAATAGATCTAGATAAAAAAATTCTATATAAAAACCCTAAAAATTTTTCGCATACTGAAAAAACCGTAACTATAGCAACCGTCTTGAAAAATCCGCGCATAAAAACTCCTTCTATTTGTCTATAAATTATTCTATTCAGCAAAGTTAACAAATATAATAAGAGTATGAAAAAGTATTTTTATAGGGTTAAAGATGATGATACAGTGTTGTCTGTATCAAATAAATTTTGTGTGCCTGCGTGCGTTATTATAAAAACTAATTACCTCTGTGGTGAAATATCATCGGGGGATATGCTTTACATAGAAAAAGAAGATGCGCCTATATACAAGGTTAAACCAAATGAAACGGCAAGTTCGGTGGCTAAAAAATTTAACGTTGATAAAGAGGAATTGCTTAAAAAAAACGGCGTTCAATATCTTTTTTACGGCTTGATTATTTACATTTAAAATATTTCCTAAAAAAGTTAATAATATCGTTGACAATGTTTTCTAGATGTGATATCATTTTGATATCAAAATAACAAGGAGAGAAGAAATGAAAGAAAAAAACATTAACGAAAGAAAGCAAGGAATGTTAGCGCTTATAATAATATCGGCTATATACTTGGTTGGAACTCTAATTTTTATTTTAGGAGCAATAAAAGTAGAGAGCGGGAAAGTATTCTGGATAATCACCTTAATAATAGGTTCAATTTGGATAAGCGTTGGCTGGATACCATATTTGGGATTAAAGATATTAAAACCGCAAGAAGCGTTAGTTTTAACGCTGTTTGGTAAATACGTAGGAACGATAAAAGGGGAAGGATTTTATTATGTAAATCCATTCTGTCAAAGTGTAAACCCTGCGGCTAAAACAAAACTCAATCAAAGTGGAGATGTAAGTACAAGCACAAATAATCAACAAGTAAAAGTAAACGCAGCGGGAGAGGTAACCTTTACTGCTGTAAGTAATAAAATATCATTAAAGATTATGACATTAAATAATTCACGTCAAAAGATAAACGATTGTTTGGGTAATCCTATTGAAATTGGCATAGCAGTTATGTGGAAGATAGTTGATACGGCAAAAGCGGTGTTTAACGTAGATAACTATAAGGAATATTTGTCCTTACAATGCGACAGCGCATTAAGAAATATTGTCCGTATTTATCCTTACGACGTTGCAGTAGGGGTGGATACCACGGGTGATGGATTGGCAGATGAGGGAAGTTTGAGAGGTTCAAGTGAGGTAGTTGCTACACGTATTCGTAACGAAATTCAAGAGAGGGTTAGAGAAGCGGGGATAGAGATAATAGAGGCACGAATAACTTATCTTGCGTATGCGCCTGAAATTGCCGCAGTAATGCTACAACGTCAACAGGCATCAGCGATTATTGATGCAAGAAAAATGATTGTAGATGGCGCTGTAGGCATGGTGGAAATGGCGCTTGAACGATTAAACGAAAAAGATATAGTTAAACTTGATGAAGAAAGAAAGGCGGCAATGGTTTCTAATCTTTTAGTAGTATTGTGTGGAAATCACGATGCGCAACCCGTAGTAAATTCTGGAAGTTTGTATTGATATGAGTGAGAACGGAAAAAAACAGATACCGCTGAGAGTTTCAGAAAAATTATTTAACGAAATATCTAGGTGGGCAGAGGATGATTTCCGTTCGGTAAACGGTCAAATAGAATATCTTTTGACCGAATGTGTTAAACAACGCAAGAAGAACGGAAAATATGTTGGAGAAGAGATAGATAAACCAATCGAAATAGAGTTAGAATAATAATAAAAACGCACCTTATAAAGTGCGTTTTCTTGCATTTTAAAGTAAAATAATGTATTATATAATATATGTTATATAATGAAAAAAAGGAGAATAAAAAATGAGCAAGATTTGTATAGAACTTACAGACGGCAGAAAAATGAATTTAGAACTTTATCCCGAGCACGCTCCTAAAACAGTTGAGAACTTTCTTAAACTTATAGGAGAAAAGTTTTTTGACGGACTTTGTTTTCATAGAGTTATAGAAGGTTTTATGATTCAAGGTGGTGGATTTATTTTTGACGGAAAGTTAATTCCCAAAAACGGAGCAGAAAGTATAAAGGGCGAGTTTGATGCCAACGGATTTCCTAATAAATTAAAACATACGCCTGGTGTAATTTCAATGGCAAGAACAATGTTTCCAAATTCAGCATCTTCACAGTTTTTTATTTGCGTTGATGACACTCCACATCTTGATGGGCAATATGCAGCGTTTGGAAAAACGATTGACCAAGAGAGTTTACAGGTTGCAATAGATATTTCAAAAGTAGATACAACATATATAGGCGGATATGATGATGTTCCTATTGAGCCTATTGTAATAAAAACTATATCTATAAATGAATAAGTTATAAACAAAATAAAAACACCCACCTCACTAATTTTTGCGAGGTGGGTGTTGTGTCTTAACTATTATATTAAGGTAAAGTCTAGATTTTGGCTACCTGTTATGGTAAAGTAATAAGTTGTGTTTCTTGTCGTACTAAATCTATAAATATTTCCGTTTGCGTTTAGGGCTACAGAATTTGTTAAATTAGCATTAGAATAAACTTTAGGTATTATTTTATTGCTGTCTTGATTTATATTGATTGTAGCCGTACCGCCACTAGAAGCAGCATATTTAAAGTAAGTAATAGTATTATCTGACGCAACGTTTAAGATAACTTGTCTTCCGCTATAAACGTAAATTGCGTTAGATGCGCTAGAACCCATATTGATTGCCGTTTCTCCACTTTCACAATCGCTACTATGTAATGGGGCAAAGGATAGAGGATCAAAAGCAGGGGTTTTTACAACGCCTGACCCGAAGATATTATTATCGTAATATTGAGATTTTGCTGAGCCGATAACAGTTTTTACTGCTACCCACTCATATTCGCCATTACTGTTTAATTGATATTCTAGTCTTGTTCTGTAAATTGGATATATTCGTTCTCCTAACGGATAATTTGGACTACCGCTAAACCAACCACTATCACCTAAATCACCATTAGTTGTATAAAGATATTTTAAATTCTCATTGTTGGGAGGAGAATAGATCATAAATGCTAGTTTGGAGGCATCTAACCCAAACAAACTGTGCATTTGATCGGTATCCCATGCGTCCATACTTCCGAAAGTATATTTGTTTCTGTTTTCACGTTCGTCAAGTTGCTGGTTGAGTTCTGAATTTGGAGTATTTAATCCGATACCCACTTCGTTACCGCGTGAATCGGTCATTGTTCCGTTTAATAGGTTGTTTATAAGTAAGTTATGGTTTTCACCCTCAATTCCGTCTGGAAGTATTTCAGACCCTTCCCAAGGGAAAGCGTGGGGATAGATAATCATTTTAACATCGTCAATAGGGTGGGTAGCGTAAGACCAAGAGGCCGCAACTCCACCAATAGTTAAAATGAAGATAACGACAGTAAGTATAATAATTGTTTTTACAATATACATTTTAGACATATCGTTATCCTCCTTTTAATTATTTTGTGATTAAATCAATTAATTCTTTTACGTGTTTAACTTTTCTTTCAGAAGTAATCTTAAATCTCATAGGGTATTTACTGTGCGCTTTTACATTAGAAACGTCTGTAAACTTATATTTGGTATTTTTAAATTCTTTAGGCTGTAAACTGAGATATATGTTGAGGGTTTTTCCTACTATCTTAATTTTTGCAACGGGTTTGTTTTTAAATTTAAATACCTCGTGTTTGTTGAAAAGTTTGTTTTTAACTCCGTCTTTACCTTTTAAGTGTTCGGTAATCGTTCTATATCTAAGTTTTAATAATGCGTTTGATTTAATTAGTTTTTGTTTGAAAGTGCGTTCGTTTCCGTTAATCTGTTTTAATTGTGATATAGCGTACATAAAGAGATCGTTATCTTTTGCAAGTATATCAATTAGTTCTTTAACCCAGCGTGCTTGTCTTTCCGAAGAAACTTTCACT
Organism: Christensenellaceae bacterium; assembly: GCA_045656465.1. GTDB lineage: Bacteria > Bacillota > Clostridia > Christensenellales > Borkfalkiaceae > UBA1259. The sequence goes on from JAZORG010000089.1 coordinate 5,396, forward strand.
CGCATAGGATAATTTTTATAAAGAGTTACAGCAGAAACATCTGTATAAATGTATTTACTGTCCTTAAAGTTTTCGGGTTTTAGTGAAAGGTATGCGTTTAAGGTTTTGCCTTTTATAGCAAGCCTTATTACAGGCGTGTTACCCTTTTTAAACGATTGATATTTTTTGCTTTCAACCGTTCGAATACCCTTGATTTTATAAGTATGTTCTAATATGTCTTTATATCTTGCTTTTACGGTTAAATCGGATTTTTCTAGTCTTTCTCTAAACGTTAGATTGTTCCCTACAATGTTTAGTTTTTTAGTTTGTTCGATTGTTTCTTCCTTTTGAACTATCTCTTGAATAGGTTTGTCGGCTTTAACTTCTTGTTCATTTAATTTGTGTTTTTCGATAAGTAAATTTACCAAATCGCCACACCAATGAACACGGCGTTCGGAAATCATCTTTATTAGCATAGGATATGCACCGTGTGTTTTGCTTGCCGATAAATCAGAGTAAATATATTTAGTGGTTTTGAAATCATCAGGGGGGAGGGCAAATAAAACGTTTAGCGTTTTTCCTACTATCGTTATACGTGCAATAGGAAGATTTCCTCTCTTAAATGTTAAATGTTGTTTGCTCTCAATTGTTTCTAAACCGTTAATTAAAGAAAGGTATTTAATTATCTTTTTATAACGTTCTTTATTTGTATGGTCTAATCCGTCTAATTTTTCTCTAAACGTTAAAGGTTTATTTTTCTTTTTGGTAGATGGCTGGTCAACAGTAATAGCAACGTCATCACTAACATCTTCTTCAGAAATTATGCCAATCAAACATAAACGTAGCATTTTCTCTTTTTTGAGTTTATTATCAATTAACGGCATTGCAACTATAGCGAAGGCAACTAACAATACGCAAAGATATCCAGCAGGGGACTGCATAAAGTTAACAAAACTTCCTACAAACGGAACACGTTGTCCACGGTAAATACCCTTCATTTGGTTGTATCTTACGGGGAAACGGTCAGAACGGTCGTTATTATCGCCTTGTAAAAGGAAATGCCTTTCGTTAGGGTGTTTAGAGTTTGGCTCTTCTATGCCAACTATACGGTGAATTATCAAAGTGTTATCCACTTCGTAAACGACAATGTCATAAAGTTTTAAATCGAATTCGTCAGGGAGTTTGTGCGTTAATATGATATCAAAGGTGTTAAACTGGTCGTTAAGGTTGTTTTTGAACAGATATTCGTTACGTTCGTGCTTTGCTGACATAGATCCACTTTTAACTATTTGAATAGTGGGAATCTTACCTGTAACCTTATCGTCTTTAATGCTTACGCATAATGAAAATAAAAAGACACCAAAAACAAAAATGCATATAACGACGGAAAAGACTATGTCGATAAACGACAAAGACTTTACT
>JAZORG010000090.1:0-29163 GCA_045656465.1 Christensenellaceae bacterium
TAACGCTATCGTGCATGAGTACTGACAACGATTAAGTTATTATGTGAAAGTTTTGTAAAAAGTGATAAAGAGTGAAGTCGTCACCTTATGATATATTGTTTATTAGAGTAAACTTTTTAAACAATATATCAATAAAGATAAAGCAAAAGTTATTCACAAAACTTTTAAGCCTAACAGCTTTGCGAAAAATTAAAATTTCTCGCACTTTATCTTACGGCGACGGTCCGATAAGAAGTCGCAGTTCCTAACATTTGTTTTTGACCAACTTCATTTTTTGAAATTAGTTATTAATAAATACTGACTTGTTGCGACATATTTGGCTCTCGCCAAATGAATGGTTGTTGCTGTGTAGCGAAGTGGAGATGCGTCTGTCAGGGGCAGTAACCCGTATATCTATCTAAGTAAAATACTTATATGCATATATTTTTTTATTTTTAAGACTTGAAAAACTTTCAAGTTGTACATTTGTTAAAAATTGATGTAATATGTGAAATTTTGTGTTACAATTTAAGTGTAATAAATTTTGAAAGGAAAATACTTAATGGAAAGTAATTTTGGAGAGTTTTTAAAACAAAAACGACGAGAAAAGAATTTAACACAAAAAGAATTGTCTAAATTATTTTTCGTGTCCGAATCGACAGTAAGCAAGTGGGAAAAAGGCGTGGCTCATCCTGATATAACATTACTTCCAAAATTATCGGAAATTTTGGGCGTTTCAGAACACGAACTCATAACGGCAAGTATTGACAATAAAACAAGGGAAGAAAAGGTTCAAGCAAAAAAATGGCGTGCGGTTTCATTATCTTGGAGATTGTTTTTCTATATAGCTTACGTCGTTGCTCTAATGCCGTGCTTTATATGCAATTTGGCTATAAATAAAACACTTTCTTGGTTTTGGATTGTATTTTCGGCTTTATTGCTCGCATTTACCTTTACAAATTTACCTAAACTAATAAAGAAATATAAACTTATTTTAATTCCATTATCTCAATATTTTGCGCTTGTTTTGCTTTTAGGAGTTTGTTGTGTTTACACTAAAGGGTATTGGTTTTGGATTGCTGTGTTGTCCGTACTTTTTGGTTTAATAACTATATTTACACCTATTTATATTGCAAAATATAAGGTGTTTTCTAAACTAAAAAAGTATAACGATTTTGTTTCGGTTGCCATAGATTTTGTAGCGCTAAATATTCTGCTTATCGTGATTAACGTATATACCTTATCAAACGAATATGTTAACGTTTGGTGGTATAATATGACTGCGTTACCTATTGTGTTGGGAGTGTACTTGGCGTTAAACGTGCTTTTAAGTGTAAGATTTTTAAAAACAAATACATTTATAAAAACGAGTATCGTTTTGTTTTTATCTAATATATTTATGTATTTGCCACCGATTTATATAAAAGTTAAAAACCCATTAGCGCAAAAAGAAATTGACGAAGTTAATATTTTTAATGCGAATTTATCTTCTTGGCAAGAGGGTGGTGCAATAGAAAACAATATACATCTTTTTATTTTTCTTTCGTTACTGCTTTTAACTGTTGTATTTTTGGTTGTGGGAATACTTAGTTATTATAAAAGAAAAAATAAGGTTTAGAAATACCTGCTGTTCTACACTCATATCTAAATATTTTAGCATACACACTTAACAAGTAACCACTTTTATGAATTAATGGTTAATTGCTTTATTTATGCTCAAACATAAAAAACCTATTTTCAAAGTTATTGAAAAAAATATAGATATGGTATAATATATAAAAAAATTCAATAAAAACTTATTTGTGGGAGAGTAGATGAAAGTAGTTGTAATAGGTGGATCGGGACACGTTGGTTCGTATTTAGTTAAAGAACTTGTTAAAGAGGGGTATGAAGTTATCTCAATAATGCGTGGCAATAAAACCCCGTATGGTTATGAGAAAAACATTTGGGATAAAGTAACTGTTGTAAATATGAGCCGTGAGGAATTGTGCAATACGGATTTTATTGAAAAAGTTGATGCGCAAATAATTTGCGATCTTATTGCTTTTGACCTAGACGGAGTGAAAAAGATTGTTTCTAAAATAAAAAATAACGCATTTTACGTTCAGATAGGTAGTATATGGATGTATGAAAATAAAGAGTATGTGCCTGTTGATGAAGAACATCCTAAAAACGCCGTTGAGAATTATGGCAAACAGAAAGGTTTAATTGAGGAATATTTATTTTCAAAAGTAAAAAAAGGCGAAATAAGAGCGACAGTTATTCACCCTGGACATGTCTCGGGAAAGGAATGGCAACCTATTAACCCACAAGCCAATTTAGATTTTGAAGTTTTTAAGAAAATTAAAAATGGACAAAGAATGGTTTTACCGTATGACGGATTGACAACAATTCAGCATATTCATTCTTACGACCTAGCAAGGATTATAATAGCAAGTATTAACAAGCAAGAGATTTCTAATGGACAAGCGTTTATTGCCGTTGCAAGAAAGGCGATGACGCTTAGAGCGATTACTGAAAAACTATATAATTATTTCGGTAAAGAGACAAATATTGAATATTTAGAATGGCAAGAATTTACAAAAGAGGTAGGAGATAATAATGCGCTCGTTACCCTAGACCATATAAGCCATTCTCCTTGTTGTACGCCAAATAAAGTTGAAAGTCTATTAAAGGTCGATATAAAATATTCGATAATGGATATCTATTACGAGTATATTGAAGAACAAATGAACTTAAAAAATTTATAAGATGAAATATTAATAATATATTGCATTTAATGTAATATGCTCTAAATAGCGGTTTATAAATATTGTGTTTATAGACCGCTATTTATAAAAAGCGAAAAAAATCACTTTATTATCAGTTGATATCCCCCAATTCAACCAATGGTATGTTGATTTTTAATAATATTTCGCTTATAATAAAAGCGTAAGGAGGAGCGATATGGACCAAGTTAAGATTGGAAAGTTTATTGCCGAACGCAGAAAGATAATTAATCTTACGCAAATGCAGTTGGCAGAAAAACTGAATATTACCGATAGGGCAGTATCAAAGTGGGAAAGAGGCAAAGCAATGCCCGATTCTTCTATAATGCTAGAGTTATGTAATATTCTCAAAATTAGCGTAAGCGATTTGTTAAATGGGGAGGTTGTTACAATGGATAATTACAACGAAAAATTAGAACAAAAGATGATTGAAATGGTAAAAGAAAAAGAGCAAGCGGATAAGAAAATGTTTGTGTTAGAATACGTTATAGGTATTATATCGGTTTTGTTTTTATTATCTTTAACTGCTATTGCGGCTTACGTAGAGATGCAAACGTGGCTTAAAATTTTCCTTATTGTGTTTGGGTTTGTCGTATCAATGGTGGGTATAGTATTTGCATTAATAATTGAGCAAACAGTGGGATATTACGAGTGTGCTATATGTCATCATAAATACGTTCCGAAATTCAAGAGTGTCTTTTGGGCTATGCATATGGGTAGAACAAGGTATATGCGCTGTCCAAAATGCAACAAAATATCTTGGCAGAAAAAAGTTATCAATAAAGAATAAAAGCGTTATTTTTGTTTTATAAATTTTGATTATAAATAAAGAAAAGTAATTGAAAATACCTTTTTTCTGTGTTATAATAAGTAAAACTTACACAGGAATAAGAAAATGTATTTTAGGCACAATTTGGATTATAAATATCCAGAAAAAAGCGACGAACATATGATTGTCGTCAACAGAAAACGAAAGATTGTACTAGATGAGAACTATCCGTATTATCAAAAAAGTGCGTGGTTTAAGTTTAAGAGGGGCATTTATTGGTTGCTTGTAAATTTAATAGTTTTTCCTTTAATGCACGTTACGCACGGGCTTAAAGTTTACGGAAGAAAGAATATTAAAATGCACAAAAAAGAATTAAAAAACGGCGCAATCACTATTGCAAACCACGTTTTTATGTGGGATTATCTTTGCGTGCTAAAGGCAATTAGGCCACGTTTAGCCTTTTTCCCCGCTTGGAAAGACAATTTAGAAGGACCTTTTGGTGGAATGATAAGACTATCGGGAGGGATACCTATTCCAACGGAAAATTTCAGGTCTATGGTGAAGTTTAAAAAGGCAATGGATGAGGTTTTTTTAACAAAAAAATGGGTACATTTTTACCCCGAAGGTTCAATGTGGTTTTTTTATCCCGACGTTAGACCGTTCAAGAAAGCAATCTTTAGTTATGCGGTAAAGTACGATAGGCCGATAATTCCTATTGCAATGACTTTTAGACCTAGAAAAGGATTGTTAAAACTATTTGGCAAAACACCTATGATAGATATGCATATAGGAGAGCCGTTATTTGCCGATAAAAACTTAAACGATTGTGAAAAGGCAGTAGAGTTGCATAAAAGGGCTTATCACGTGATGCAAGTTATGTGTGGAGTGAACCCTGAAGATCCAACTTATAACCCCGATCCATTTGTTACCGATTATAAAAAAACAATGTAAGGATAATCTAGGGGAAATATACTAGCGTTATAATTGTTGACAAAAATTAAATAATATGTTATGCTTTCAATACACCTGAACTGAAAGGTTCGCCTAACAGCAAAGGGATTGGTTATGGAATTAACAAGGATTATGTCCTTGATAACTCACGTATCGCCTTTTGCTAAATTTGCGGAAGGCGTTTTTCTTTTGTGTTGTTACTCGCTTTTTTAGGGCATACTGCAAAAGAGAATACTTTTATTGAATATGAAAAAACTTTATACAGGAGTAAAAATTTATGAAAAGATTACTTGCAATTTTAATTAGCATTTTTTTGGTAGTTTGCGCAGTTTCTTTTACGGGCTGTAAAGAAGAAAATAAAGTAAATAATGGAACAGTATCTATTACTTATTATAGTAGCGCATCTGATATGTTGCCCCTTTTAAAACAAGGGAAGTTGGAGATAGGTGTTTTGCCTGAACCCGCTGCAACCCAACTTACCAAAATGGCAAGCGACAAAACTTGGTATAGAACAGACTTGCAGGCTTTATACGATAATCAAACAAAAGCATATCCGCAAGCGGTGGTTTTAATAAAGCAAAGTTTTCTTAATACCTATCCAAGCGCCGTTACAGAACTCGCAAATGCTTTTGAGGAAAACGTTAATTGGGTAAAAGAAAACACAACCCAAGCGGTAAATGCGGTAAACAATGCATTAGTGAGTGGAGAACCCTCGCTTAAATCTGCTAATATTACTGCGCAAGTAGTTGATAATTGCAAGATATATTGGCAGAGTGCAAGCGATGCAAAGCAATCGGTAAATCAATATTTAAATGATATTATAAGTTTAGAAAGTAATTCCGCAAAAACGGTAGATGATGGTTTTTATTACACAGGTAGCGGGATTAGTGGGCAGTTCACAAACCAAACGGTAACGGTTTTTGCACCCGACGGCGCACCTGCGCTTGCAATAGCAAAGTTTATTAACGATAATGAAACTTTCGGCACAGGTAAAAATTTCGAATATAAGGTTGTATCCTCCGGAGAAATCGGTAGCAAAGTTGCAAGTGGGGCAGGAGATATCGTTATTCTTCCTATAAATGCTGCAAGCAAGTTGTATAAATCGCACGCAAGCGACACTTATCAAATGGCAGGAGTTGTTACTCATGGAAACCTTTATATAATGAGTAGCGTGCCGTTTATTACCCTCGCAGATAAGAACGTTGGTGTTATTGGTCAAGGGTTAGTTCCCGATTTGACTTTTAGAACAATTCTTAATAAAAATAAAATGGAAGTTAGTGTAAAAGCATAAAATGAACAAGGCGAACAAGTGGCTTAATATATTGTTGCCGATACTATCTGTATTAAGTATAGTTTTAATATGGACGGTTGCAAGCGCCATAGTTAAAAGCGAATATATTTTGCCCACGGTAGGGCAAACGTTAACTCAACTCGGCAAGTTGCTTACAACCGCCGAGTTTTACCGTGCTTTTATTTCGACCTTATTGAGAAGTCTTATAGCCTTTTCAATTTCATATCTATTAGCCTCTATTTTTGCGGTTTTATCATATAAATTTTATGTTGCAGAAAAGATAATAACCCCAATTATAAGTATAATTAGGGCATTACCGACAATTGCAATCGTGTTGTTGTTGCTTTTTTGGACCAATTCAAAGGTTGCGCCTGTTGTTGTAACAATGCTTGTTGTATTACCTACACTCTACACTAATTGGCTAAATGCTTTAGGTGGCGTAGATAACGAACTAATCAATATGTGCAAAGTATTTGGCGTGAGCAAGAAAGACACCTTTAAGAAGGTTGTTTTTCCAGCAGTTCTTCCTCAAATGCTAACGAGTGTTGGCGCAGGAATAAGCCTTAATCTTAAACTTATGGTTGCCGCTGAAGTGTTGAGTGCAACCGCATATTCTTTAGGATATTTATTAAATACGTCAAAGGTGTATTTTGAGATTGCTAATATGATAGCCATTGTATGCGTTACTGTTGTAACTGGGCTTATTATTGAACTTACGTTTAACTTTATTTCTAAAAAGGTAGGTAAATGGAGATGATTAAATTAACTAACGTAAGTAAAAAATACGGCGACAAAGTAATATATTCAGAGTTTAATTTAACCGTAAATAAAAACCAAACGTTGGTTGTTTTAGGGGAGAGTGGTTCGGGGAAAACTACTCTTATAAATTTAATGTTAAACTTGACCGAGTATGATGGTAATATTGAGGGCATTTCATTTCCTGTTGCAACCGTGTTTCAGCAAGATAGGTTAGTAAAAAACCTTACCGTGTCGGAAAATTTAAGACTTGTAGCGCCGAATATAGACACAGTTAAAGCGCTTAAAGAAGTGGGACTTGAGGGCATTGAGAATAGTTACGTTAATAGTCTTTCTGGCGGAATGGCACGTAGAGTTGCACTAGCAAGAGCCATAAATTTCCCGTCAAATTTTATGTTTTTAGACGAGCCGTTTATAAATTTAGACCTTGCGCATAAATACAAGATAATGGATTTAATAAAAGGCAACTTAAATAAAACCCCAAAAACCGTTGTAATGGTTACTCACGACGTTAAAGAGGCAGTTTATATGGCAGACAGAATTGTGGTTTTAAGTAAGGGTAAAATCATTTATGACGATAGTCAAATAAATGAAAAGACCGAAAAAATACTTTTCGATCTTTTGATAAACATAAATAATGACTAAAAGTTAAATGTAACTAAACTAAAATTTTTTCAACGGTATAATCGTTATCAAGCAGGGTGAAATCTTCACCCTGTATTTTATTTGTAATAAGTTTTGCGCCCTTTTCTCCGTTATATACAACATAAATCTCTGCAGAAGGATAGGCTATAACTATTTTTTTAATAAAAGTAGTTAAGGGGCAATTTTCTTTTCCCGAATAGTCTTTTAAGCAAAGAGCGGTGGAGAGAGCATCTGCATAAAAACCGCTAATACCTAAAATGGTTGCACTTTGAACTCCTGTGCAGGTTGGATATCCGTTGTCAGGGTCTATTATATGGCAATACCTATTGGATTGAGAATCTAAATAAAACCTTTCATAATCACCACTTGTGGAGATAGAAAGATTGATATCATCTGAAGTGTTAATAGTTAGAATGTTTCCATTTTTACGAGGGTGAACAATTCCTAGCGTTTGACTTTTTAGGATTGTTAAACTTGAACCGCCCACGGATACGTACCCTTTATTATGCCCGTTATCAGTTAAAATTTGCGCTATTTTTTCCGAGGCATAGCCTTTTACGATTCCACCAAAGTCAAGTTTTACACGTTCGTCTAACTTCGTCAAGATTTTGTTCTCGCTGTCGAATATAACGCTGTTAAAATCGCACTCTGTAAGAGCAAGTTCAATTTTATCTTGCGTTGGCGGGATAAAAGTTTGGTTTTTTATATAAGGATTAAACCCCCAAAGTTCAACTAAAGAATAGATTGCAGGGTTAAACTTTTCATCAGAGAAAGAATAGCATTCTTTAGCGTATTTAATAATATCCGATTCCATTTGGGTTAGATTGATAACTTGATTTTTAGTGGCGTTATTAAATTTATGAGTTATGGATGTTTGTATTTTTTCGTCAAATGAGTTTTGTAAACTTTTAAGCATAGACAAGATGCTTTCTTCGGTTTTGGCGTTTATAACAGTTCCCTCTGTTTGAATGCGGATAATAGTGTTGAAAAATGAAAAATTAATCACGCTACCTTTGGGTGTGCAAGCAATCGAAAAAGTCAATATTAATATTAAGCAAATAAATGCAATTTTTTTACATAATTTTTTCATAATAAATTATCCGAAAAATGATTTATAGTCCTATTATATATAAAAATGATTTAAAAATCAAATTTATATTGACAAAATGCACTTGCTTTGATAAAATAATAAACGTATTTGCAAAAGGGAAAATCTATGAGCAAAAGGGGAAAATATGCCTAGATATAAAATAGCAGACGTTGTGTTTGATGCAAAGTTAAAATATGCTTATACTGCAAGATTGTGTGAAAATTACGAATACGAGGGGGAAGAGCAACCTGCCTTTTTGGCGTGTATCACTCAAGATGATATAGATGCTGAAAAACGATTAGCGCCTGAATTTCCCGAACCGTATTTGGAAAGTTTGGCATTGTTTAGAAAACTTTGCGATTATTGTTTGCAAAACGTGGATGGAATTATTTTTCACAGTAGCGCAATAATGGTTGACGGCGAGGCGTATTTATTTACAGCGCCAAGTGGAACGGGAAAATCCACCCACACAAGACTTTGGAGAGAACTTCTTAAAGATAAAGCGGTTATGGTCAACGATGATAAACCGATAATAAGGTTAATAGACGGAAAGTTTTACGTTTACGGAACACCGTGGAACGGAAAGCACCATTTAGATACCAACTGCAGAGCGCCCATTAAAGCGATATGCAAAATAGAACAAGCAAAAGAAAATAGAATTCAAGAAATCGGGTCGCAAGAAATGCTTTTGACAATACTTAACCAAACGATTAGACCAGAAGATTTATCAAAAATGGATAAGTTGTTGTTCTTGGTAGATAAATTGCTTAAAGAGGTAAAACTTTATAAACTCGGTTGTAACGTTTCGCTTGAGGCGGCAAAGCTTTCTTATAATAAAATGGCTAAAGGAGAATAATATATGAAAATTAAAGAGGGATTTATTCTGCGTGAGGTAGCAGGTAACTATATTGTGGTTGCAGTAGGTAGCGCAGTAAAGCAATTCAACGGCGTAATAACACTTAACGAAACGGGTGCTTATTTATGGAAACAGTTGGAAAAGGGCTGTGAAGAAGAACAGTTAGTATCTGCTCTTCTTTCCGAATACGAGGTTGATGAGGAAACAGCGAAAAAAGACGTTAAGGCGTTTATAGAAAAATTAAGCGTTGCAAATCTTATTTAATTAGGGAGCGTTTACAATGGATAAAAAGGGATTTGACAATAAGAAATATCTTGAGATGCAGTCGGCAAAAATTCTCGAAAGAATTAAAATGTTCGGGGATAAACTATATCTTGAATTTGGCGGAAAACTGTTTGACGACTATCACGCATCTAGAGTATTGCCTGGTTTTGAACCAGACAGTAAAATCAAGATGCTTTCTCAATTAAAGGACCAAGCGGAAATCCTGATTGTAATAAACGCAAACGATATAGAAAAAAACAAACAGCGTAGCGACTTAGGTATCACGTACGACTTAGACGTTTTAAGGCTTATCGACATATTTATTAGTAAAGGTTTTTACGTTGGAAGCGTAGTTCTTACAAGGTTTGCTTCACAACCTTCTGCGATTGCTTTCCAAAAAAGACTTGAGATGCGTGGCGTAAGAGTTTATCGCCATTATCCGATAGAGGGATATCCGTCTGAAGTGGAAAAAATTGTTAGCGACGAGGGGTATGGCAAAAACGAATATATTGTAACGACACGCCCGCTTGTTGTTGTAACCGCACCTGGCCCAGGAAGTGGAAAAATGGCAACCTGCCTTTCACAATTGTATCATGAAAATAAATTAGGCGTTAAATCCGGTTATGCAAAATATGAAACTTTCCCCGTTTGGAATCTTCCTCTTAACCACCCTGTAAATGCGGCGTACGAGGCGGCTACTGCAGACCTTAACGATATGAATATGATAGACCCATTCCATCTTGAGGCTTATGGCGAACGTGCGGTAAACTATAATAGGGACGTGGAAATTTTCCCCGTGCTTTCTGCAATGCTTGAAAAGGTGCAAGGAACTTGTCCGTATAAATCTCCCACGGATATGGGGGTAAATATGGCGGGGTATTGTATTGTTGACGACGAAGTTACAAAGGAAGCGTCAAAGCAAGAAATAATCCGCAGATACTACTCGGCTCTTCTAGACGTTAGAAAGGGAGTTATAGGTAAAGAGGTAATTTCAAAAATAGAAATACTTATGCAGAGAATGCAGATAAGCATAAACGATAGGGCTGTGGTGAAATCGGCAACTGATTTAGAGGCTTTGACAGGCGCGCCCTCTTGCGCTATGCAACTTAACGACGGCAGAATAGTAACGGGTAAAACAGGAAATCTTTTAGGCGCAAGCGCAGCGCTATTATTAAATGCGTTAAAGGCGCTTGCAAATATTGATGACCAGGTAGATTTAATCGCTTCAAAGGTTATTGAGCCTATTCAAAAATTAAAGGTAGCGCATATGGGTAGCGCAAATCCGAGATTGCATACAGACGAAGTGCTTATATCGCTTGCGGTAAGCGCAGCAACCGATAAAACGGCAATGCTTGCCCTAGATAAACTTTCTGAACTTAAAGGAGCGCAAATGCATTCTTCTGTAGTTTTATCTTCGGTAGATGAAATGACCCTAAAAAAATTAGGTATAAACGTTACTTGTGAACCTAAAAGGCGAACAGAACAAAGATAATAAAACATAAAACAAAACGCCCGACACTAAAAAACTAGTGTCGGGCGTTAAATATTTAATACGTTAATAAAAAACAATTACAAAATAAGATTATAATTTGATAGGTTATATCTTTCTTAAAGCCAAAAGCGTCTTATATTTTAAGGGAGAATAACCTGTTTTCTTTTTAAATGCTCTAGAGAAGTAATTATAATCATCAAATCCGATTGTATCGGAAATTTCTTTAAGGGATAGAACGTTTTCGGCAAGTAAACCTTTGGCTTGTTCAATTCTTTCTCTTATCACGTAATCCATTATGGCATAGCCCGTTTTCTTTTTAAACAAAGTGTCGCAGTAGTTTGGAGAGTAACCTATTTGTTCGGAGATATCTTTAAGCGTAAATTTATCGTTTAAGTGGGCTTTTAGAAATTTCCTTATTTTTATTGTAATGGGGTGATCTTCTTTAGTACTCACTTGCTCCTCAAACAATTTTACAATAAGCGATAGTGCAGAACTAATGCCTGAAATGTAGTTATAGTGCTTATCGAATATTCCATCACAAATGCTTAATGCAAGTTTTACTTCATTGCTTAAGCAGTTAGGAATAGATGTAGGCAAATCAATGTAAGTATGACTTTCAAAATTAAAACTTACGTAGTCGCAATTATAGGTGATATTCCTTTTTCTAATATCTCCTTGTCTTAAAAACAATCCGTCACCCTCTTTTAAGACTATAAATTTGCCGTTTATCTCGTATTCGAGTTCGCCTTTAAGGACGATGGTAATTTCGTCAAATGTAATACGACTTGCCTGAATGATGTGCGCAGGAATGCCCAATTTGTGATGTCTAAAATACGTTAACTTCATATTAAAATTATACACGTTGAATTTTTTACTGTCAATAAAATAGTAAGATAATAGCAGACGTTAATATAGAAGAAATAATTTTATAGAAACTTTCCTCTCGAATTATCTATTCGGGGGGGATTTTTCTATCAATGAAAGATACTCGATAAACCGTTCTTTCCGTATGGGCATAACAGGGTGAGTGGGGTCGTTAAACACTAGGACTAACGCAGGGCTAATTCCGTTATGCTCGCTCTTAAAATAATAGGTTATTAGTTTTCCCTCTTTTATTAGTTTTTTTGCTTTTGCGTGGTAATTAAAGTACGCCATAAAAAAAGTATGTGGAATATTTGGTTTTTATATGTTTGCGATTATCCTTTATATATGTTATAATTGAGCCAAATTAACTTGGGAGAAAATTATGCTTTTTAAGATTCAAAACGGTTCTGTTTCGTTCGGCGCGGATACTGTGCTTGAAAATATTGACTTTGAAATACAAGGCAGAGAAAAAGTAGCCATAGTCGGTAGAAACGGCTGTGGTAAATCTACCCTATTAAAAAGCATAACTGGCGAAGTTACTCTAGAAGAAGGCACGGGGGAAGAGCCTTTTGTGGTTACCAAAGTGGGCAATCCTGTCGTTGGATATTTAAAGCAGATAGAATTTCAAGACGAGAGCGTAACTATGCTTGATGAAATTCTAAAAGTATTTTCAAAAATAACTGAAACGGAAGAGAAAATAAATAGACTGCAAAAAGAAATAGAATTAAACCCCACGGATAAAAACATAAAGGATTATGCTACCCAGACGGAAAAATTCGAGTTTATGGGTGGTTATACTTATAAAAAAGAATATTCGGTAATGATAAAGCAATTCGGGTTTACAGAACAGGATAAATTAAAACCGTTAAAAGAATTTTCGGGCGGACAGCGTACCAAGATTGCTTTTATGAAACTTTTATTATCTCATCCTGATATACTTTTGTTAGACGAGCCTACAAACCACCTAGACATAAATGCCGTAAAGTGGTTGGAAAATTATATAAAGAATTATAAATCAGCCGTTGTAATCGTATCGCACGATAGAATGTTTTTGGAAAATACTGTAGATAAGGTTTATGAAATAGAATATGGCGAAACCCGAATGTATAAGGGGAACTATTCGGATTTTGAAAAAAAGAAAAGAGAAAACTATCAAAAGCAGTTAAAGGACCACGAATATCAGCAAGAAGAGATAAAAAGGCTAATGCGCCTTGTCGAGCGATTTAGGTATAAGGCTACTAAAGCCTCTATGGTGCAATCCAAATTAAAACAGATTGAACATATGAAAATTGTCGATAAGCCCGATAGATACGACCTTAAATCCTTTACCGCCCATTTCCAGCCTCAAGCGGAAACGGTCAGAAAAGTTTTAGAGGTAAAGGAGTTGTCGGTGGGATACGACAGCGTGCTTGCAACGGTGAATTTTGAACTTTTGCGTGGGCAAAAACTAGGCGTTATAGGTGATAACGGCGTGGGCAAATCCACCTTTTTAAAAACGCTAGTGCGAGAAATTCCTGCACTATTTGGCACTTTTGAATTTGGCTTGCGCAGTCAGATAGGTTATTTTTCGCAAACAATGGCAGAATACTATTCTGAAAACACGGTGTTCGATGATTTTCACGATGTTTTCCCAAGGCTAAACGAAACGGAAGTTCGCACGGCGCTAGGTTCATTTTTGTTTTCGGGAGAAGATGTTTTTAAGAGCGTTAAAGACCTTTCGGGGGGAGAAAGGGTTAGACTTGCCCTGTGTAAGATATTCAAAAAACGCCCTAATATTCTCATTTTAGACGAGCCGACAAACCATATGGATATCGTGGGTAAAGAAACGCTTGAGAATATGCTCTGCAATTTTGAAGGAACGGTAATTTTCGTTACTCACGACAGATATTTAGTAAATAAAGTTGCAGATAGATTACTCGTTTTTGAAGATGGAAAGGCAACTTTTTATCCGCACGGCTACGTTGAATATGAAATCATAGAAAAAGAAAGGGAAGAAAAGGAAAGTGAAAGAATATTGCAAAGCGAAGTGGCGGGCAAGAAAAATACGGGCGCAAAAAAGAACTTTTCTACTCCCTTAAAAGATAAAAGTAAAAAGGAAAAGAGGGTAGTTAAGTTAGAAAAACTTTTAGAAGAGGTAGAATTAAAATTAAAAGATTTATCCTCTCAACTAGAAGACCCTCAAATTTACTCCGATTATTTAAAGGTTGAAAGTATTCAAGCAGAAATAGAAAAAGCGACTTCTGAACAGGACGCATATACAGAAGAGTGGCTCACTCTTTCAGAGGAATTAGAAAATTATTAAAAATATCCGCCTTGTTAGGCGGATAAAATTTTATATATTCATTTCAGCGTGTAGCATTAACATAGAAAGTGAAGTGATGGCAGCCGTTTCGGTGCGGAGTATTCGTTGACCGAGTGAGATGATTTTTGCCCCTAATTTTTCAGCCTGTTCAACTTCAGCGTCGTCAAAACCGCCCTCTGGTCCTATCATCACACCGATACTCATTTGCCCCTTTATTAACGAAAGGGCATTTTTTGTGTCTTCCATTCCGTTTTTACTTTCAAAGGGTAAAATAAATAGATCCAAATCCTTTATAACGTTTAATGCATCTTTAAAATCTATTGCATCATAAACGGTGGGGATAACAGAGCGTTTACTTTGTTTTGCAGCGCTTTCTGCAATGGCTTGCCACCTTGCCGTTTTTGCATTCTTTTTATCGAGTTTTACTATTGACCTACGCATTTGAACGGGGTAAATTCCACTTACGCCAAGTTCAACTGTTTTTTGAATAATAAGTTCCATCTTGTCGCTTTTGGGCAAACCTTGAAAAAGATAGATTTTTATGGGAAGGTCGGTGCTTTGATAATTTTTTCTAACGGTGTCAACAACAACGCTGTTTTGATTAAAACTTTTTATCGTGCATAAATGACTTGCTCCGTTATTGCTTACTAAAAGTACATCTCCCACTTTCATTCTTAAAACGTTTTTGATATGAAAAAAATCCTCGCCCGTGATAACGAAAGAATCGTCGCTATCCGTTTTGCCGTCAATAAAAAAATTGAACATAGTTTACTCCATAAGTTACATTTTCTATATTGTAGCACAATAAAGAAAAAAAATCAAAGCAATAAAAAAGAAAGGTCAAGCAAACCTTTCTATGCACTTATATTGTCTGGCTTTCCAAAAAGACGGCAAAAAAGTGAAAGAATTAAAAATATGCACCCAAAAATAACGTAATAAAGTTTAATAGGCACAAAGTAACTCGTGCAAATAAAAACAAATCCTAACCAAAAGTGGCTTTTTGCTTTGCTTTTTTTTATTAAGTTCTTAAACGAGGAAAGAGTAGCCTTGTTTCTTTTTTCCAAAGGAAAATCGCCGTCGGGCAGTTCATCGTGTTTTTTTAAGAATTTATAAGTTTCAACTTCGTTTACAAGTTTTATCCGTCCGTCAAATCGCTCGGCAAAATTTTGAACGTCAGAAGTTGGGGGAGTGCAAAAGACGTAAGCAATGTAATCGCTTTTAATGCTGTTAAATATTCTAACTATGTCTGTTTTACTTATTCCGTCAAAATTAAATTTAATAAATAACGCAATTTTCTTATCGTGAATAAAGATTGCTCCCTTTTGTTTTTCCGCCTTTTCACCCTCTTTTTTTACCGCTTTTGTAAGCAGTTCTATTTGTTTTTCTTTTGATAAAAAGTTAAGCGTGTTTACCATTTGCTCTTTTTCTTTTTTTTGTTGCCCTTTGATTCTAGACTTAAATTTCTTTTTAAATAAAACACTAAATACAAAAACACCGAAAACTGCGCCCAAAGTAATAGATAGGCTAATAGCGATAATTCTGTCAATAAAGCAGTTTGCAAGTATAAAACACAACAAAAAGGCTATAAATGAAGAGAACAACGTGTCGATTATCATTGCGGGGGTAACTTTCATAAAACACCTCGGTAAGGTTTTTATGGATTTTTCCCAAAATAAATCAATAATATACTTTAATAAATTAACTAAATATGCCTTGTCGCCTTTGTTTTCGACAAAAAAGTATTGATTTTATTTTTAAAATGTGCAATAATATCAATATGGAAAAAATCGGAATTTTTGGCGGAACGTTCAACCCCGTTCATATAGAGCATATAAACGTTGCTAAATGTGCGTTAAAAGAGTTAGGGCTTAATAAACTTATAGTTATGCCTACATTTATGCCTCCGCACAAAAACGATACCCCTGCGCCCGCCGAGGATAGAATTAAAATGCTTGAACTTGCGTTTATGGGTGAAGATAAAATAGAGATATCCGATTTTGAAATTAAAAATCAGGGAAAGAGTTACACCTATTTAACGGTTGAGCATTTTAAAAAGCATACGGGAGCAGAATTGTATTTTATCGTTGGGGGTGATATGCTTACCGATTTTAAGACTTGGCGTTATCCCGAACGGATTATGGCTGTTTGCACGCTTGCCGTGTTTGGTCGTGAAGAATTTTTCACCGATTTTGATGCTGAAAGTGAGTATTTTAAAGCCCGTTTCAATAAAAATTATATAAGATTATCATATACGGGAGGAAATTTTTCATCTACAAAGATTAGAATTTATTCTGCCTTTTCACTTCCACTTGATAATCTCGTAACTCGTGAGGTTGCAGAATATATAAACGAAAAGAAAATTTACAGCGGTAATTTCTATATAGATTTTGTGAAAACTCACTTGCCTCAAAAGAGGGTAAAACACACGGCAAACGTGGTGATTTCCGCCCTAAAAAAAGCAAAAGAATTAGGTCTTGATAAGGAAAAAGTCATAACGGCGGCAACTTTGCACGACGTGGCAAAATATATAGATAGCACGTCAGTTAAAGGATTTATAATAGATAAAGAAGTTCCACCGCCAGTAATTCATCAATTTTTAGGCGCATTCGTGGCGGAAAAACTTTTAGGGGTAACAGATGAGGAGATTTTAGATTCAATAAGGTATCACACCTCGGGCAAGCCTCAAATGAGTACGCTAGGAAAACTAATTTTCGTTGCCGATATGGTCGAAGAGGGCAGAGATTACGAGGGTGTTGATTATTTAAGGTCGCTTTACGAAAAAGAAGATTTTGAAAGGTGCTTTATAGAGTGTCTTAAAGAAGAATATATTCATCTAATAAATAAAGGAAATAACATTTACGAAAAAACGCTACAAGCGTATGATTATTACGTAAAATAACAGGAGAAGAAATTATGGATTCAAAAACATTTGCCGAAAAGGTTTGTCAGGTATTATCGGATAGAAAGGCGCAAGATATCGTTTGCATTGACGTTAAAGGAAAAACGGAGGTTGCAGACTATTACGTTGTTGCAAGTGGAAGAAGTATGACGCAAACACGTGCGCTCATAGAACACGTAGAAGAAGAAATGGACAAAGAGGGCGTTGCACCCGTTCGTAGAGAGGGTGTGCGTGAAGGTCGTTGGGCGGTTCTAGATTACGGCGACGTTCTCGTTCATATTTTCAATGACGAGTCTAGGCTTATTTATCATTTAGAAAATCTTTGGGGCGACGAAAACAACACGGTAAAATATTAATTCGTTAAGATTTTTTAACGTAAATTCTATCCACAGTATTGGGGTCAATCTCAATGCTTCTGATTGTTTTTGGGATAGATGGATGAGTGCGAGGTCGTTTCTTTTTAACCTCTTTTACTTCCGGTTCGGGAAGGGGTTGTTTCGGGAGTGCTTTAATAATTTGCACGTAAATCGCTTTTGCGCCTATAACCGTTAAAAAACATAGCGCAAATAAAGAAAACGTGCATAGTAATCCGAGAGTAAAAGAAAGAAAAAAATCATTCATAAATTTACCTCGCATTAACTTTAACATCATAATTATAAGTTTTAGTGAAACTATTTGTTGATAAATGAAAAATTTTATCGTAACCTAATTAAAAGGAGAAATTATGTTAGGATTTAAGAAGAGAGAACGTTTAGACGCAGAGGAAAAAAAGGAAGAAAACAATCCTATTTCAACTGACGAGCAAATAGCAAAAGAAGAAAGTGAAAAAATTCAAGCGGTAGAAGAAAACGTAAGCGTAGAGGACGCTCAAGAAAAACCCATTGAAGAAGAAAACGTGCAAACAGAAAGGGTTATATCTTCCGAAGAAGAGGTGGCTTCTGCAAGCGTTGAGATTGAGGACATCATAGAAGAAAAAGAAGAGGCAAAACAGATGGAGAGCGTTGCTGAAGAAAAAAAGCAAGAGCAAACGAAAACGGAAGAGAAAAGTTCGTTTGACCTCGCACGTGCGCTTGGCAAAACCGAGGACGGATTAAAAGCCGAATTTTATGCTTATCAGATAAGGGAACTTATGGCAAAGGTAGGCAAAATTGCATACGCAGTTGATTTTAGTTCTGGTGCGGAAAAAATGAAGGACTTAATAAAATACGGTACAGGTAGTGTGTGCGTAACCCCTCTATATTTTGAGCGTTGTAGGGAGTTTGAAAATAAAGTTGGGAAAGGTAAAATAAGATTTTCCACGGTTATAGATTACCCTAACGGAGAAAGCAGTATTAAAGCGCAAATTGCAGACGTTAAGAATGCGGTAAGATACGGCTTGGATAAAATCACCGTAACCGTTCCGAGATACGAAGTTTTAAGTTGTATAAGCGGAATAAAAAATAGACTTAACAAACTTTCACGTGTGGCTAAAAAAGGGTTTGGATACGGCATTATTTGCGATGGTAACGAGGAAAACCTAAAGAAAGCATTAAAACTTCTTGAGGGTGTAAAAGCAGAGCGTATAGTGCTTATAACGGGCGATTTAGACGTAGAAAAGGTTGTTTTATCAATTAAACTAGCAATTGCTGTTAAAGGTAAAAAACAGGTTTACGTTTATACTAACCTTGGCGGAGCAGAAGACGTTTCTATAATGATAGAAAATAAGGCTGACGGTGTTTATACCGCATCGGCAAACGAGGTTGCCGAAAAACTTTGCGAGAAATTCGGCATAAAAATGTAAAGAAACATAAAACGCTTTACAAAAGGCGCAAAATCATATACAATATAATCGTTCTTTGGGGCAGGGTGAAATTCCCTATCGGCAGTATAGTCTGCGAGCCGAAAGGCTGATTCGGTTAAAATCCGAAACCGACGGTAATAGTCCGGATGGGAGAAGAACAAATCTTTCCGTGTTTTTGCGGGGAGATTTTATCAATCCGTTTTACTGCGCCCCAAAAAAAATTTTAGGGGCGTGTTTTTATGGAAGGAACTAATAACAAAAGCCAAAATACAAACAGAAGAAAAATAAAATCGCTATTTTCTACACGTATGCTTGCGGGTAGCGCAATTTTTTCGGCTATTGCTTACGGAATATCGTTTTTGGAATTTTCGGTTTTCCCAACTTCTGCAGTATTTTTTCTAAAACTAGATTTTTCTAACGTTTTTATTATGCTTGCAGGGTTTATGTATGGACCTATTTCGGCATTACTTGTAGGCATTATAAAAGAACTTTTGTGCTTAATAGGTTCATCGACTTTCGGGGTGGGGCAAATCGCTAATATGGCTGTGATTTTGGTTTACGTTATTCCCCCGTCGATAATCTATCTTTACAAAAAGGGAATTAAGTGGGTTATCGTGTCTTTAGCGATAGCGTGCGTTGTGCAAATCATAACTGCGCTTTTGGTTAACAAATTTATAACCTTTCCTCTTTACGGAATGGCAGATGTTTTCCCAACCGTTATATGGCTAATCGTTGCATTTAACGCAATAAAGTCCGTTTCGGTAAGTATAATAACAGTTCTTCTCTATAAGCGAATAGGATACGTTTTTGAGAAGATAAAAATAAAGTAATAGGTATTAAAATGGAATATCTTTCAAAAGATGCAAAACAAACTGAAGATATAGCGCAAGAATACGCCAAGTCGTTAAAAAACGGAGACGTTGTAGTTTTATCGGGCGATTTGGGTGCAGGGAAAACGGCTTTTACAAAGGGTGTTGCAAAGTTTTTCGGGTTAGACGGCGTAACAAGTCCAACCTATGCATACCTCAACGTTTACGGTGGTAAACTTTATCATTATGATTGTTATCGTTTATCCTGTGGAGAAGATGCAGAAAGATTAGGTCTTACCGACTATTTTGGCGGTGATAACATTTGTCTTATTGAATGGGCGGAAAATATAGAGGACGTTCTTCCCGACAACGTTAAGACGGTTAGAATAGAAAAAATTAGCGAAAACGAGAGAAAGATTATATTATGAATTACCTTGCTATAGATACAAGCGGAAAAAATTTAACGGTTATCGTTTGTAAAGACGGTGTTGTCAATAAAGTTTTCGATAAGGAATGCGGTGTAAACCATTCGGTTGAACTAATGCCAAAGGTAGAAGAACTTATAGAAAGCGTTGGTTTTAATTTAAGCGAGGCTGATTTCTTTGCGTGCGTAGTTGGAGCAGGGTCGTTTACGGGAATAAGAATAGGAATTGCAACGGTTAAAGCGCTTTTATTTGCTTTTAATAAACCTTGCCTTTCTATAACCTCTTTCGATACCCTTGCATATAATGAACACGGAAGGGTGTTGACCCTTATAGATGCAAAGCATAACGGATTTTACGTTTGCGGTTACGAGGATAATAAAGTAGTTTTCGAGCCAGCATATCTTATGAGGGAGCAAGTGCTTGAATTAGTTAAAGAATATCCGATTGTGGTTGCAAGTGCGCCTATTGAGGGGATAAACGTTAAGACGGTTAGTGTTTGCGAGGGACTCATAAAGGCAATAGAAAACAAAAAAGACTTTATATCTAAAGACCCCGAAACGCTTACTCCTTTGTACGTTAGAAAAAGCCAAGCGGAGGAAGGCAGATGATACGCCCTCTATCTTTAACGGACGTAAATACAATAAGAAAATTGTACGAGAGCGATTTTAGTGACGGTTGGAGTGAAAATCAACTTGTCAGCGCATTTAATACCAACCGTTTTATTGCTATTGGTAGTTTTTTTGAGGATGAACTCGTTGGTGTTATAACTCTTTCTTTGGGGTATGACGACGCCGATTTAGAAGGAATTGTGGTAAAGCAAAATTTTAGAAGAAATAAAATCGCTTTAAATTTGTTAGAATATGCCATAAAGCATATAAAAGAACAAAAAAAGCAGAGAATACTATTAGAGGTAAGGGAGGGAAATACTCCCGCAATAAATTTTTACCTTAAAAGTGGGTTTAATACAATTTCGGTGAGAAAAGATTATTACCCGAACGGTGAAAATGCAATAGTAATGGTAAAGGAGTTATAATTATAAAGGATAGAAACGCTGTTTCTACCAAGGAAAAAAAGCAAATTCTGTTTTTGCACGGCTATATGTCAAGTGGTAACAGTTTTGCTCGGCAGATTCATTATTTTAAGAGGGATTTTAACGTGTTTGCGCCCGACCTTAAAGGGTTTGGTAACAACACGGGAATGGAAAAACCTTATTCTTTAGACGATTATATAAAAGAAGTTAAAGAATATAAATATAAACACGGTTTAGTTTCTCCGCATATTATAGCCCATTCATTCGGTGGAAGAATCGCTATAAAGGCGTGCGCAGAGGACGGTAGTTTTTGCGATAAGTTAGTGCTTGTTGGAGCGGCGGGACTTAAACCAAAAGATACGCTTTTAAAAAAGGGTAAAAGAGTTGCGTTTAACTTGCTGAAAAAGTTCGTATCAAAAGATAAACTTAAATTTTTTTATTCTAAAGACTATCTTGCCCTTGATGGGGTTATGAGAGAAAGTTTTCAAAAAATAATTAAAGAACATTTAGATGATAAGATAGGCGCAATAAAAAATCCTACTTTAGTGATAGTGGGTGAAAATGATAAAGAAACGCCTGTATATATGGCAAAACGTCTGTTCAACGGTATAAACGATAGCAGGCTTATAATAATAAACGGTGCGGGGCATTTTTGTTTTATAGATAAGCCCGCAAAATTCAATACGGAGGTAAGGGAGTTTTTGCTCTCTTAAAAAAAGAATGTTTCCAACGTACGCAACTAATTTTAGTCAGTTGATGACGATTGAACAAATAATTGTATATTTGAACATAAGCGTGCTTAACGCAGTATTGCTTATTTTTTCGTCTATGAAATTTATTCTCGTTCTGCAACAATGCGGTTATCATGGAAAGAGGTATTTTAAGTGGCTGGGGAATAAAGATACGCCCTATTTATCAAGGCTAATGCTTTTATGTTTGTTAGCGTTTTTATTTTTCTGCGTGCTTAATACCTGTTTTTCACCGCTTGCAGGTAACGGAGGCGCAACTTATATAGGTTTTGCCTCTTACATATTGTTTTCCTTGCTTTATATCAACACGGAAAGTAGTGTAAACGCAAAAGTGCCATTAAAAAAGACTAAACGTATAGTTCGTTTGATTATAACTTACAGTTTAGTTTTAACGTTATTTACGTTTGGGTTGATAATCGGGCTAAATTACATTGCATTTTTAATCAAAGACGAAATGTTTGCGCTTCTTAGATATTCGCTTCTTTGCGCTATGCCTATTCTTATGCCGTATATGTTATTTTTAGCCTATGGAATAAATAACCCGCTAGAATCTTTTATTGCAAAAAGATATAAGAGAATGGCGATAGCAAAACTAAATAACACCGACGTTATTAAAATCGGTATTACGGGGAGTTTTGGAAAAACGAGCGTTAAAGAAATATTAAAAACCATTCTTTCGCAAAAATACAGGGTGCTTGCAACCCCTGCAAGTTACAATACTCCGCTCGGAATTGCGCTTGCCGTAAAACAGTTAGACAGCACGCACGACGTGTTTATTGCAGAGATGGGTGCTAGAAGTAAAGGGGATATAAAAGAACTTGCTCAAATGGTAAAACCCTCTTACGGAATTTTAACGGGCGTTAATAGCCAACACCTTGAAACATTTGGGTCAATAGAGGTAACCAAACAGACAAAGTTTGAACTTTTTGAAAATTTAAGTGCAAAAGGTATAGGGTTTTTCTCGTCAGATAACGAAAATTCGGTTGAACTTATGGATAAGTTTGAGGGAGAAAAATATTCTGCAGGTTTAAGCGGTGATGATAACGTTTGTACTGCAACAGAAGTTAAAACAGATACAAAAGGCATGGTTTTTACCTTAAACTTTAGGGGCGAGAATGGTGTTGAATTAATAAATTGTTCAACCGTTTTACTAGGTAAACATAGCGTAAGAAATATTTGTCTTGCATCTGCCGTTGCATATAAAATGGGGCTTACTCCAACAGAGATTGCTTCGGGAATAAACAGAATTACTTCGGTAGGACACCGCCTTGAACTTATGCCCAATAATAAAAATATCGTTATTATAGACGACAGTTATAATTCAAACGTAGATGGCGTTAACGCCGCTATGGATGTGCTAGATACCTTTAACGGTAGAAAGATTGTAATAACGCCAGGGCTAGTAGAACTCGGCAAAATGGAAAACATAGCCAACCGAGAAATGGGTAAAACGCTTTCCGAACACGCAGATATAGTTATCATTGTAGGAAGACACAATGCGGAAATGCTCATTAACGGATTGCTAGAGGGCGGATTTGATAGGGAAAATATTAAATTTGCAAAATCGTTAAATAAAGGAAACCAACTTCTTAACGAAATAGTAAAAGAGGGCGATATTGTACTTTTTGAAAACGATTTACCCGACAACTATAACTAATTTTTGAGATTCAAGACAAGAATAAAAAGAAACACCAAAGCGGAAAAATATTTGCGGAGGTGTTTTTTTAATGAAAAATATAGCGGTTTTTTTTGGTGGAGAAAGCGTTGAACACGACGTTTCTGTAATTACAGGGGTTATGACGGCAAATTCTTTGGATAAATCTTTATATAACCCCGTGCCTGTTTACGTTTCGCAAAATGGCGAATGGTTTACGGGAAAAGGACTTTTAGACCTTGATGGATATAAAAACTTAAACGAGAAAAAGTTAAGCAGGGTAACGTTTGTGTTCGGCGATAATAATATTTACATAGTAAAGGGAAAAAAACTCAAAAAGTTCTTGCCTATATCTTGCGCCATAAACTGTCTGCACGGCGAACGTGGTGAGGATGGGTGTTTAGCAGGAATAATGAAAACGTGTAAAATCGCATTTGCATCACCGCCAATGCTACCCTCCTCAGTAAGTATCGATAAGGATTTTACAAAGACAGTTATGCGTGCATTGAAAGTAAAAACGCTAGGCGGTTTTGTCGTTAATGAAAAGGAGTTAGCACAAGACGTATTAAAAAAACTTACATACCCCCTTATCGTTAAACCTAACCGTTTGGGGTCAAGTATAGGGGTTAGCAAAGTTAATAAAGAAGAAGAACTAAAATCTGCGCTCTCTTTTGCGCTTCGGTTTGGAGAAAGTGCAATTATAGAACCGTGCCTAGAAGACTTTACGGAGATAAATTGCGCAGCATATCTAACGCCTAGTAAAAAGGTTAACGTGTCGCTCTGTGAAAAACCGATTGGGCGCAGTAAATTATTATCCTTTGACGATAAGTATCAAAATGGGGAAAGGGTTTTTCCCGCAGATATACCCGAAAAAATATCTAAAAAAATCAGAGAAACAACAGAAAAAATTTATTTGTCAATGGGCTTTAGCGGAGTGATTAGAATAGATTATTTCGTAGTGGGGTCAGACGTTTATTTAAATGAAATAAATACTGTTCCCGGCTCGCTTGCATATTATCTTTTCTGTAATACTCTGACTGAATTTTCAAAGATGCTAAAAGAATTGATAGACGTTGCCTTTTTAGAGTTTGCAAAGGATGCAAGTGTGGTAAAAACTTTGAGTTCTTCAATTTTAACCTTTAGTGGATGTAAGAGCGCAAAACGCTTGTAAAAAAAAACTATATGTGGTAAAATAACCGAGAAAACAAAGGAGATGCTTATGGAAAAAATTAAGATGATTACACCGCTTGTCGAGATGGACGGCGATGAAATGACTAGAATTTTATGGCAATGGATTAAAGATATACTTATAAAACCTTTCGTAGATTTAAAGACTGAGTATTACGATTTAGGGCTTGTTAATAGGGATAAAACTGATGACGAGGTAACAAAACTTAGCGCAGAGGCAACTAAAAAATACGGTGTTGCCGTTAAATGCGCAACGATTACCCCTAACGCACAGCGTATGACCGAATACAACCTAAAAAGTATGTGGAAGAGTCCTAACGGCACAATAAGGGCTATGCTTGACGGAACGGTTTTCCGTGCGCCCATTCTCGTTGAAGGAATAACGCCGTATATTCCCACTTGGAAAAAGCCTATAGTAATTGCCCGCCACGCTTACGGTGATATTTACAAGGCGGTTGACGGACTTTCGGGAGAAGGTAAGGCAGAGTTGGTTTTTACAGATAGAGAGGGAAATAAAATCACAAAATTAGTTCACGATTTTGATAAGCCAGGTGCAGTTCTAGCAATGCATAATACCGATAAATCAATTGAGAGTTTCGCAAGGGCGTGCTTTAACTATGCTTTAGATATGCGTCTTCCCTTATGGTTTTCTACAAAGGATACTATAAGCAAAGTTTACGACGGTAACTTTAAGCAAATTTTTGCAGATATTTATGAGAACGAATACAAAGAAAAGTTTGAAAAACTCGGTATAGAATATATGTACACTCTCATTGACGACGTTGTTGCTCGTATTGTTAGAAGCGAGGGTGGAATTGTTTGGGCTTGTAAAAATTATGATGGCGACGTTATGAGTGATATGGTAGCAACCGCTTACGGCTCTTTGGCTATGATGACTAGCGTGCTTGTTTCGCCAGACGGCGTGTATGAATACGAGGCTGCGCACGGCACGGTTACACGTCATTATTATAAATACGTAAAGGGCGAACAGACTTCCACAAACCCTGTTGCAACAATTTTTGCGTGGAGCGGAGCGCTAAAAAAACGTGGAGAAATGGATAATCTCCCTGACCTTGTGGATTTTGCAGACAGGTTGGAAAAAGCAACGATAAAAACAATTGAAAGTGGAGAAATGACGGGTGATCTTGTAGGTCTATTTAAAAAGGACGGCGTAAAACCTATTAAATTAAACTCGCAAGACTTCTTAAAGGCAATTGCAAAAAGAATATAAATATAAATTCAAAAACGCACTATATTTCGTTTTGGCGAAGTATAGTGCGTTGTGCTTTTATTATGGACTAAAAATCACTAAAAGAAGATAGGCTAAAGTGGCTTTTTTAATATTTAGTAAATGATTAACAAGGGGTGCTAGCACACTCATCATTGAATTTTTTCTTTAATTTTCTGGCGGTGGGTATGAAGAATATTAACAATGTTATGATTGATAAACTCCAACCGACAGGCCAAACGAGGTAAAGGAAAGTTAAACTTGGTAATAATGGGAAAATTAAATATACCCAAACAAATCTTAAAGCGCACAGATATATCATAGTTGCAATCATAGGCACGATAGGCCTACCCATTCCTTTTAGTGCAGCGCCGATAATTTCGTTTATTCCGCAAATGAAATAAGTGCTTGAAATAATTATCATTTTTTGCCCCGAATAAGCGATTACTGTCGGATTATTAGACATTATCGACGATAATTGTGGCGAGAATATTGCTGAAAGTGAACCGAACAATACGCCTACTATCAAAGTTAAATACATGCCTTTTAGTATAGATTGTTTTACACGTTTTAGGTTGCGTGCGCCTATGTTTTGGCTTACGTAAGGCATAACTGCAAGCGAAGGCGCTCTTGTAATCTGATACAATATTCCGTCAAACTGGTTTGCTATTGAAATTCCCGTTGTTGCGTCTGGACCAAAAGTATTAACCGTTGCCGATATTATAACGTTTGCAATTGAATAAAGCGCTTGTTGCATTCCAGATGGTATTCCGACTGTCAAAATTTCTTTTAGTTGAGTTTTGTAAAACCTTATTCGCTTAAAGTTAATTTTAACTATTCCGTTATTAAAGATTAGCGCTGTACCACCCAAAATTGCACTAACAGACCAAGACAAAATGGTTGCAAGCGCAACGCCTGATATTTTCATATCAAATGCGCCTACGAACAAAAACGTGAGCATAACTTTTACTACTCCACCAATTGTTAAGTAAATCATAGGTCGTTTTGAATCGCCCGAAGCCCTTAAAATCGCTGAACAAAAGTTATATATCATTGAAATGGGAACACCCAAAAAGTACAATCTAAAATAGAGTACTGCTTGTTCTAACAATCTTTCTGGGCAATTATTTAGGGTAAGAAAAAGCCTTGCAAAAACCACGCCAATAACAAGTAGTGTTGCTCCACCGATAAGCGCAATTATTATTGCAGAGCCAACTGCTTTATCCACGCCCTCTTTATCGCCCTTTCCTATGTATCTTGCAACTATAATGTTTGCACCAGTAGCCATGCCGATAAGCAAACCCGTAATTAAAGAAATGAGTGTACCACACGTGCCAACTGCCCCAACTGAATATCCGCCGTCAGTATCGTAAATCTTCAAAATAGTCATATCGATTATATTGAAAATGCTTTGTAGCACGTTCATAACCATTATAGGCACGGTAATTGAGAGAATTCCTCGCATTATTGAGCCAGATAACATATTAACTTCTTTTTTGCGCATTTTTTATTCCTATACCTTTAATTTTTATGAATAAAGTTATTTTATCATACCAAATAAAAAAAAGTTATCTTTCATCATAGAACAAGTTGCACAAAAGATAGATTTAGGTTATAATCTAATTAAAGAGGTTTGTTTTTATGAATTATACAATAATGGGTGGTATTAGACCTATAGAAGTCAAATTGCACAAACATAAAGATTATGAAATTCTTTATTTTTCGTCGGGTGAGGGATATATTTATATTGAAAGTGAGAAATATTCGGTACGTAAGAATATGATGGTAATTATTCCACCAGACGTAGTGCATTGTTCTGTTTCAACTGATAACTTAAAATTTATTTCTGTCATAGGGAATATCAACGGACTTATACATTTAGAGAAGTGCGCAATAGTAACAGATAACGAACAGGAAGAGGGCTATCATTTAACGCAGATGATAATTACAAATAGGTATGGCAATATTGACTACGTAAACTCCTTATGTGTAGCGTACATAAATTTTATCTTAAAAGGTGTAGAATTTAGTAGTCCTATAGAAAAATCGGTTAGCATAATAAAAAATCGAATAACAACAAGTTTTCACGACTCAAATTTCAACGTTACACAAGTCCTAAATGAAAGTGGATATGCTGAAGATTATATACGTATGCATTTTAGAAAAATAACAGGAAAAACTCCCGTTGAATTACTTAATGAAATACGTGTTAAACATGCTGAAACACTTATGCACACCTACCAGAACGCACTTTCTTTATCCGAGATTGCCACGCTTTGTGGCTTTGAGGACTATATATATTTTTCAAGAAAGTTTAGGTCTATTAAGGGAATATCTCCGCAGAACTACAGAAAATTGGTCTTTACTAATAATAAGAGTAAAATTTAACAAAAAACGAGTTTGCGGATTTGCTAACTCGTTTTTAATTTGCGTTATTAAGTTTAATTAAATGCGGTTACTGATTTTTTAGGTTAGAGCTTCTACTAAAGATTTTATCGCTAATACAAGGAGTATTCCTGCGCCCACCCACTCTGCATAACTTCCAAAAAGTTTGCCGAGTGTTTTTCCGAAAAGAAGGGCTACTGAAACTAAAACAAAGGTTACTAAAACGATTATCAACACGGCTACATAAACGCTGATTGTTAGCCCGATAAATGTAACGCCTATAGCAAGCGCATCAATACTTGTTGCAACTGCTTGAAAAAGAATGATCCATAATGATAAGGTTTTCTGTGTGGTTTGTTCTTCGTTTTCTTTTTTTTCTTTGAAAATATCTACCACTATTTTTATTGACAACAATAAAAATATTCCAGCGGTTATAAATTTCGTTACCGAAGAAAGGTATCCTGCAAAAAAAGAGCCGATAATATAACCTATTAATGGCATCAAACCTTGAAAGAAAGCAAACGCTATAGGCATTGCCCATTCTTTTTTTCTGTCTAGCCCATTCTTATGTGTGGTGCAATTTGCTATTGTTATTGCGCAAGCATCCATAGAAAGCGCAAGTCCTATTAAAATTATTTCAAAATATTCCATAAAAAACCTTTTGGTAATTATATAAAATTATATTGCTTTTGTCAAAGAAAATATGTTATCATATAAAAAAAGAGAATACGAAAGAAAAATTATGATAAAAATTACCCCCGAATGGGATGAGATATTAAAGGAAGAGTTTACTAGTGAAGCTTATCTTAATCTCCGTGCCTTTTTGAAAAATGAATATTCAAACTATACCGTTTATCCGTCTATGTACGACATATTTAACAGTATGAAATACACTTCGTTTGAAGACGTTAAGGTAGTTTTGTTAGGGCAAGACCCTTATCATAACGAGGGGCAAGCGATGGGACTTTCTTTTTCCGTGCCTGACGGAA
>JAZORG010000091.1:0-2089 GCA_045656465.1 Christensenellaceae bacterium
AACAGGTCAATCCAACTCCTTGGCTCACAGAACGACATGGCTACGATCCGACTTCTTCGGTTCCGTAGACCGACGCTCTATCCAATTGAGCTAATGGTGCATTATATTTTTTATTAAATTGTTGCTCAATTGGATGGAGCGGAGCAGACGCTCTGTGCCCGTAGCGTTAGCGTAGGAAATACGATTGACAACTCTTCCTTGACTTTCCCGCAGTTTACAATTGAGCTAATGGTGCATAGTGTATTATTTGGTTTTATTATCTTTGTTAAGGCTGTCTTTTTCGACAGCCTTAACATTATATGATAATTTTTTCCCTTTGTCAATTAAATAAAGGGTTAATTATTTTAAAATTGCCTTTATTCTTCTTACACCGCTTGAAGAACTTTCTTCTTTCTTTATAATAAACGCTCCTAAATCGCCTGTGTTTTTTACGTGAGGTCCACCACAAATCTGTTTATCGACACCATCTATGGTATAAACAGAAACAATTTGCTCATCACTTTCTGCGTTGAACACGCCGTATGCGCCCTCGGAAACTGCCGTTTTATAAGCCACTTCCGTTCTTACAACGTCTATCTTTTTTCCTATTACTTCGTTAACGAAATTTTCTAAAGTTTTGAGTTCCTCTTCGGTCATTTTATGGTCGCAGTTAAAGTCAAAACGCAATCTTTCTTCCGTTATATTAGAACCTTTCTGTTCTGTTTGTGTGCCGAACATTTTGCGAAGTCCTGCAAGCATAATATGTGTTGCCGTGTGGTAAGCGATTGTTTTTTCCGTTTGCTCGGTAAGTCCGCCTTTTGCTGCCTGCGCTTGCGCTTTAGATAATTCTTGGTGCGCACGGAAAGCCTCGTTAAAGCCTTGTTCATCTACCGTTAAGCCACGTTCTAACGCAAGTTCTATCGTAAGTTCTAGCGGATAGCCAAACGTATCGTAAAGTCTAAACGCTTGTTTACCTGTAATTGTCGTTTCAGGTACGTAAGTTGGGTCTTTTTCTTTCATAAAGGCGTTTTTACGCTCTAACCCTGTAATACACTTATCAAATTCTTTTAAGCCTGCAGCGAGTGTTAATTCAAACTTTTTGATTTCCTTGCTGATTTCTTCGAGGATATAATCTTCTTTTTCAACAAGCAAAGGATATGCCTCGTCATAAATTTTTTCTATGAAAATCTTTGCCACTTCAAGCATTTCGGTTGCTTCGATTCCCAAATTTTTGCAGTATCTAATTGCACGGCGGAGAAGTCTTCTTAAAATATATCCTGCGCCTGTGTTAGACGGAGTTATGCCGTTTTTATCACCTATAAGCATTACCGAAGTTCTTGTATGGTCGGCAATTATACGCATAGCCTTTGTATATTCTTCCGTCTTTCCATATTCTTTATTAGAAACCGTTTCTAAATGCTTAATAGTTTCTGCAAAAAGGTCGGTTTTATATCCGTCGTCTAGTCCGTTTAAGAAGAGCAATAACCTATCTAAACCAAAGCCCGTATCAACGTTTTTGTTTTCAAGTTCTGTGTATTTTCCGCCCTCTAATTTCTTATATTGCATATACACGTCGTTGCCAATTTCAACGTATCTTCCGCAATCGCAATTTACGTCGCATTTATCGCAACAAGGTTTATCGTGCCTTGGATAAAACCATTCGTTATCAGGTCCACAAGGCGTGCCAACCGTTCCCTCTAATTCCCACCAGTTGTTAGACTTGTCTAGATAAAAAATATTTTCGGGTTTAATCCCAAGTTCTTTTAAATAGCCCGCCGTTTCATCATCACGTGGAACGGAATCGTTGCCCTCAAATACAGTCGAACAAATTTTATCTTTATCGAACCCAAAAACTTCGGTTAAAAGTTCAAACGACCATTTTGTTTTTTCCTTTTTAAAATAATCCCCCAAACTCCAGTTACCCATCATTTCAAAAAAGGTAAAGTGCGTTGCATCGCCAACCGAATCGATATCAACCGTTCTAACGCAACCTTGAACGTTGCAAAGTTTGGTGCCTTGCGGATGTTTTTTGCCCAAAAGATAGGGCATAAGCGGTTGCATACCTGCAACGTTGAACATTACACCTGTCGTGCCATCGCCAATGAGCGAA
>JAZORG010000092.1:0-11984 GCA_045656465.1 Christensenellaceae bacterium
AGAAGGCAAGCCGTATAAACGAGAGTGGTATTTAACATTCTTGGCGTATAACGATTTAACTGCACCACCTGTAAAATACGATGCGAAAACAGATGAGTTTTCCACCGTTGACGATAGTGTTTTTTGTAATGAACATTTGGTTGTAAACGTTGCAGACATACTTTCTTGTGACTACACGGCGTCTTTTGAATCTGATATAAATTTTGAAACCCGTCAAGTTTATAGGGGCTGGAATTATTTGAGCGAACAAATGATGGCTTATTTGTATTCTGCAAATTACCACGAGTTTTTGCAAGCCTTTGATAACATAAGCGTTATGCAATCGTGGTATAAGGCAATGCAGGGCAATTACAGTATGTATTTACTGACGCATACGCACGAAACAGGTTTTTCTACCGGTTGGTCAAATTTAAGGTTATATCTTGCTGGAAAATTAGGTAATGATGTTGATATTAACGTTGAAGAATATATTGATAAGTTCTTTAAGAACGTTTATCTTGATGGCGCAAACGCAATGAAAACGTTGTTTAACGAATGGCGCGCGCACACTGCTTACTGGAAAGAAACTGATTCAAAGTTTGCGGGGAAAATGTGTCATTACAGCCATAGATTTAAGCAACAAAAGTATTATAAAGTAGATTTGCTTGAACGTTGGCGTTCTTATATTCAAGACGCATTAGATTCGGTTGAATACTTAAAAGAAAATGAAAAACTATACGCTCAAGTAAGAAAAATGATTGTTGGCGAGAGAATTTTTATTGATTATTTGTATTACGAAATTTACAATTTAGACAAAGTGTATATGCCTGAAAATAAACTTCAAGAAATCAAAAACGAGTTGATTTCCGATATAAGATACGTTGGCTTGACGGCTATGTTTGAAGGCGCAAACAGTTCATCTGATGCGTATATATCATCTATAACGGGAGGCGTATGATGAAAGGGGTTAAAAATATATTCGTTATAACATTAGTACTATGTTTTGCTCTTTGTCTTTCGCTTACAGTTGCCGGTTGTGATAATAAATTAATAAACAAAGAAACGCCAACAATGAACGGTATTGAAATGGATTTTTCAGTAAATTACAGTTCAAGAAAATTATCTTTGTTTGATACCGTGCAGTTAAAAATAAAAAATTATACCGACGTGGTTTGGGAAAGTGATAATACTTCGGTTGTAACCGTTTCTTCTAACGGATTAGTAACTGCAAACGGGTTCGGTAAAGCAAACGTGAAAGGCACGCGTGGGGAAAATAGCGCAGTATGTGTAATAACCGTTGAAGATGAAGGAATTATTCCAACGATAGAATTAAACGTTGCTGAAGATAATCTTTCTTTGATAAAAAGCGACGGAATAAGTGATTCATTTAAGTTAAATTGTTCAATTACTTATAATGGAAAAACTTATACTGACGGTGAATTTACTTACACTACTTCATCTAACGGAATAGTTGAAATCAGTAAAGACGGCTTAATAAGTGCGGTAGATTACGGTAGCGTTCAAGTTGATATTCAAGGTAGTTGGCGTAATTTTAATCAAGACTATTTGAAAAAGAGCATAACTGTAAACGTTTTCCACAACGTATCAATGCAACTTTCACTTGAAAATGACACTGTTTATACTGTTGAAGAAATTATTGATGATGTTAATTATTCAAACGTTACTTTTTTGAATAAAAAAATTATCGTTGACGGACAAGACGTAACTAATAGTCAAGACGTGATTTTTGAAATTGCAGACAATTCTATTCTTGATTTAGATGACAACGGAAAGATAACGGCAATAAAATTCGGTAAAACGACGATTACGGCAATATTAACTCTTAATGGTGTTGAATACTATTCGTTGCCATTGACAGTTGAGATTATGCGCCCTGTAAGAAAAGTGGAAAAACTTTTCGTTTCTCAAAAAGAAAACGCTTTTAAACTTGAAGTGGTTGGTGAAGTTTTAAGTTACACCATTGATGAAGAAAGTTTTGTTGACAAAGCGCAAGTAACTTCAAACGGCGTTTCTATTTCAAAAGAAAACCTTTTAGACGTTAAAGGCAAAAAATCTATTTGTATAGAAACAGACATCT
Source organism: Christensenellaceae bacterium (assembly GCA_045656465.1). Classification (GTDB taxonomy): domain Bacteria; phylum Bacillota; class Clostridia; order Christensenellales; family Borkfalkiaceae; genus UBA1259. Next base: position 2,078 of record JAZORG010000092.1, read on the forward strand.
ACGTTTACGTTTACGATACTATATTTGCAACGCATTCAATTTCCACACTTGAAGAACTTAAAGAATATATTTCCGGCATAACTACTGCTGATAGCGCTGACGATTATGCGGTTTTAACTGAAGATATTGATTGTAAGGGATATAAATTTAAAAGTAGCGGTAACGTTCAATGGTATAAAGGTCATTTCAACGGATTAGGGCACGCTATTAAGAATTACGACGCAGACAGTCGTGGACTTTTTGGATGTAGGCTTGTTGGCGGTCCTACAGTTGAAAATTTAGCGTTATTCTTTAACGCGGGCAGTTTGTCAAGCGTTGCCCTTGCAGAAAAGGCTTGGAATGTTGATGAAGATAAAGTTTATTTAAATAATATGTTCATTAAAGTTACAAGCGCAATGCAAATTAACAGTTTGTTTACGGGGGGCACGGAAGGTCAATGTTATCAAATGAAAAACGTTATTATTGACGTTTCAGGCGCCACCGTTGAATATGCGATAGACGATAGTAATCGTGGAACGGCTAGTGTTGAACAAGTTTATGCAATTGGCAAGCCACTTTCGGGTAAAATTATGGAAACTCGTGGCGAAACGGTTGAATATCTTGGAACGCTTTGCGAATCCACGCTTGCGTTTATGAACGAACAAAAAGATAATATAACTTCTAAAAACGGATTTAACGAATACTGGAGTGTAACTGACGACGGAAGAATTTATTTTGGCGCTAACGTGGCGATTGAGATAGCCGAAGTAAAAGAAGCGCTTTACAAAGACGCTGATTTTGAAATTAACGCGGCTGACCTTCTTGGCGAAGAAGTTAAAAAGGTTACCGTCAACGGCGAAGAAAAAACGCTTATCGACGGAAAACTAGTAATTTCTATTGCAGATTACCATTTAAAAGTGAATAACGAAGTGCGTATAGTTGGCGCAACAAAGGTAATAGTTCAACCTTTCGTTAAAGCAACGGCTGTTATTGATAGCGGTAAAGAACTAAACGATATTTTAAGTCAATATAAAACTAACGCGACGGGGCATTATATCGTGTTAGGTAACGATATTAACTTATCGGATGCGGGCAATTCAACTTGGGCGGCTACTTCTTCGTGGAAATTTACAAACGCGCATTTTGATGGTTTGGGGCATACGATAGATTGTTTAGGCGTTACAATAGGTTCTGCGGGAATTTTTGGCGACGCAAGAAAAACTGTGTTTGAAAACTTTGCTATTATTAATGCAAAAGCAACGTCAGGCTCACCGATATTAACTTTGTATGGCTTTGGCGATACGTCATCAAGAACTACTGCTAGAAACATTTACGTTGAATGTGATTATAACGGTGGAGTAGGCGAAGGCTTATTCAGTAACGACTATGATGCGGCAGTTGCCTACAGTTGCGTAGTAAGACTTACCAACGTAAGCGCAGATAGTTTTGCATTTTCGGACGGTTGCACTTGGACGACTAACTGCTACGCTATTTCTAATTTAACAAAAGCGACGGATATTTCAAATGACCCAACGAAAATTTACGCAACCGATTCAGCGCTTTATGCAGAAGCAAAAAATAATTTTAGTTTTGATAAAGGTTACAATTCTTATTGGCAAATTAAAGATGACGGCATATACTTCGGTAATACGCTAGTTATCAAAATATAAATTGTTTCATAGGAGGATATTATGAAAAAGAGGTTTTTAACAATTTTATTAGTAGGCGTTTTGGCTTTTAGTAGCTTAACTGCATGCATTGACGATGGTAACGACGAAAAAAGTAATATTTCTTACTTATACGTTGACACTTATTCGGGTGGTTTCGGTCAAGAATTTTTAGAAGCAGTTGAAGAAAAGTTTGAAGAGGCTTATGTAGAAACTAGTTTTGCGCCAGATAAAAAAGGCGTTGACATTGTAGTTAGTTCTTCTGGCAACAACCAAGGCGGCATGTTCAAAGATGCTATTAAATCAAGTAATCATGACATACACGTTCTTGAAGGGTTAAATTATTATGATTATCTTGAAGATGGTTCTATACTTGATATAACCAACTGGGTACAAGCACCGCTTACGGATAGCAAAACTATAGAAAGTAAACTTTTTGACGACCAAAAAGCCGCGCTTACGGCAGCAGGCGGAAAATATTACAGTTTGCCTACATTTGCCGGTTTTACTGGCTTTACTTATGATGCAAGACTTTTAAGGGAAAACAACCTTTACTTTGCCGACGACCTTGAGGCTGGCAATTATCCATTTGAAAAGTCTTCTTATACGGGCGACGTTTATACTGGACGTGGTTTTATCCCTAATGAAAACGTAAAGAAATCGTGCGGTCCTGACGGAAAGTATGACAGTTATGATGACGGCTTGCCTTCATCTTATGAAGAATTTTTCTATCTTTTAGACCAAATGCTTTCTATCAGTCCTAAAATTACTCCGTTTATCGGTCTTAACAATCACTACTTCAATTACATTTTTGCATCATTATTGAACGCTAACCTTACTAAAAACGAAATGATTGCAAACTTTACTTTTAATTCAAACGGTCAAAAGGTTAGAGTTATTGACAGTTTTACAGGTGAAACTCCTAATGTTGAAGAAGTTGTAATTACCCAAGATAATGGTTACTTAATTAGTAAAGAATACGGAAAATATCAAGCGCTTAAATTTTTAGAACATTTATTTACGGGCAGTAAAGACGGCGTTAAGTATTACGACAGTAGATGTGAAGGCAAAAGCCTTTCAAACACGCAAACTCAAAAAGTTTATATTGAAAGCGCGCTTGACAGCAAGCAAACTTCAATAGCGTTCCTAGTTGAAGGTAACTACTGGTATAACGAGGCAAGGGGAAATCTTGAAGCTAGCGTATCTACTTACAAAGATAAAGCGGTTAACAGAGAATTTAGTTATTTGCCACTTCCTGCAATAGAAACTGGAACTATTACGGAAAATAATGGATATAGCCTTACGCTCACCGATAACTTGGAATACTATTTAGTTGTAAACTCAAAAGTTGCTAGAAACGAAGAAAAACTTAAACTTGCAGAAGCGTTTATTAAGTTTATGTACACGGATGAAATTTTACAAGAAATGACCGTTGCGTCAGGTATTCCTTTTGCGCTTAAATACGAAATGGGCGACAAACTAGACGAAATGGAAAATTATGAAAAGAGTCTTTGGAACGCTTATAAAGTCGCAAAAGACGGTGGCACTTACGTTACTCCGCTTTCAGGCAACCCCATTTTCCAAAATCAAAACGAAAAATTTGCAATGAAGACGACCAAAAACTTCTTTAACTCTAAAATAGGTGGTCTGGAAAAGAGCACTCCGCATACTACTTTCTGGAATAATGAGGCAACTGCAAAAACTTATTTTCAAGGTATGGAAATAACGGAAAGTATTTGGAATAGCGTGTATAATGTTTATGACAATTAACATTGTTTTTTGAGTACGGTTGATTAGCAATAAATTGCTAATCAACCGATACAGCGACATTTTGTTTTACTAGGGGTATTTATGGAAAGGATAAAGAAAAAGCCTTTTGATAAAAAATTGTTGTTTTGTTTATGCGTAATTGCATTACCTGTATTACAGTTTTTGCTCTGTTACGTCTACGTAAATTTCAATTCTTTTATCTTGGCATTTACTAAATACGATAAGATTACAAACACAACTTCGTTCGTAGGATTTGATAACTTTGAATTAGTTTGGAATGAAATGTTTGTTACCGAAAAAGTTGCGTTTGATGTCCGCTTAAGAAATTCATTAGTGACGTATTTTTTTACTTTGTTTGTAGGAATGCTGTTTGCTGTTATGTTTTCTTATTACATCTATAAGAAAAGATTGTTTTCTGGCATATTTAAGATATTTTTATTTTTGCCACACATTATTCCTGGCGTAGTTTTAATTTCCACTTACAAATATTTTGTTGAATCGGGGCTAGTTCAACTTTGTCAAAGCATCGGGTTAAACGTAAATTCCTTTTTAACCGACATTGATTTACAATTTGGAACGGTTTTGTTTTTTCACTTATTTATGGGGTTTGGCACGCAAGTTTTAATGTATCTTGGCGCAATGAACAATATCAATCCTGCAATAACAGAGGCGGCGCAAATTGACGGCATAACTTTTTTTAAAGAACTTGTGCTTATAACGCTACCTTGTATTTTTGGAACGTTATCAACCTTTGTGGTTGTTGGGCTTACTGGTATATTTACAAACGATTTGGGTGTATACAGTTTTTATGCAAATAACGCCGACGGTAATATTCAAACGCTTGGTTATTTCTTGTATAGAACTACTAAGGTAAGCGCTACTAACAAGGCGGCTTGGCCTAGAATTGCAACTTTCGGGCTTTATTTCACGTTTGTAGTTGCGCCTATTTCAATAGGTGTAAGAAAAATTATGGATAAAGTTGACCCAATGGCGTAGGAGGACGAAATGAAAAAATCTACGATAAAAGAAAAAATGTCTTGGTTTTCCATTTTGCTTTGCACAGTTCTAGTAATTTTTACGGTGATTTTAAGTGCTTTACTATTGTGGGCAATTATTACCGCTCTTAAAGAAGATAGGGATTTTTCAATCGGACAAAATTATTTTGGATTGCCAAAAGACTATTTTTTGGATAAGGTTTTACTTCCGTGGGAGTGGCAATGGAATAACTTTACGACTATAACCAAATATTTTACAGTTACTGGTGTTGCAAGAAACGGCAGGGACGTATCTATTCCGTTTGTTACTCAAATTATTTATACGATAATATATACCGTGGGCTGTTCGTTCTTGGCGGCGTTAAGCCCATGCTTAATAGCGTATATAAGAAGAAGATTTAATTATGGATTTCTTAAAATTTTTGATAGCGTAGTTATTATTACTATGATTGTTCCGATTGTCGGCTCGCAAGCGTCAATGTTATCGCTTTTGCACTCGCTCAAAATTTACGATACTTTCTGTGGGTTATATTTACAAAAATTTAACTTTACTAATATGTATTATTTCGTATTTTTAGCAACCTTTCAAGGTGTTTCAAAAGAGTATTATGAAGCGGCAAGTATAGACGGTGCAAACGAACTGCAAATTATGATTAAGGTTGCTTTCCCATTAGTTGCAAACACATTCGGTTTAGTATTCTTGCTTATGTTTATCGGATTTTGGAACGATTATCAAACGCTTTTAGTTTACGCTCCGTCGCATCCGTCTATTACTTACGGATTGTTTAGGGTACTTACCGACTCTTCGGGGAGTAGCGAAAGGGGTTCAACGCCCGTGCAAATGGCGGGTTGCGTTTTAGTAACTTTACCAGTCATAGTTTTATTCATAATTTTTAGAGATAAACTTATGGGTAATATATCTATGGGTGGGGTTAAAGAATAATATTTAAATAATATTTCCGCTTTTATAAAGCGGAAATATTGTGCGTTTTAAGAAAACTGTTATAAATCATTATTATTAAATTTATTACTGGAAGAAATATTATGATTAAGTATTACGAACAAGAACAAATTTTCAAGTTGGACACAAAGGAAAGTAGTTACGTTTTCTGTGTTACGGATTGTAATTTTATAGAACACTTATATTATGGAAAATATATTACCGACGTAGATGTTAAATATATATCAAATAGACAAAGATACTCTTTTTCTGTAATTTTGGGAAACGAAAAGAAGGAGTATTCGCCCGCAACGGTAGGTCAAGAAATTTCCGTTTCTTCATCAGCGGACTTACGTATTCCGTCTTTAGACGTGGATTTTAACGGGGAAATTGTTTCAAATAGATTCAAATATCTTTCGCATAAAATTTATGAAGGGCGAAAAGAAATTAAAGATTTGCCTAGTTCAAGGGATAAAAATTGTTTGTCTTTAGAAATAGTTCTATCAAATGAAAACAATTCAGTTACCGTTTGTTTAGTTTACGTTGTTTATCCTGAACAAAACGTTATTACAAGATATCAAAAAATAACTAACGAAGGGCAAAATCCTATATTTTTGGATAAGATTTCAAGTGTTTGCCTTGATTTTTACGGGCATGATTTTGATATGATTACTCTTGAAGGAATGTATCTTTGCGAATGTTCTAAAGTACAAAGAACAGCGTTAAGAAAAGGAATTCAAAGTACGGGTTCTACGACGGGCACGACTTCACATCACGCTAATCCGTTTTTTGCCTTGGCGGCAAAAAACGCTGACGAGAATTTGGGTGAAGTTTACGGGTTTAACTTGGTTTATAGCGGCAGTTTCAAAAATGAAATTGAAGTTGATAGGCTTGGCAACACTAGAATTGTCAGCGGGATAAACGAAAGTGGATTTAGGTGGAAACTAAACGCTAAAGACGAGTTTATTACGCCCGAATTTATAATGACTTATTCGGACTGTGGGCTTGGTGGAGCGTCAAGAAATATGCACGACCATATTAGAGAAAATATCGTCCAAAACGCTTATTGTAAAAGACCTATCGTAATAAATACTTGGGAAGCCTTTCACTATGACGTTGACGAAAAAAGCGTGTTATCGCTTGCCCAAAGCGCAAAAAGTTGCGGTATTGATACCGTAGTGTTAGACGACGGTTGGTTTAGACCGTGTGATAAACAGGGTTTGGGTGATTTTTTTACCGATAAAAACAAATTTCCACACGGTTTAAAATATCTTTCTGAAAAAATTCACGAAATGGGGTTAAATTTTGGTATTTGGATTGAACCGGAAATGGTTTCTCAAAATAGCAATCTTTATAAAACTGAAGAGAATATCGCATTATCAACTGAAAAATCTCCATACGAATCGCGTTCACAGTTAGTGGTTGATTTGACCGTTGATAAAAACGTTGAAATTGTAGCAAATCGTATTGCGGAAGAACTAGACGGTGTTAAATTAGAATACGTTAAGTGGGATTTTAACCGCTACGTTGATGAAGTAAGTTCGTTTAACGTGCCACGTGGAGAGGTTGCTCATAGACAAGTTTTAGGCGCTTACAAACTTCTTTCTGCCATTAAAAGCAAACTTCCTAACGTAATACTTGAAACGTGTTCTGGCGGCGGTGGTAGATTTGATTTAGGTATGTTATACTATTCACCGCAAATATGGGCGTCTGATAATACCGACCCTTTCGCTAGAATTTATACTGAATACGGGTTAAGCGTTGCTTATCCGCCGTCAACGATTTCTTGTCATTTTTCTAAAGGCATTTGTACAAGTGGTAGGGATTCGTCGTATAAATTTAGGTATTTGGTTGCATCTTATGGTGTTTACGGATACGAACTTGATTTAAGGGAGTATTCTGAAGAAGATTTTTGCGCGTTTAAAAAGTATTGTGAAAAATATAGAAGTGTTGAAAACTTAATTCTAGACGGCGACTTGTATCGCGTAATATCTCCTGAAACGGACGAGTTTTGCGCGTACTTAAACGTATCTAAAGATAAAACTAGCGCGTTGTTTACGTTTTTGTCTATAAACACAACGGGGCATACGGAAAGCACGATTGTTCGCTTAAAAGGTTTGGATGAAAAGAAAAGGTACAAGAATACAATTACAGGTGCAATTTTTTCCGGCGCTGCGCTTATGAACGTGGGCGTAAGAATGGACGATTTGTTTGAAGAGCGTGGTGGTAGCGGCAGGAGAGTTCTTTTCCTTGAAGTTTAATTTTTTAGAGGCGTTAAATGAACGACGTAAATAAATATATTAAAGAAAACTGGCAAAAAACTATAAGTAAAGGTGGAAAAGTGGGTAGGGGAATAATTCCCTTACCCAAAGATTTTTCCGTTCCCGCTTTTGGGCACGATATTTTTATTGATATGTTTTACTGGGATACGTATTTTATAAATCTCGGTCTTATACAGGATGGGCTTATTGAACAAGTAAAAAACAATCTTGAAAATATCGCGTTTTTTATTGAAAAAATCGGATATATGCCAAATGCAAGTCATTTGCTATATACTTCACAACCACCGCTTTTTGTAAGGGGATGTTTTGACTATTATCATAAGACCAAAGATTTAGATTTTATAAAAAGATATTTGCCGACAATGGTGAGCGAATACGATTTTTTTATGACGGAGCGTATTACAGCTTGTGGTCTTAATCAATATGGGGATAACGTTCTTAAATATAAATTAAAAGAGTTTTATCCTTATTTTTCAAATAGAGTTGGTGTTTTCTATAAAACTCAAGAAGAGAGGGATGAGTTTGTAAAAAACATGTTTGCCATTTGCGAAAGCGGTTGGGATTGTACGCCAAGGTTTAAGTCAGGGAGTAACGACTATGCAACTAATCAGTTTATACAACTTGACCTTAATTGTATTCTTTATGATATGGAAGAAAAAATCGCATATTTTTATAATTTAATGGAAAAAACTGCCCTTGCCGAAAAGTTTAAGTTTAATGCAAATAAAAGAAAATCGCTTATAAACAGTATTATGCGAGATAAAGAAAGTAAATTGTATTTTGATTATAACTTTAAAACTAAAACGTTTTCACACGTGTTGAGCGCAGTATCTTTCTATCCCTATGCTCTAGGCGTTTGCGACGACTGTTTTGGGCTTAAAGAAACACTTTCACGATTAGAACTTGAATATGGTATTTGCGCTTGTGAGTGTCACGATGGTGCAAGTTTACAATGGGATTACCCTGTAATGTGGGCAAGTAACGTGTATTTTGCATACATTGCTCTAAAAAATTGCGGGTTAAATGAAGATGCAAAAAGAGTGGCTGAAAAGTATTTTTATACGGTCAATAAGGTGTTTGCCGACACGGGTAAACTTTGGGAAAAGTATGATGCAAAAACTTGCAGTTTGCCAAACGCTAAAGACTCAAAAGACCACGAAATGCTTGGTTGGACTGCTGGGGTTTATAGATATTTATTTGACCAAATAATGAATTGCATAAACTTAAAATAAAAGGTCTAATTTTATGAGCAAAATTAAAATTAAAAGCGAAGAAAAATTTTGTACCGAAAAAGTACAAAGAATAATTGACGCGTCTAACGTAGGCGATAAAATAGTTTTTGAAAAAGGCGTGCATATTTTGTCAACCGTATTTTTAAAAAGCGATTTAGATATAGTGTTAGAAGATGGCGCAATAATTTTAGGTAGTCCAAATTTTAATGATTACGAAAGAGATGAAAAGGTTGATTATCCACTTTATCAAGACACATCGCACAGTTTCTTTAATTGTTCAATGTTCGTTGCAAAAAATTGCGAAAATGTATCAATAACGGGTAAAGGCGTTATTGATATGCAATCGGTATGGGATGAAGAAAATACAAGAAAAATAGTTCACCGTGGCGCAAAATGTATAGCATTAAAGGAATGTAATAACATTAAAATAGACGGCATAACGGTTAATAATTGTACCGATTTAGCAATATATTTTGCAGGGTGTAAAAACGTTGAAATATCAAACGTAAAAATGCGCACTTACATAGACGGAATATCTCCCGACAACAGTAAAAACGTGTATATTCACGATTGTGATATAGAAACGGGTGATGACGGCATAGTATTTAAGTCGTCATACACGCTAAATAGACTTGATTATTGTAAGGATATAAAGGTAGAAAACTGCAAAATAAAAAGCCGTTGTAATGCTATAAAATTCGGTACGGAAACAAACGGCGGATTTTACGATATAGATATACAAAACTGTTATATTTATGAAACTAGAATAACGGGTATAGCGGTTGAAAGCGTTGACGGAGCAATAATAGACGGAATAACGTTTAAAAATATTACAATGAAAAACGTCGGAACACCTATATTCGTTTACGTTGGCAAAAGAATGCGTGGACCAACAGGCAGAAAAATCGGCAAAATTAAAAATATAACCTTTGAGAATATAATTGCAGAAGGGGAATACGTTCCTTATGAAGTTATAGAGTGGCATCATATAAGTTTTGTAAATAAAGACACTTATCAAAAGCCGTGGGTGCTAAATTTGCCC
>JAZORG010000093.1:0-4163 GCA_045656465.1 Christensenellaceae bacterium
GCGGAAACGGAGCAGAAAGCGCTTTTAATGCTTTTAATCCACCATATACGTTTGCAGGGAAAAACTTAACAATATTAATCCCTAACTCTAACGCCTGCATGATTTCAGTGGGCGTAACACACCCAGGGTAATATGCAATTCCTTTCTCTTTAGCATACCTAGCAACGTCAACAGAAAGACCAGGCGAAACGATAAATTTTGCACCCGAATTAATTGCTTTTTCCGCTTGCTCTTTGTTTATTACAGTTCCAGCACCGATGTTCATATCGGGAAACTCTTTAACCCCAAGCAAGATTGCCTCTGCGGCACAAGCTGTTCTAAACGTTATTTCTGCGCAGTTTACACCGCCATCTTTCAACGCCTTAAGAGTAGGAATAGTATCTTTTAAATCATTGATAACTACTACTGGTATAACCTTATCCATAACACACCTCAAAAATAAAATTTAATTCGATTATGTCTGTCAAAATGACAATCAAAATCGCTTGTATTTACAACACTAATGAGCCAACTGACCTAACTTTAAGTCTAATGATGTTTTCACTACCATAATAACTACTTAAAACGTCAACAAATTGATTTACATTTTCATTTTTTACAATATTTAAGATACAACCTGCAAAGCCACCGCCATGCACCCTATTAGCACCACCACATAAATACGGAGAAGTTATCGATAATGCTTTTGGTATAGGTTGTTCATTAGACCCTGACACGTAACAATTTTGTAATTTATATAATGAACTCAACCCTGATTGTCTAATCTGTTCTAAAAATTTGTCGTAATTTTTTTCGTTAAGCGCATCACAAGCAGATTGAACCCGTTCGTTTTCTTCATAAAAATGAATCGCCCTCAATACCGCTCTGTCAGAGATATTTTTTAGCGTTGGTAATTTTGTCAAGAAATCTTCATAAGAAGATTCAATAAGTCTTGTAACGTTGAGAGCCTTTGCGACCGAAAACATTTCTTGAGGAACAGACGCATACTCATCAGAAAGATTTGCGTGGCTACCCCCTGTGTTTATCAATATCAAAGAATAATCTGCAAGATCATTTTTTATATCACTAACGATTATATCATCTTTAGAGCAAAAATCAATCATTTTAAGTCCGCCGAACGCAATTGCACTTTGATCCAATAATCCGCAAGGTTTTCCATAATAAACATTTTCCGAAAACTGCGATATTATTGCCTTATCTTTTGCTGAAACGCAAGAATTATTATATAAAAAATCTAATATTTCACAAATCAATATTTCAAACGATGCTGAACTTGATATTCCAGCGCCACCTAAAACGTTACTTGTAACAAAAGCATCAAATCCGCCGACATTATAACCTTTTTCACTAAAACCTTTAAGAACACCTCTTACAATAGCGCCAGATGTACCCTTTTGTTCTTTAGGTTCATCATCAATGTTAATAATTATATCGTCATATCCTTCGCTTTTGATATGTATAATGTTGTTATCCGTAGGTAAAAACATCGCAAGAGAATCAAGACTTATTGCGCAACATAATACTTTTCCTCCGTTATGGTCTGTATGATTCCCACAAACCTCTACACGCCCGCTAGAGGAGGCTATATATGCGCTTGCCTTACCAAAATAATTTTTAAACTCTTTAAAAGCACGTTCGTATCTTTTTAATTGACAATCATTAACTTCCCCATATATCGATGGAAAGTATTTTTCAATTCCGTTAAGATTAGTAAAAGCAGGCTTTAACACGTTATTCTATCTCCTTTTTTTGGTCTTATTAAGTATAACATTTTTTTTATGTGATGTAAACGTAAAAAATTAAAAAATGAAAAATATTTATTTTTTTTACAAATAATATATCAAAAAGACAACGTTTATATTGTTGACTAATTTTGTTTATTATTATATAATAAACAGGAATTTAAATTACGGAGGCTTAAAGGCTTTTATGGACTTGAAGAAAATTGAAAAGAAATGGCAAACAATTTGGGAAAAAGACAAGTTAGGAACTTTCAACGCAAAAAACAGCGATAAAAAATATTACTGTTTAGAAATGTTCTCATATCCTTCCGCATCCAAACTTCACCTTGGGCATTGGTACAACTATGGCCCAACGGACAGTTTTGTTAGATACAAAAAAATGAAGGGATTTGAAGTCTTTCAGCCTATGGGCTTTGATGCATTCGGTCTTCCTGCAGAAAACTTTGCAATTAAAACGGGAATTCACCCAAAGGATAGCACCGAAAAAAATATAGAAAATATGGAACAAACATTGCGTGAAATGGGCGCTATGTTTGATTGGAACGCTGAAATCAAAACTTGTAACGAAGACTACTATAAATGGACTCAATGGTTATTCTTAAAACTTTATGAAAAAGGGCTTGCTTACAGAAAAGAAGCCCCTGTTAATTGGTGTCCTAGTTGTAAAACAGTTTTAGCAAACGAACAGGTTGTTAACGGCGTTTGCGAAAGATGTAAAAATACTGTTGTAAAAAAAGACCTCACACAATGGTTCTTTAAAATCACAGAATATGCCGAAGAATTACTTCAAGGACTAAGCGGACTTGATTGGCCGGAAAAGACAAAACTTATGCAGAAAAACTGGATAGGAAAATCCACTGGTGGAGAAATAGAATTTACTGCAGAAAGCGGAGACAAGTTTAAGGTTTTCACCACCCGTGCAGACACTCTTTTCGGAGTATCTTACGTAGTTCTAGCACCCGAACATCCTTTAGTAAAAAAACTCACTTCTGCTAAACAGAAAAAGGCTGTTGAGGAATATATTGCACAAACTGCAAAAACAAATGAAATTGATAGACTTTCAACTTCAAGAGAAAAAACAGGCGTATATATCGGACATAATGCAATTAACCCTATTAACGGCAAATCCGTTCCTATTTATGCGGCAGATTACGTTTTATATTCTTACGGCACAGGCGCTGTAATGGGTGTTCCCTCTCACGATGAAAGGGACTTTGCATTCGCTAATAAATATGGTTTACCTATTACTAGAGTAATTAAAGGAAATAATTGCAACGATGAACTCCCCTTTACGGAGGACGGAATACTTGTTAACAGTCCTGAATTTGACGGTATGACAAGTTCTGAGGCTAGAAAAGCAATTATAAATAAACTTGTAAAACAAGGAAAAGCAGAACACAAAACAAATTATAGACTTCGTGACTGGCTTGTTTCACGTCAACGTTATTGGGGCGCACCTATTCCTGTAATTCATTGTGATAAATGCGGAATTGTTCCTGTTCCTTACAACGAACTCCCTGTTACCCTTCCTTATGACGTGGAGTTTACACCAGACGGTGAATCTCCACTTGCTAAACATCAAGGTTTTATGAACGTAAAATGTCCTGTTTGTGGTGAAAATGCACATAGAGATCCCGACACGCTAGATACCTTTGTTTGCTCTAGCTGGTATTACTTAAGATATCCCGATGCTCATAATGCAAAAGAACCTTTTAACTCCGAACTTATAAACAAAATTTTACCTGTTGATAAATATGTAGGTGGCGCAGAGCATGCTTGTATGCACTTATTATACGCACGTTTCATCACAAAAGCATTACGTGATATGGGCTACCTCAATTTTGACGAACCATTTAAATCACTTGTTCATCAAGGTGTAATTTTAGGACCAGACGGACAGCGTATGAGCAAATCAAAAGGAAACGTTATTGCTCCCGACCCCTACGTACAAGAACACGGTTCTGACGTGTTGCGTTTATATCTTATGTTTGGTTTCTCATATACCGAGGGTGGTCCTTGGAATGATGATGGTATCAAAGCAATTGTCAAATTCCTAGACAAGATTGAAAGATTGGCAATTAAACTCAATTCTATGCCAAACAATAAATATAATAAAATAGGTAAAAATGAAAAAGACTTATTGTATGCAACAAACTATGCAGTAAAATCTGTTGACAATGATATGGAAAATTTTTCATTCAATACCGCAGTTGCTCGTCTTATGGAATTACTTAACGCACTCATTAAGTTTGATGCAATTGAAGGAGAAAAGAATGTAACAGTATTCAAGAATTGTTTCAAAACGCTAATTCTTTTACTTGCTCCCTGCGCCCCCCACTTTGCTGAAGAAATTTGGGAAAGTATCGGTAATAAAAATTCTATCTTTAACGCAAAATATCCCGTGTGCGACCAAAGCGCGCT
>JAZORG010000094.1:0-9074 GCA_045656465.1 Christensenellaceae bacterium
AAAACGGAAAACCAAAAGATTGGGAACAAACGGAAGAAGGAAAGTTTAGAAACACTTGTCCGTCAAATTTTTGGGATGATATTGCAATTCCCTATTGGTCAATGGCGGAAAATACAGCGCATCCCACACAAAAGCCTGAAAAACTCATAGCAAAACTTATTCTTGCAAGCTCAAATGAGAAGGATTTAGTGTTAGACCCCTTTGCGGGTAGCGGAACAACGGGGGTTGTTGCAAAAAAGTTGGGTAGGAAATATATAAACATAGAACAAAATCCTCTTTATTGTGCTTGGGGCGAAAAACGCCTTAAAGACGCTGAAACAAAAAAAGAAATTCAGGGTTATGAAAACGGCGTATTTTACGAGCGGAATAGCCGACCTATAGAATAAAAGAACAAAAAATAAAACACTTTACATAACAGTAAGGTGTTTTTTTTGAAGTAAAAGTATGATATGAGTTGAAAAAAAACACAACATGTGGTATAATACAAAATAATTTTACACATTAAATGGTGGATAACGGAGAAAATAAATGGCAAAAACGAGTTATAAGGCGGAAGACATTAAAATTCTTGAAGGGTTAGATGCGGTAAGAATGCGCCCAGGTATGTATATAGGTACAACCAGCGTAAAAGGTCTGCATCACATATTGTGGGAAATAGTGGATAACGCAGTTGACGAAGCGGCAAACGGCTTTGCAAACAAAATAGAAATAAAACTATATAAAGACGGAAGCGCATCAGTAGAAGATAATGGGCGTGGAATACCAACGGACATTCACTCAAAGGCAGGTGTGTCTGGCGTTGAAGTTGTATTTACTCAACTTCACGCAGGCGGAAAGTTCAATAACGAAAATTACAGTTATTCGGGTGGTTTGCACGGCGTGGGCGCATCTGTAACCAACGCTCTTTCCGAATGGCTTAAAGTAGAGGTTTATAAAGATACTATCTACCAAATGGAGTTCCATTCATACGAAGATAAAGCGAGTGGAAAAATCAAATCGGGTGTTCCAGTTGCGCCCTTAAAAAATACTAAAGTTAAGACGAAGAAACACGGCTCTTTCATTAGATTTATGCCCGATAAAAGAGTGTTTGAAACAACAGTTTTTTCGCCCGAAACCATTTTGAAAAGATTGCGTGAACTTGCATTCTTAAACAAGGGGTTAGAAATTAAATTTTACGATGAAAATACCGATTACAGTAGAACGTACAAGTTTGACGGTGGTATTGTGGATTTTGTTAAATACCTTAACGAGGGTAAGAGCGTGCTTTATGCCGACCCACTTTACGTAACGGCAAGTAAAGACGGAATATTAGTTGAACTTGCAATACAGCATACTGACGCTTACGTGGATAGCGTTTATTCTTACGTAAACAATATTCCCACAGGCGAGGGGGGTATGCACGAAACGGGATTCCGCTCGGGGCTTACGCGAACGCTTAACGATTATGCAAGGGGACGTAACTTATTAAAGGATAAGGATGAAAATCTTCTAGGAGACGACTTTAAGGAAGGTCTTACGGCAATCGTTTCGATAAAGATGCAAAACGTTCAGTTTGAGGGGCAGACAAAAACAAAACTCGGCAATCCCGAGGCAAGACCTGCAGTGGAGAGCGTAACTGTTAACGAACTCGAAACGCTTATGAAAAATAAAAAACTGCAAAAGGTGTTCGATTCAATAATTGCAAAGGCTATGAAAGCGGCGGCGGTAAGATTTGCTGCTAGAAAGGCAAAGGAAATTGCAAGGGCATCAAAGAGTATAGAGGCGCAGAATTTAGTAGGAAAACTAGCCTCTTGTTCGGGCAGAAAACCCGAACTTAATGAACTTTTCATAGTAGAGGGCGATTCTGCAGGGGGAAGCGCAAAACAGGCTAGAGTAAGGCAATTTCAGGCGATTTTGCCATTAAGAGGAAAACCTTTAAACGTAGAAAAGAAGAAACTTGACCAAATACTTCAAAACGAAGAAATAAGAACTATAATATCTGCTTTAGGTACGGGAATTGGTTCGGAATTTGATTTGGAGAGTTTAAAATTCCATAAGGTAATAATTTTATCCGATGCCGATCAAGACGGTGCGCATATAAGGGCAATTTTATTGACTTTCTTCTTTAGGTACATGCGTGAACTTGTAAATGCAGGGCACGTTTATATAGGAATGCCACCCCTTTATAAAGTGCATAAAGGTAATAACGTGGAATATGCATACGACGATAACGAACTTGAAAAGAAGAAAAATAAAGTGGGGCGTGGCGCATTAATTCAACGTTATAAAGGTCTTGGCGAAATGAATCCGAGCCAATTGTGGGAAACAACTATGAACCCAGAAACACGTTCGCTTATGCGTGTAACAATAGAGGACGCAGCGGAGGCAGATAGACTTATTACCGTGCTTATGGGCGACGAAGTTGGGGAAAGAAAGAAGTACATTTTTGAACACGCAAACTTTAATAAAGAAGATAAGTTTGCAAAAATGAAACGTTCGTAATAGGGAGGAATAAAAGATGGAAAACGAAAAAGGTATAATTTTTTCCTCACTAGACGAGGTTTTGAAAAATTCAATGATTCCGTATGCGGAAAACGTTATATTAGACCGTGCATTGCCTAGAGTAGAAGACGGTCTTAAACCCGTTCAGCGTAGAATTTTATACGCTATGTATGAAATGGGACTAACGCACGATAAACCGCACAAAAAGTGCGCAAAAATCGTCGGTGAAGTTTTAGGTAAATACCACCCACACGGAGATAGTTCGGTTTACGGTGCACTCGTTCATTTAGCGCAAGATTTTAATATGCGCAATCCTCTAGTTGACGGTCAAGGTAACTTCGGAACGGTTGACGGAGACTCGGCGGCGGCTTACAGATATACCGAAGCTAGGCTTGAAGAACTTGCGTTAGAGCTTGTAAGGGACATAGATAAAGATACGGTTAATTTTAGTTTGAACTTTGACGATACACAGGAAGAACCAGACACTCTTCCCGGTCGTTATCCAAACCTTTTGGTAAACGGAACTACAGGCATTGCCGTGGGGCTTGCTACAAACATTCCTCCGCATAACCTTTCAGAAGTAATAAGTGGAACAATTGCGTTTATAGATAATCCAAAAATTTCTCTAAAGGAAATGATGAAATATATTAAAGCGCCAGATTTTCCGACGGGTGGTTATATCGTTGCAGGCGAAGAACTTGAAGAGGCTTATAAAACGGGCAGAGGCAAAATAAAAATAAAAGCCCGTGTCAATATAGAAAATGAAGCGGGTGGAAAACAAAGTTTAATAATATCTGAACTTCCTTATCAGGTTAATAAGGCAAATCTTCTTAAAAAGATAGCCGACTTAAAAGAGGAGAGGAAAGATGTTTTAGGCGCTATAACCGACGTGGTTGACGAATCGGACAGAAACGGAATGAGGGCGGTTATAAAATTAAGAAAGGAATCAGATGCAAAAGCGATACTAGCATATTTATATAAAAACACAGATTTAGAGACTTCTTTCGGTATAAATATGGTTGCAATTGCAAGCGGAAAACCCTGTCAACTCGGCTTACTAGATATAATAAGTTATTACGTAAACTATCAAAGAGAAGTTATTTTGCGTCGTTCAAAGTTTGAATTGAGCCGAGCAGAAGAGCGTGCGCACGTTTTAGAAGGTCTTATTGTAGCGGTAAAAAATATCGACGAAGTAATAAAGATAATTAAGAGTGCTGAAAACACTAACGATGCAAGGGCAAAACTTCGTGCGAGGTTTAATCTTTCGGAAATACAAGCGAACGCTATTTTGGAATTAAGACTTGCAAGGCTTACTAAACTAGAAGTGTATAAACTTCAAGAAGAACTTGCAGAACTTAAGAAAAAGATTGCACAATTAAAGGTAATAATCGGTAGCAAGGCAAAACAGATGGAGGTTGTTAAAACCGAACTTCTTGCTATCAAGAAAAAATACGGAGACGACCGTCGTAGTAATATAATTACAGGTGGTGGTGAAACAGATATTGCAAGCGTAGAAAAAGAACTTAAACAGATAGACGACTTTACAGTTGGTTTTACTTACGGAAAGATGTTTAAGAAAATGACCGAAAAGAACTTTAAGTCAAGCGATAAATCAATTAAACAGAATTCGCATTCAGACGACTTTATTAAGTTTACGGCAAACGTAAAGAGCAATCAGATGCTTTACGTGTTTACTAACCTCGGCAATTGTTGTAAAGTGGATATGGAAATCGCCCCTGAATGCCGTTATCGTGATAAAGGTCATAAATTTACAGACGTGTTTAGAGAAGCGCATAGAAACGAATATCCCGTTGCATTCTTTGCGGTTGATGAAGAAAATCCGCCAACAGGGAACTTACTATTCTTTACTAAAGACGGACTTATTAAAAAGACCGAATGGTCAGAGTATAACTTGCAAAAAACATATTATCAGGCAATTAAACTTAAAGACGGAGACGAACTTAAGAGTGTAGAGCAGGATATTCCCGATACAACGATTGCATTTATCACTAAAGAGGGGCTTGCTCTCAATGCGCTAAAAGACGATATTCCCGTTCAAGGCAGAGTTGCAGGTGGCGTAAAAGGTATAAATCTCAATAAAGGCGATGAGATTATATTTGTAAATCAAATAGACGAAGAGGGCGAGTTTGTAATTGTTACCGACGCAGGGTTCTATAAGAGGGTAATTTCAGCAGAGATAGAACCAATGGCAAGATATAGAAAAGGAATAAAGATAGTAGAACTAGGAAAAGACTCGCACGTGGTATTTGCCTCTGTGGTAAAAGAGCCGTTCGACGTGGGTGTTATAGATTCATTCGGCGTGGGATTTGCAGTTAACACCGAGGATATATCTATAGAGGGAAGAACAACAAAAGGCAAAACTCTTAAAAACGAAAACAAAAAGAGAATGCCCGAAAAAGTATTTAGGTTGTTCTAAACGAGAAGAATAAAGAGAAAAATAAAAAAAGGCTCGCACGAGCCTTTTTTTAGAGATATGCTTTTAGTCGCTTTTGATATTCTTCCTCTAGATGAAGAAGTTTTTTAACGAAAGAAAGGATTTCAGGCTCTAAATTTTCGCCCTCATTTTTCATAGCATTCAGTTCGTTTATACCCATAACCGTTCCGTTAATCATCATTTCAGCGACTTGATTACGGCTGTTATCGAATAAAGTTTTCATTTTTATACTACTCCAAAGCATAGCCTTTTTTATAGGATTAACGTCCTTTCGTTCTATGTTATTTTCAGTCATAAAAGTGGAAATTTCACCTATAAGTTTTTCATATCCCTCGTATTGTTCTTTTAATTCAGTTTTAATCTCGTCATCATCAACGGAAGGAATGAGGTCGGAAATGCTTTGCAAGGCAATATGTGCGTTTTTATAAACGTCGGTAATTGCCTTTACGTTGTAATCGTTCATAATAAAAATAACCTCCAAAAATTATTTAAAAATAGTTTGTATAAAGCAAAAAAAATTATGCTAAAACGTTTGACATTTATTATCAAATAATATAAAATAGTCAAGTAGCCGCTCGAAAGGGGTTATTTTAAAGTGCGTTAAAACGCCACCCAAAAAAATATTCGGCGAGACTGGTTAGCAGGAGGTAATTAAATATGTACGCAATCGTAGAAAACGGTTCCAAGCAGTACAAGGCAGAAATTGGCTCAATCGTAAGATTTGAAAAGATTACTGCAGAAGTAGGCGCTAAAGTGGAATTCAGCGTTTTGATGGTTTCTGATGAAAACGGAGTCAAAGTTGCTGAAGAAGCAAAGGCATTCAAGGTAGTTGGTGAAGTAGTTGAACAGGGTAAGGATAAGAAAGTTGTCGTTTACAAGTACAAAGCCAAGAAGAATGAAAGGAAAAAGCAAGGTCATAGGCAACCTTTCACAGCAGTTAAGATTCTTGAAATCGTTGCGAAATAAGAGGGAGGGTAGTAATTATGATGTTTTTATTTAGATTATTTGCTCACCACAAAGGTGGCGGTAGCACCAAGAACGGCAGAGATAGCAACGCAAAGCGTCTCGGAGTAAAGAGAGTAAATGGACAAGACATCCTTGCTGGTGGAATTATTGTTCGTCAACGTGGAACAAAAATTCATCCCGGTAACAACGTAGGAATGGGTAGTGATTATACTTTATATTCACTTATCGACGGTGTTGTTAAATTCGAAAGAATGGGAAGAAAGGACAAAAAAGTTAGCGTTTACGCAAAAGAAAATTAAGAAAATGTCGGTTGCTTTTTTAGAGCAACCGCTTTTTTATATGTGATATGGAAAAAGTAATTTTTGACGGCGAATATTTTTCTGTTAAGGACACTTTAGAATGTGGGCAAGTGTTCAGATTTTGCGTGCATCAAAAAGGGTATCTAGTATATTCTGTTGATAAATGTGCCTACGCATACAATGACAACGATTTAGCAGTAATTGAATGTCAAGAAGAAGATGTAGAGTATTTTAAGAATTATTTTGATATTGAGAGAGATTATCAAAAAATAGTATTAAGCGCACAAAATGAGGACGTGAATATTTTAAGGGAAGCATCAACTCTCGGTAAAGGGATAAGAATACTCAATCAAAACACCGAGGAAACGTTATTTTCGTTCATCATTTCACAAAACAATAATATACCGAGGATTAAAGGAATAATAGAAAAACTCTGCACTGCTTTGGGAGAGAAAAAAGTGTTCAACGGGCAAACGTATTTTGCTTTTCCTAAAGCGGAAGAAATGGCAAAAATGCCTTTAGATTTTTTTTGTAGTATAGGTTTAGGCTATCGTGCGTCTTATATAAAGAAATTAAGCGAAAGCATTGTATCGGGGCTTGATATAAGTGGATACAGAGAATATAAAACCGAGCAATTAAAGAAAAAACTTATAGAAATATACGGAGTAGGGCCAAAGGTTGCCGATTGTGTATCGCTTTTTGGGTTTCATAGGTCAGATAGTTTTCCCGTTGATACTTGGATAGAAAAAGTTTACGTACAAGATTTTATGGGTAAGGAAAAGAACAGAAATAAAATAACAGAGTATTTTACAAATAGGTTTAAGGATAAATCGGGATATTGTCAACAATATCTATTTCATTACAAGAGAAAACTTGAAACGGATAAAAAAACAACTGAAAACAAAAAATAGATAACAAAAACGGCATAAAATAATTGTCAAAAACCGCCGTTTTATGATATACTCAATGTATAATTTGAAAACATATTTTTGGAGGGCATAGATTTATGCAGTATTCAACTGAAGTTAAAGAAATGACCTGCGTATGTAAAGGACCAAAACATGGCCCCGCTCCTATCCCCGAAGAGGGCAGATGGGTAGAAGCAAAGGAAATTAAAGACATTTCCGCATATACGCACGGTGTAGGCTGGTGCGCACCACAACAAGGTGCTTGTAAACTTTCATTAAACGTTAAAAACGGTGTTATTGAAGAGGCGTTGGTAGAAACAATCGGTTGTTCGGGTATGACTCACTCTGCAGCAATGGCAGCAGAAATTCTTCCTGGAAAAACCCTTTTAGAAGCACTCAATACAGACCTAGTTTGTGACGCAATCAATACGGCAATGAGAGAACTCTTCTTGCAAATCGTATATGGTCGTTCACAATCTGCATTTTCGGAAGACGGTTTGGTTATCGGTGCAGGCATGGAAGACCTCGGAAAAGGCGAGCGTTCAATGGTCGGCACAATGTACGGAACAAAAGCAAAAGGTGTTAGATACTTGGAAATGACCGAGGGTTATTGCACACGTATGGCTCTTGATGAAAATGACGAAGTAATCGGATATGAATTCGTTTCACTCGGCAAGATGACCGACTTTATTAAGAAAGGTATGGAACCCAACGAAGCGTATGAAAAGGCAAAAGGCACATACGGACGCTTTAAGGAAGAAGACGGCGCTGTTAAATACATCGACCCAAGAAAGGAATAATAGGAGGAAAAGAAATTATGGCACAATTTGAAGGTTATGAAAGAAGAGAAGCCAAAATTCTTTTAACTCTTAAAGAATACGGCATCAACTCTATTGATGAATGTAAAGAAATCTGTGATAAATATGGTATTGACCCATATACTATCACTCAAGAAACACAGCCTATTTGTTTTGAAAATGCTAAATGGGCATATACAGTAGGTTCTGCAATCGCATTAAAAGCAGCAGAAAAAACAGGCGATAAGTCAGCAGCAACAGCAGCGGCAAATATCGGTATCGGTTTGCAGTCATTCTGTATTCCCGGTTCTGTTGCAGAAAACAGAAAGGTTGGTTTAGGTCACGGAAACCTTGGCAAAATGCTTCTTTCTGAAGAAACCGAATGTTTCTGTTTCTTGGCTGGTCACGAATCATTTGCAGCAGCAGAGGGCGCAATCAAAATTGCACTTAACGCAAATAAGGTTAGAGTTAAACCCTTAAGAGTTATCCTTAATGGTCTTGGCAAAGACGCTGCTTATATTATTTCAAGAATTAACGGCTTTACTTATGTAGAAACAAAATTCGACCCCGCAACTGAAGAAGTTAATATTATTGAAGAAAAACCCTTCTCTAAAGGCGCAAGAGCAAACGTTAAATGTTATGGTTCTGACAGCGTACCCGAGGGCGTTGCAATTATGATACACGAAAACGTTGGCGTTTCTATTACAGGAAACTCAACCAACCCCACAAGATTCCAACATCCTGTAGCAGGTACGTATAAGAAATGGGCAATAGAGAACGGCAAGAGTTATTTCTCGGTTGCATCTGGCGGTGGTACAGGTAGAACACTTCACCCCGACAATATGGCAGCAGGCCCTGCTTCTTACGGTATGACCGATACTATGGGAAGAATGCACTCTGATGCACAGTTTGCAGGCTCAAGTTCAGTTCCCGCTCACGTAGAAATGATGGGCTTAATCGGTGCTGGTAACAACCCAATGGTTGGTATGACCGTTGCTTGCGCAGTTGCAGTTCAAGAAGCATTAAATAAATAATTAGGTTTTTACTGATAAAATCAAGGTTTATAATTTTAATAAAATAAAGTTAAAAACCAAAAATAACAAAAAAAAGTTGAACACATCATTTTAGAAAAATCTATCGTGATGTGTTCTTGTTTTTTAAATAAATT
>JAZORG010000095.1:0-8567 GCA_045656465.1 Christensenellaceae bacterium
GGGCAATGCAGATAGTCGGCAATGAAACGGCGCTACGAGCATACTTGCAAAATGCAGTTGATATCAGTGAAGATCACCCGATATTAGTTGATAAATATATCGTAGGTAAAGAACTTGAAATAGACGCTGTTTGCGACGGAACGGACGTATTTGTTCCCGGTATTATGGAACTTATCGAGAGAACTGGCGTACACTCGGGCGACTCTATAAGCGTTTATCCGACCTTCTCGGTTAGTGAAAAAGCAAAACAGACAATATTAGAATATGGCAAGCAGTTAGGTCTTGGAATAGGTATAAAAGGGCTTTACAATATCCAGTTTATTGTCGATAAAAACGAAGACGTTTACGTAATTGAAGTAAATCCACGTTCGTCAAGAACAGTTCCTTTCCTTTCAAAATCAACGGGTTATTCACTTGCAGATATAGGAACGAGAGTAATTTTAGGAAAGAGCCTAAAAGAACAAGGCTTAACGCAATTATACCCTGAAGAAAAGAAACGTTGGTACGTAAAAGCGCCTGCATTCTCATTTAATAAACTTCGTGGGTTAGATGCATACCTTTCACCAGAAATGAAATCGACGGGAGAGGCAATCGGCTATGACGATAGATTAAACCGTGCATTGTTTAAGGCATTACAGGCATCGGGAATGAACGTAATGAACTACGGTACGCTTTTAGTATCCGTTGCAGATTGCGACAAGGAAGAAGCGTTACCATTAGTAAGAAGATTTTATAACCTTGGATTTAATATTGAGGCAACGATAGGAACGGCGAACTTCTTAAAATCACACGGAATAAAAACTAGAGTAAAAGCAAAAATAAGTGAAGGAAGCGAAGCGATTTTAGATGCTATTCGTCGTGGATACGTAACGTACGTTATAAGCACGAGAGATGTAAATTCGTTTGGGGAAATGAGTGACGGTTATCAAATTCGTCGTGCAGCGGTGGAAAATAACGTAACAATGTTTACCGCATTAGATACTGTAAAAGTTCTTCTCGACGTGCTTGAAGAAATCACTTTGAGTATCTCTACAATTGATGCTTAAATTAAAGGGGAAAAGAAAATTGAAACAAGTATATTTTACGGTTTTATCAAACGAAAACCTAACGAATAACGTTTATAAAATGGTGCTTGATGGTGATACAACCGCAATCGAGCGACCTGGTCAGTTTGTTAATATCAAAATTGAAGGATTGTTTTTGCGTCGTCCAATATCCGTTTGCGATTTGGAAGACGGCAAACTAACGTTAATATATAAGGTTGTTGGCGCAGGAACAGAAAGAATGGCGGCTATGGATAGCGGTGAGATTTTGGATATTTTGGTCGGATTAGGTAACGGCTACTTTACCGAGTTTTCTGGCGAAAACCCCTTGCTAATAGGCGGTGGAGTGGGAGTTCCTCCTCTATATTATCTGGCAAAATGTCTTATTGCCGAGGGTAAAAAACCCACGGTAATACTCGGGTTTAATACGGAAAGTGAAATATTTTATCAAAAGGAATTCGAGGATTTAGGGGTAGAAACTTTTGTTTGCACAGCAGATGGAAGTAAAGGAATAAAAGGATTTGTAACAGACGCAGTAGAAATGGTAAAAGAATATAGCCACGTGTTTACGTGCGGACCTGAACCCATGCTTAAAGCAGTATATAACAAAACGACAACAGGGGGTTCTTACTCGTTTGAAGAAAGAATGGGTTGTGGTTTTGGCGCTTGTATGGGTTGTTCGTGTAAAACAAAATACGGCAATAAGCGTATATGTAAAGATGGACCTGTACTCGAAAAGGAGGAAATAATATGGTAAATACCAAAGTAAATCTCTGCGGAGTGCAGTTAAAAAACCCCGTAGTTCCTGCAAGTGGAACGTTTGGGTTTGGATATGAATTTAATGAAATTTACGACATAAACCTTCTAGGTGGAATTTCCATAAAAGGAACGACTAAAGAGGCTAGATTTGGAAATCCTACACCGAGAATTGCAGAATGTTCATCAGGCTTAATTAACTCGGTGGGGTTACAAAATCCGGGAATTGAAAAGGTAATAAAAGAGGAAATACCAAGACTTCGCACCGTTTATAACAATGCGATAATAGCAAACATTAGCGGATTTTCAGTTGATGAATACGTGTATTGTTGCGAAAAAATAAATGCAGTAAAGGACGTGAATATTATAGAAGTAAATATAAGTTGTCCAAACGTTCATAATGGTGGAATGAGTTTTGGAACGCTTCCTGAAAATGCAGAAAACGTAACAAAAGCAGTAAAGAAAGTAACGGATAAACCCGTGTTTATAAAACTTACTCCAAACGTAACCGATATCGTAAGTATAGCAAAAGCGTGCGAACAGGGCGGAGCAGACGGAATAAGTTTAATCAATACCGTGCAGGGAATGAGAATTAACTTAAATAAACGCCGTCCCGTAATTGCTAATAAAATGGGTGGTTTTTCGGGCAGAGCGGTGTTCCCGATAGCGCTTAGAATGGTATATCAAGTTTACGAAGCAGTAAAACTTCCCATAATGGGAATAGGCGGAGTTGCAACGGCAGAAGACGTAATAGAGATGATGATGGCAGGTGCAACTGCTGTTCAAGTAGGGGCAGAAAATCTTGTTAATCCGTATGCGTGTAGGGATATTGTAAACAATCTTCCTAGAGTAATGCAGAAATACAAGATAAACGATATAAATGAAATAATAGGAGAGGCGCACAAATGAATAAAGATGTAATTATAGCGTGTGATTTTAACGGAAAAGAACAACTTTTCGAATTTTTGGATAAATTCAAAGAAGAAAAACCCTTTTTGAAAGTGGGTATGGAATTATTCTATGCAGGCGGAGCGGAAATCGTAAAAGAAATTAAGAAAAGAGGTCATAAAATCTTTTTGGACTTAAAACTTCACGACATTCCAAATACAGTAAAAAAATCTATGGCAGTGCTATCCTCACTTGACGTTGATATGGTAAACCTCCACGCAAGCGGTGGGTCGGCGATGATGAAAGGAGCAATCGAGGGATTGACTAGAGCAGACGGCACACGTCCGATACTTATTGCGGTAACCCAACTCACATCTACAAGCCAAGAGATGATGGAAAACGAATTACTTATCAATAAGCCTATAGACGAGGTTGTTATGAGTTATGCGCTAAATGCAAAAAATAGCGGACTTGACGGCGTTGTATGTTCACCGTTAGAAGCGGGAAAAGTGCACGGAGTATGTGGAGAAAACTTCGTTACCGTAACACCAGGGATAAGGCTTGCAGGAGATGCTGTTGGCGATCAAAAGAGGGTAACAACCCCTGCGCTTGCAAAAGAAATCGGGTCAGATTACATAGTAGTAGGTCGCTCAATAACGGGTGCTGAAGACCCTGTAAAAGCGTATAGAAAATGCGTTGAAGAATTCTTAGGATAAAACAAAAGGAGATTAAATATGGATACAGCAAAAAAAGTTGCGGAAAACTTACTTAAAATCAAGGCGGTATTTTTACGCCCCGACGAACCTTTTACTTGGGCAAGCGGAATAAAAAGCCCCATTTACTGTGATAACAGACTTATTTTAACCTCACCAGAGGCAAGAGAGGTTGTAGAAAACGCAATAGCCGAAACAGTAAAGAGAGAATATCCTCAAGCGGAGGCGCTTTTTGGAACAAGTACTGCAGGCATAGCACACGCTGCAATTGCAGGACATATCTTAAAAATGCCTATGGGTTACGTTCGTGGCTCAAGTAAAGACCACGGTAGAAACAATAAAATAGAAGGAAAACTCGAACCAGGAACAAAGGTTGTCGTTATAGAGGACTTGATATCGACAGGCGGAAGCGTAATAGACGTTGTAGATTCATTGCGTGAAGCAGGCGCAGAAGTTTTGGGTATAGTAAGTATATATACTTATGGAATGAAAAAAGGCTTGGAAAGACTTGCTGCAGCAAACGTTAAAAACGTAAGTTTAACAGATTTTGACACGACTATTTCTGTCGCTGCTGAAATCGGATACATAAAGGCAGAAGATGCAACAAGATTAAAAGCGTTTAGGGATAATCCATCAGATGAAAGTTGGATAAAGGCATAAATACATAAGGGGAAACAAAATGAAACATTTACTTTCCATAACAGATTTTTCTGTTGAAGAAGTTAACGAACTTATTGCCGTTGCAGAAGATATAGCAAAAGATCGTGAAAAATATGCAAAGAAATGCGATGGGAAAATTCTAGCGACATTATTTTTTGAACCTTCAACAAGAACTAGATTAAGTTTTGAGTCGGCAATGTTGTCGCTTGGCGGAAAAACGCTAGGGTTTTCAGATGCAAACAGTAGTTCATCATCTAAAGGCGAAAGCGTGTCTGATACGATAAGAGTTGTAAGTTGTTATTCGGATATAATCGCAATGCGCCACCCCAAAGAGGGAGCGCCACTCGTAGCGTCAATGAAATCGACAGTACCGATAATAAACGCAGGGGACGGCGGACATAACCACCCCACCCAAACGCTTACAGATTTATTGACAATAAAGACCGAAAAGGGAAGAATAGACAATATTACGGTAGGTTTTTGCGGTGATTTGAAATTTGGAAGAACAGTTCACTCGCTCATTCAAGCGTTAAGTAGGCAAAAGGGAATTAAACTTGTGCTTATATCTCCAGATGAACTCAAAATTCCCGATTACGTTAAGACGGACGTTATGGAAAAATACGGAATGGAATACGTAGAAACCACCAATTTAGAAGAGGTTATGCCCGAACTTGACGTGTTGTATATGACAAGGGTTCAGCAAGAAAGATTTTTCAATGAGGACGACTATTTAAGGTTGAGAGATAGTTATATTCTCACGACAGAAAAACTTCTTATGGCAAAAAAAGATATGTGTATTCTTCATCCGCTACCGAGAGTTAACGAGATAGCAGTTGACGTTGACGACGACCCACGTGCTTGTTATTTTAAGCAAGTACAGAACGGCAGATACGTTAGAATGGCGCTCATTATGAAACTTTTAGGTGTTAAATAAGGAGAAAAGAAATGAAAATTGATCCTATAAAAAACGGAATAGTAATAGACCATATTCAAGCGGGTAAGGGAATGGATATATATAATCTTCTAAAAATGGAAGAACTCGATTGTACGGTCGCATTGATAAAAAACGTTGCAAGTAAAAAGACGGGCAGAAAAGACATCATAAAAATAGATGCAGATATAGATTTGGATTTTGAAATATTAGGGTATATTGCACCTGAAGTAACAGTTAATATTATTAAGGAGGGGAAAACGGTAGAAAAAATTCACCCAGAACCTCCAAAATATTTAAGGAACGTTATCAAATGTAAAAATCCTCGTTGCATAACAAGTGTGGAACAGGGGATTGATCAATGCTTTAAACTAACAGACAGCGGTGTTTACCGTTGTATATATTGTGAATCCAAGGCTAAAGACTAAAACTAGTTTTAATTAAGAGTGCCTACAAAAAAACAATATAAAACGCACCAAAAAACTGTACAAGCGGTCAAGTGTGCGTTTTTTGTTTTTTAATATAAAATAATGACAAAATAAATTGACAATACCTATTATATTTGTTATACTTTTGCTGTAAATAAAAAACAAATATAAATAAAGGGTTATTATGCAGAAAGAAACATTGTTGGCAGTAAAAGAGGCTTATAAAATCGAAGCGGAATGTATATCAACGATGCTCGATTATTTAGATGAGAAAGAATTTTCTAAAGCAGTAGAATTGCTTAAAAACGCACCTCGTATAGGAACTTGCGGATGTGGGCATTCGGGTATAATTTGCCAACACCTTGCGCATCTTCTTTGTTGTATAGAGCAACCCGCAAGATTTATTTCTCCTGCAGAAGCAGTTCACGGCGCAACCGGATTTTTGCAAGAGGGAGACGTAATGGTTTTTGCATCACGTGGTGGCAAAACTAAAGAACTTCTTCCCATAATAGATATTTGCAAGGCAAAGGGCGTAAAAATCATATCTATTACAGAAAATATGCAGTCGCCTTTAGCGGAAAATGCAGATGCAGTATTAAAACAGTACGTTAATAGGGAAACTGATAAATATAATTCTCAAGGTACAACTTCAACAACGGCATTGTGTATGATATGTCACGCACTTCAAACTGCGCTTATAGAAGAAACAGGATTTAAGAACGAACAGTTTGCGCTTATTCATCCGGGCGGAGCAGTAGGCGAAAGATTGAACAAGAAGTGAGTCGGAGGGAAATATGGTAAAAGATTATAAAATAAGCGAACCTTTTTTCGAGTATGGCCCTAAATGCTATATGTATGGCGAAACGCTTTTAGAAATGGCAAAGGGATTAGATAAACTAGCAGAAAAATACGATATGGATATCGTTTTGGATATTCCAGATACGGAAATATATAACGTTGCTAAAAACGTAAAGCGTGTTCACGTTTATTCACAGCATATGGATAGTATTCCCGTAGGTAGGGGAATGGGGAGAACTCTTCCCGAAGCGGTAAAAGCCGCAGGCGCAGTTGGTGTAATGCTCAACCACGCAGAGAGAAAACTCACTATTGAAGAAATTGAAAAAGCCATAAAGCGTGCAGACGAATTGGGGCTAGCAACAATGGTTTGCGCAGATTCAATAGAAGAGGTTAAAGCGATAGCAAAACTCGGTCCTAACATTTTAGTTGCAGAACCAACCGAACTTATAGGAACAGGAAAGCCTGCAGATAAAGAATACGTTGACGAAGTAATCAGAGTAATAAGGGAAATCAATCCCGATATTAAACCTTTCCCGTCGGCAGGAATAAGCAAAGGCCAAGACTGTTATAACATAATAAAAGCAGGGTCATCTGCATCAGGATGTTCGTCGGCAATTGCAAAGGCAGAAAATCCGCTAGCGCTCGCTGAAGAAATGATAGCGGCAGTTAGAAAGGCGTACGACGAAACTCATAATAAGTAAAAAGAAAAAAATAAAATATAAAAAAATTAAGGAGAACAACACTATGGAATACAAAATTTTCCAAAAAGAAATTGAACTTCAATCAAGAGGCTGGATCCCTACTTTTCACGACATCAGAAAAGAAATCCTTGAAATAGTAGAGGCATCAGGAGTAAAGAATGGTACTGTTGCAATCGTATCACACCACACCACTTGTTCGGTAATGGTACAAGAATGTTCACACGATATCGATTCTTTCGACCTTGAATATTTACAGCACGATCTTCTCGACATTATGAGAAAGATGATTCCTGACTTCGCAGAAGAACATCAATATCGTCACCCTGGTCCTATCCACGCTCAATACGGCAGACACGTTAATGAACCCGGTGACTATTCTTCAATGAATACAGACGGACACCTTCGTTCAGTATTCTTTGGCAGAAGCGAAACTTTAACAATTAAGGATGGCAAACTCGACCTCGGTTTGTTTGCTCACATCTACTTCATCGACTGGGATCACGTTATTGCACGTCGTCGTCAAGTAAACGTAACCGTTATGGGTACAACTGAGGACGTAGGTGATAGAAAGTGGAATGACGGAAAGGTTATCGATACCAAACGTAAATTTACCGAGGAAGAAAAGGCATACGATATCCACTACGATCTCCAACAACAAAGATAATTTGCAAAAAAATAGCAAATTTACCCGCCGTATTTCTCGGCGGGTAAATTATTTAATAATTAAAGGAAAATAAAATGTTTTTAACGACTTTAGAACAAGTTTCAATACTTTTAATTTTTATATGTATAGGCTATTTCTTTAGAAAGAAGAATATTATAACCGACGGTGGAAGAAAGGTTCTTGCAGGACTTTTAGTAAATCTTTTTGCTCCTGCATATTCAATAACAAGTTTATCCACGGTTGTAAACGCAAACGATATTAAGCAATATGCTCTTATGCTCATTATCGGTTTAGTTGTTGCCGTTGTGGGAATATTTTTAGCATTTCCTTTTGCACATATTCTTGGTAAAGATAAATTTCACCAAAATTTGTTAAAGTATGCATTTGCATTCGGTAATATCGGCTACTTCGGGTATCCGTTAGTTTACGGTGTTTTCGGCGCAGTTGCTAGGGCTCAAATGATGATTTTCTGTTTGCCAACGAGTATTTTAATTTATTCTTACGGCTATTATATTCTCACCAAACCTACGGATGAAATATCTTTGGAGATGCTAAAAAATAAAGGGAAAAAAAGCCAAAGAAAAAAACTTTCATTTTTGTATAATGCTCCTATGATAGGTGCATATATAGGTATTACTTTGGGACTTTTATCTAGTGGATTTGGTTTTGAAATTCCAAAGTTATTCAAGGATCTTTTCTCGATAGCAGGAAACTGTCAAAGTGCACCGGCAATGCTTATAACGGGTGCGGTGCTTGCAGGCGTTCCTTTTAAGAAACTTTTTACATCCTTAAAGGCATATTTAATCGGTGTGGTAAGACTTTTGGTTTTCCCGTGTGTATTTGCAGGAATTTTTGGGTTAATTTATCTTTTTGGATGGCAAGACGAAATGTTTATGAGAATTGCATTCATAGCAATAATCTCCGTTTCAATGCCTGTGGGAATGAACGTTGTAGTTTATCCCGAGTCTGCGGGAATGGATTCAAC
>JAZORG010000096.1:0-5931 GCA_045656465.1 Christensenellaceae bacterium
GTAGGTAAAATTTATAAGGATATTGAGGTAAAAGAACTTACACTTGATCACGTTAAAGCATTTGATAAAGAACTTAAAGACGCTGGTATTAACGCAACTAAACTTTCACCACAATTATTACCGAACTACACTAAACAAAAAGATATTTAATCAGAAACACCCGACGATATTTATATGTCGTCGGGTATAAGTATGCTAAAAGGGAATTGATGAAAATTTTTAGGTGAAATTTTATAAAGGAGTAAAAATGGAAAACGGAAAAGATTTACAGAAAGAAACTGTAGCAGAAGTTTCTAACGAAAAACAACCTTCTGCAAAAAAAAGCCTCAAATGGCTATGGATTGCTCTTGCACTTGTAGTTGTTGGCGCAGTTACAGCGTGGGTTATCGTTGCAGCAGTACAAATTAATGGAACGGTTACAGACAAGGGAGAAACCATCTACGGAATTAACAAAGCGTTCAGTGTACCCGCTCTTTTAACAGGTATATTTATTGTAACTGCTTTAGGGTATATGCTTGGAAGAATTACAATAAAGGGTGTTTCACTCGGAACAGCAGGGGTGTTTATTGTAGCAATTGTTTTTGGTATTATTTGTTATTTTATACCGAGCGATCTTCCTGTATTAGGAAGTTTCAGTTTGCAAGCGGTTGGCAACTCTGACGTTATTGATACTGTAAAAAAAGAATTTTATAAACTTAACAATCTCTATTACGGAAAAGTTCTTCAAAACATAGGTTTAGTATTATTCGTAGGATCTGTAGGATTTATAGCAGGACCTAAATTCTTTAGAGATTTGGTAAAGAATTTCAAAACCTATATTGTAATGGGAATTGTAATTATTTTATCGGGTACGGTAGTTGCAGTTGCATTCGCCTTAATACCCGGAATCGGTGCAGACTTTTCTGCAGGTGTTCTTTCGGGTGCGCTCACATCAACTCCTGGTTACTCTGCAGCGCTTGAGGTAACAACGGAAAACGGTTTAGTAACTCTCGGTCACGCAGTTGCTTATCCTTTCGGTGTTATCGGCGTAGTATTGTTCGTTCAACTTATGCCTAAGTTTATGAAAGCAAATATGGAGCATGAAAGGGGACTTCTTAAAACGGACGTAATAGCATCTAGAGAAAAGAAAGAAGAAAAGAAACTCTTTAAGTGTGATGACTTTGGTCTTACCCCGATTGCTCTTGCTATCGTTTCTGGATTGCTGGTAGGCGCAATTAAAATTCCGCTCACAGGCGCAGGATATAACGGTGCTTGTTTCTCACTTGGAACAACTGGTGGTGTACTTATTATGTGTTTAGTATTCGGCCACTTTGGAAGAATAGGAAAACTTTCTTTAGAAGTTCCTACTCACGCAGCAAAAGTTCTTCGTGAACTTGGTCTTATGCTCTTCCTTATCGGTGCAGGTGTTTCCGGTGGTGTTGAACTTGCTCACCAAATTCAAGCAAACAGTTCAATAGCAATGTTAATACTTTGGGGATTCATAGGTGGTGTTATTATGACAATTGTTCCAATGATCGTAGGTTTCTTACTCGGTGGAAAACTCTTAAAACTTCCGCTCCTTAATAACCTCGGCTCAATTACAGGCGGTATGACAAGTACTCCTGCTCTCGGAACTCTTATCAATACGGCAGAAACAGAAGACGTTGCAGGTGCTTACGCATCAACTTATCCTATTGCGCTCGTTTTAATAGTTCTTGCTTGTAATTTAATGATAGGTTTGATTTAACGATTAATAAAAATCACACCCGTTTGCAAAATTGCAAACGGGTGTGATTATTTTAAATTGATTATTTATTTTCTAAAGCATTTACAGCATCAAAGATTTCGGGATAAACGGACAGTCTTCCGTGTTTATCAATTTTTAATTTATTCACATCTCCGTGCGTCAAACAACCCGCACCTCCAACACAACCACCGATGCAAGCCATACCTTCAATAAAGTTTCCGTCAAGTACACGTTTGGTTGCTTTAAGAAGAGCAACTCTGCACGCCTCAATTCCGTCACAAGGCACGGCCTTTAAGTCAAACCCCTCAATACCACGTTCTTTAAGCCCCTCGGCAACAGCTTCAGACAGACCACAACTTCTTGCAAAAATTCTTCCGTAATATGAAGCGTCCGATATATCTTCTTCAGGTAAGTTGTTGATCTCCAATTCTTTACTGTCAAACAAAGCCTGCAATTCTTCAAAGGTTATAACGCTATCAACATAAGGCCTAACTTCATCCTTTTTAAATTCCATTTTCTTTGCTGTACAAGGTCCTATAAACACAACTTTTGCAGTAGGGTCATCTTCTTTAATTCGTTTTGCAATGGTTGCCATAGGGGAAAGGTTATGTGAAATATATTCGTTAAGGTCAGGGAATTGTTTTTTCACGTAGGAAACAAAAGCAGGGCAACAACTACTTGTCAAAAATCCTTTTTCAGCAAGTTCTTTTGCCTCAGAGAGAGCAACTATATCTGCTCCGAGCGCCGCTTCCACGACTTCGTAAAATCCAAGTTCTTTGATACCTTTAAGCACCTGACCTAATTTAGCGTAAATAAACTGACTTGCAATCGACGGCGCAACTACTGCGTAAACTTTATAATTAGCGTTGTCGTTACTTCCCTTTATAAAATTGATAACGTCTAAAATATATGATTTATCGTTAATTGCACCCCACGGGCATTGATATACACACGCACCGCAAGAAA
The DNA here is from genome assembly GCA_045656465.1 of Christensenellaceae bacterium. Lineage (GTDB taxonomy): Bacteria > Bacillota > Clostridia > Christensenellales > Borkfalkiaceae > UBA1259. Next base: position 2,693 of record JAZORG010000096.1, read on the forward strand.
TGCACTTTTCATCATTGATTTTTGCAGCCTTATTTTCGTCCATAGAAATGGCTTTAACCTTACACGCTTGCTCACATGGGCGTTTGTGATTGATGATGGCGCTATAAGGACAAACTTTAGCGCATAAACCACATTCCACACACTTTTCTTTGTCTATATGCGCCTTTTGGTTAGAGTCAATAGTAATAGCCCCTTTTTTGCATGCATCTTCACAACGGTGTGCTAAACAGCCTCTGCAAGCACCTGTAACTTCATATCCACCCATAGGGCATTCGTCACAAGCGATATCTATAACTTCAATAACGTTCTTGTTATTAGGATTACCGCCCATAGCAAGTTTAACCCTTTCCGCAACGATTGCCTGTTCTTTATAAATACAGCAACGCATGGTTGGGGTTTTGCCAGGAACAATTATTTTTGAAATGTTCATAAGGTTTTCTGTTAAAGTGCCTTCCCAAGCAAATTTGGCAACTTCCTTTAACACTTTGTATTTTAGATGTTGAACTTTTGTATCGAATATTCTCATAATTAATTTGTCCTTATGTTAAGAAAAATATTTGCGTTTTGCTCCGCCGATTTTATTAATAAACTCGTTGTCGAGTTTGGTCAAGTGATATTTTTTTCTGTAAATTAAAACGTCTTTATAAGTTTTACTGTTAAACTCGCATTTTCTTTCAACAAGATTAAACTTGTCTTTTAAATCTTGCGGAATTGGCGAAACCCACATAAACGTATTTGGCACGTGTTCTAATAGTGTAAACTGCACGCCACGCTCAAAAACCATTATACGTTTTTTTGTAAACTCCGAAAGTTCTGCTCTTTTAACGTCTATAAGAGGCAACGAGGGAACGTAAGGGTCACCGTGCGTAATTTCAATACATCCTGCAAGGTCTTCTTCAACGATATTCTCTTTGGTTGATAGCGGGTTGTTTTTATTTACCGCCATAACGTAAGAAAACTCGTTAAGCATAACGTAATTCAACTTTTTCTCCTCAAAAAGCGTGTGAAAATATTTTTCAAACGTGCTTTGATAACGAACAATTCCCAAAGCATATTCCTCTTTTACAACGTTTATTATCGTTCGCATAGAGTTTGTTTCTTTATAAATTATTTCCGAAGAGGAGTTTGGGTCTAATTCTTTGGAAAATTCTGCAAAAGCATAGGAAAAGTAACTTGCTCTCGGTACACATACTGAAAGACGCAATTTTTTTTCGTTACGGCTTTCGTATATAGATTCTATTTTTTTGATTTGCGAAAGGGCATTTTTAGCATAAAGTAAAAACTCTTCTCCATCAATGGTTATTTCTAATCCCTTTGAAGAACGCTTAAAGATTTTGATTTTTAAATCACTTTCTAACGCTTTAATAGCCCTACTTAAGTTTGGCTGGGAGGTGTAAAGATTTTCAGCAGCTTTACTAATAGACCGTGTATTTGCAACTTCCACAGCGTACTTCATATGCAATATGTTCATATTTCACCTAATTTACATTATCGTTATATTCAACGAATTCTTTTAACGAGTATAACATAAATTATATATTATTTCAAGCAAATTATCGCAAATTGTTAACGATAAAGATTATCAATATAAAAAAACTAAATAATTTGATATAAAATGAAAAATGTATTACAATAATAGTGGTAACTTTTACAAATTTTTAACATAATTGTAAACATTTGTAAAAGTATATGTAATATAGTAGGATATAAATGAAAACAAGCACCAAAAAAAGCATAACAAGACTTTTATTATCAGTAGCGATAATTGTTACTATAGTTATCCTTGCCTATTTAATTTTTAAGCACTTTGGAATAACCGATTTAACACGAGAGCAATTACAAGAATACTTAAAGTCTTTGGGTGTTGTTGCCCCATTATTGTTTATTATAATTTCATTTTTACAAGTTACTTTTGTGCCTATTCCTGGCGCAATAACAATTCTTGCGGGAAATTACGTGTTCGGGGCTTTTGGGTCGTTCATATATTCATACGTTGGAATGTTGCTCGGCGGTCTTTTTGCTTGGTGGCTAGGAAGAATTATCGGCAGACCTTATATAAATTGGGTTGCTGGAAGCAAGGAAACAGCAGATTCGTGGATAAAAAGACTTAAAGGTAGGGAAACGGTATTTTTGTTTTTTGCATTTTTGCTCCCACTTTTTCCAGATGACTTATTATGCTCTGTGGCAGGGATATTACCTATAAGTTTTATTGCTTTTTTATTGATGCAGTTGGTAACTCGGGCAACCTCTATCGGGGGAACTCTGATTTTTATGTCGGGTGAGATAATCCCTTATCACGGTTGGGGGATTGCCGTTTTGATAGTTTTAGGGATTATTACTTTAATTGCCTTTATAATGAGTATAAAATATGCTGACAAGCTTAACAGTTTTTTTGATAAACTCATAAATAAAATTATGTTTAGAAAAAAATCAAAAGCGAACAAATATGATGGAGCGAATAAAAAAAATGATTAAATTCCTGTGGTAGAAGATTACGCTGTTAAGCCTTTTGATATTGACGCTATTGTTATCAAAGTTAACTCCTTTTTTTATCATTTATCCCGTTTATAATCTAATTATTAATCACAATAAAACATTCACAGGAAATTTTGGATTTGTCAGAAGAATTTTTGAGTGACGAAAAATAAAAATAAGATATAAATATACATTTGTTGATTGACATATTTTATGGCGTGGTGTAAAATAATAAAAAAAGTATTTAGGAGAAAATTCAAATGAAGTATTTGTGTGATGTATGCGGATATGTTTATGACGAGGCAGAAGAAGGAGTTAAATTTAGCGAACTTAGTGAAGATTGGGTTTGCCCCCTTTGCGGAGTAGGCAAAGACCAGTTTTCAGAGGCTGAATAGTAAATTAAAATTAAGTAGAAAAAGATAAGTTTAAAAAGTCGTTTATATTAGACGACTTTTTTTCTTTTGCAAAATTTTAACAAGATTGATTATTTGTTGATTTAAATATTAACTTATGATAAAATTATAAAGAAAAAACTCTTATAAAGGAGAATAAAATATGGATTATAAAAAGTTGCAAAACGGAAGCGACATAAGAGGAGTTGCTTTAGAGGGGATAGAGGGGCAACATATTAACCTTACCGAACAGGTATGCAAGGATATCGGTAGAGGGTTTGCTTTATGGCTTTATAAAAAGACGGGAAAGAAGAATTTGCGTGTTGCTGTTGGTAGGGACAGTAGGCTTTCTGGACAGCAACTTATGGAATG
>JAZORG010000097.1:0-48856 GCA_045656465.1 Christensenellaceae bacterium
GTTGCTTCATTTCGGGAGAGTTATTTCGGCTGTCCGTTTGTGGACAAATGTTTCCGTGCCATAATTCTTTGATTACATCATTCATCGCTAACCTCCATAATAACAGAGGACGACCCATTACCGACTTGGCTCGGCTCTGAATCGTCCTCTTGGCTTAGATTTAATGCTTCTTCAATCGTGTGTGCTGTCACGAGTTTACCTATCCAATTGGCAAGCTCTACTGTACTCATATTCTTACCTCGACACTTTTCAAGATCTTTAATGACTTTCTTAAGTACCTTTTCGCTTGCCTTGGGATACATGTTTTTTAACGCTTGCAATATCATTTTGTTACCTCCTGTTATTGGTAACACCCACAATACCACAGAAGAGAGCATAAGTCCAGTACTTTTTTGAAAACAAAACCAACTTTTTTCGCCGGGCTTATTCTTTGTTTATTGTGGCGCAAATTTTGAGGAGCGGAAGTATAAAGAAAAATGCAACACAGACCTTCGTCCATGTTGCATTTTTCTTGTTCAGCCACTCTCAATCGGCTTTTTCTCTTGGATTGAACTTAATATCCTTATGAGAACCTGCCTTTACCCTGCACTTTTTTGTTAGTTTAACTAATTATTTTTTTATATAGTGAAAACTCCTGCACGAAGTCCATACATATACGCCACGTTGCTGTAATAATCCTCTAGAAAAATAGTAAGCCTCTTTTCCTTATTGTAATCATTATAAGCGTTAAGTGGTTCCATACGGTCGTAATAACCGCAAACACATTTAACAACGTCATCATAATACCCTAAATCAATAAGTTGGTCTTTAGTGAGTTCCACCATATTTGCTTCCATCCACTTTAAATATAGGCTCATATTAGAACGTTTGATTGTGTTTTCGTGCGTTTGCATTTGAATTTCCAAAGTATTGTTATATTTAAATACTTCTCTTGCCGTTGTATCCGCCTTTTCTTTTAACTCGTCAACTTTAGCAAGAATTCTCTTCTCGTGCAACGACGAATAATAAGTATCTGCATTAGTTAGACTTTCTTCAAGCATAGTAAGAGTTGCATTATGTTCTGCAAGAGCATTATCTTTTTGAGTTGAAATGCTAAGCAACTTTTCGTTCTTATCCTTTTCTAAACTTGTGAGTTTATCGAGGTATGCACTCGTATTGATAAGCCCGTTTTTAACTGCTTGCTCACGCAATTTTGTTTGGCTTTGCTCAAACAACGTCTTTGCACTTTCCGCTAATTTATCGTAATTTTGAGTTGTTGAAGTTATTTGACTATTTACCTTTGCAATCCTTTCGTTTATATCCTTTTTTAGAGCAAGAATTTCCTTTTCTTCCTCTGCATCAAGCAAGGTTTCTGCGCGTGCTCTAAGCGTTTCGCTATCAGGAACGGTATAATCAATTTTATCTAGTTTTAAACTAAGTTGTTCTACAAGTTCAAAATTAGACTTTTGATATCTGTAATAATGAAATAATTCTGTAAGTGTAGCGTACATTTCCTCTTTTGTCGTCGGCAACGCAAATTCCATAAAATCACCCCCTAACCGTATATTTTAGCGTAATATTTTTGACAAAAAACTCTTTGTCTTTCCACGTTAACTTAAGGCAAAAGTCAGTCGTGTCATAGTTAAGCATAAAAGTATTATTACCCTTTTTTAAGGTAATTTTCTTTTCTCCGTTTTCCCCAACAAGCGTAAGCAGACATTTAGAGCCAACGTATGCAGAAATTTTGACCAAATTCTTTGCGCCTATTTCTCCCGCCGTCAACCTTTTACTTATCCATTCACCGCCAGAAAATTCTCCCTCATCCTCAAATAGCGAAAACAATAAATTTTCTGATAGTATTATTCCGTTATCGGCAATTTTATCTGTTGAATACCCCAAAAATTCTTCTTCTCCGCTAACTGTGTCATAAACAAAAATTCCCATCTGGTCATCATTGTCAAGATAAGAAATTATTAACTTCCCATCTTTTTTAGTTATTCCATTACACTTTTTAATCTTGTTATTCATTAGGCAATTAACCGAACTTATTTTTTGACCGTCAAAAGCATAAAGGATTCCATTACTTATAAAGAAGATTTTGTCAAAATTACGTTTTACAGAATTTTCCAAAATCTTAATCGGTGAAGAACAGATTTTTTCTAAAATAAAATCAATACTTTCGGTATCACTTATAATGCGATATATAGCGCTTTCACAAAAAACGTAAAGACAATCTTTATATTCACATAATTGCAAAATTTTGCCGTCGCTTGAACTTGTATTAAAAGTTGCGTAAGGTGTTAAAGGAATCGTTGCCTCTTCAAAATCATAACCGTCGTGCGCTGTTACACAGTTTTGATATGCGGAAAAAAGTCTGTCTTTTACTACCGCCATACTTGTCGTTTTTGGCATTGATACGTCAGAAAAACCGCTTTGTCCATGAAGAACAGCGTTTCCGTTATCATCAGCAAATAGTATTCTGTTCTGTCCACTAACTTTAATGACTGTTGCACAAAGTTTACCAAATTGCTTTTGTATTGACTGTCCGTCCCCACTCTCTTTTAGTTCGTAAAGACCATCATTATACTTAAAAAATAATCGCTCATCTAAATAATGAATACTTTCAGGACTAGTATCAAAAGGAATGCTCAAATTAATTTGACTTACCGAACTTGAGGATTTTATTCCGTTTTTAGAAAAATTCAAATTAATTGCTCGTGCTGTTTTAGACTTAAAATCCGACAACGTATAGGTTTTTTGTGCTCTTTTCACCTTTTCTATACCTTTCATTATTGCCAGCTCCTTTCTTTAATTGAGGCGTTTTTTACCGAGCGACGATTATTTATACTTTCCACATATCGACCATGCCACATAACAGCTTCTTCAAATGAACCCTTACAAATACAAAATTCCGCCGTAAGACCGTAAGCTAGCGCTCCTACGCTGATATCACTTTCCGAATAACCTATAGCGTCGTTAAGGTCGTAATTTGGAGGCGCATATTCATATTCAATTTGTTTTGTTCCACTTTCAACCTTAATAAAAAATGCCTCGTCTGAAAAATTAACTGCCCTATCGTTTAAATCATAAACATTTATAATCCTAAGAGGGCGTTCAGAAAGCAAAGAGTATTCGATTTTTCCATTTTTTATCGATACCGTTTCCTTTTTTCGCATAGGAATAAAAGTGCCTGCAAGTTCACTGATAACAAGATTTAAGAGGGTTACAAAAGTATTTATTGCCGGCAAAGTTTGTTCGCCTACGTTGCTGTTTTCTCCGTCTAGATATGCAACTATATCTTCACGATTTAGTAGTGATGCAGAAGTTTTTATAATTTCTTTTACAGTCATTTCTTCTCCTTTTTATAAAAATTTCCGCACCGCAAAAGCAGTGCGGAAATCTATTTTTTTATTTAAAGGTTATTAATCTTCGTTAAGATTAATTAATGCTCCTTGAGCATAAGGACGGGCGCAGATAAGTTCTGCATATTTAACTAGCGTTGCCGTGTAAACAGGTTTGCCTGCTACTTGTTTCAACACCTTTCCGTCATCTCCTGTAAGCCATTGCCAATCACAAAGTTGATGCAAAGCAAAGTCGTTAGAGTTAAGAAGATAAACCGTATATTTAGGACAAAATCTATCTGCTACAATCGGAATACCGTTATATGTCATCGCTTTATATCCGCCTGCAAGTTCAACTGAATTTACCATATGGTTTTTCTCTCTAAGCATTTTATAAATTTCTCTACGCATTCCTAAAGAACACATAATAACGTTTACAGGTGTTCCTGAATTTTGCTCTACTAAATCAAGTGTTTTTTGCAATACGTCTTCATTTATGTCGCCCATAACATCGGTAATTATCGGTTTCATCCATTGATTTTCGCTACGTTTCAATCCGTAAAGAGATTCAGATGTCGTGTCAAAAATTGCCTGCAATCCTGTAATTTCGTTACCTTTAGAGCCGTGAACAGTTACGTAACCATTCTTAATAACGTCTGTGGGTGTTTCACCATCGATTGTAATAGCAAGCCCGCCAAGCGTTACCGACCTAACGCGTCTTGCCTCGTACCCTTCTATAAGTTGTCCATCACTATTGTAAAAGTCTATTAGCATTCCTTCTATTAGACCTGCATTTTCAAACAAGTTAATTCTGCCGTCACTAAGAACTGCCGATACTCCGCTGATATTACCAGAGCCATCGCCGAATAACATTCTACCAAGATTGAATTTGCTAGATTTTATCAAGCCTTCCATCTCTGCGTTAAGAAGACTTACAAAAGCCCCCGTGTTGTTTTCAGACGCTCTAATTGCCTTGTCGGAAATTTCAATAACACCGTAAAGGTTTTTAAGCGTACTTACAAACTGGCTGTAGTTGTTTCCTGTTGCACTTGGTAAGATTCCATCTTCCGTACCTGCGCCGATTCCACCGTTTATACCGTGGATTGCTAGTTTTCTAATTTCCTTACCCCAAACGTCCTCGCTAGTCTTTTCTATCATTGCTAAGAAAGGGTTTACGTTATTGTTGAGTTGTTCGCTTATCGCATCGAGATAAACTGATTTTAATGCGCTATCCGCATTTGCTAAATTTACTGCCATAATTTCTCCTGTTATTATTTATTAAATATTTCCTGCGCCAACATTCCTGCTTGCGCAATGTTTTTTGGTCGGCTAACAGGCGTAGTTACGCTAACACCCGTTCCGTCCATAACTATTGCCGTCTGCTTTTTAGCCATAACACCTTTAAGGAATTCTTTTATAATATCGTTGTCTTCCGTGTGGTGTTTATCCTCTTCCGTTTGCGTCGGGGGAGTTTCCTTATCGACGGCGGAAATTTTTGCTTCGAGTTCCTTTACCCTCTGACAGCGTTTGGTAAATTCAGATTGTAAAGAATTGTACGCATTAAGCAATGCCTCGGCATCCTTAAACTTGCCAAATGAGACTTCTACACTACTTTCGCCATTCATACTTTCCGCCTCTGCGGGGTGCGCTACGGTTTCCGTTTGTTCATTTTTGACTTGTTCCATTTTTTTGTTCTCCTTTTTCTATTGTTCTTTCTTTATGTTTTAATATATGCGTATAATATCTTTGTTTCTGCTGGTCGTTAAGGCTTTTGTATTCACTTAAAACGTATCTTGTATGTTCGTCAATGTGAATCTCGTCGTTATCTATTTCCTCAACCAAACAGTCCTCTACACGCATTCTTTCATTTTCGTCTAACGCTTTTTCTTCGTGAAGTCTAGACAACCCTTTCTGGTAATCCAAGTCTTTGTATCCTAAAAGAGAAAGCAATTTTTCCTTTGTGTTTGAACGGATTTTTCCCTCGTCGTCGTGTAACAATCCGCTCTCGTATAATTTAAATAGCATTTCTTTTTTCTGACTATGTGTATATAGTAATTCGTTTTCACTATCTAAATACACGTCGTCTGACGACATAACTCCCTCGTCAGCGTAGAAGATTTTTACCTTTTCATATTCGCCAGGTAAGCGAATTGCACGCACGCCTTCAGTAAACTGTGCATAAAGGCGTATAACTTTTTTTGCTACTCCTAAATATGCGTTTCTTATTTCTTCTGCTGTCATAATCAATCTAGCGTTATCTTGTTCGACTAGAATTTCTAACGCTGTACCACTTGATAGGGATGCGTTTGACGAACTCGACGAAACGTCGCTTACACCGCTGACTATAACAAACTCGTTTATGAGCCTACTTTCTTCTTCGCTAAAGTCGGGAGGTATAGTTGTTTCAGACATTATTTCGGGGGCTTTACTGCCCTGTCTATAAACCAAAACCTTACCTGGAGATAATCCGTCCTCTGCAAGGTCATCTACATCCACCGATCCGTCTTCTACTGTTAAAATCCCCATAGAAAGTCTGTTTAAGAATTCGTGTTTGCGATTTTTTACAGCGTTCAATGCGCGCTGAATAGGTATTAGCCTGTCGATTATACTTGTTCCAAAAAATGCACCTGTAACCGGCATTGAAGTTTGTTTTACAAACGGGTATCCCTTTTGTTTTTTATCTCCCGTAATATAGGGAAGTTCGCCAACATATAAAAGTTTTCCACCAGCAACGGTAACCATTCTGCCTTGGGGAAATCTATTGTTCGGTCGTTCATATCTTTCGATAACGATAACCGAATTATCCACCGTCTCTTTAGCATTGCTAAATTGTCCGTCCGTTTGCTTTTGGAGGTTAAATACGCTTAGTTTCTCACCTTTAACCAAAACGCCGTACTTTTCGTAAACGGCGTTTACCCCCATAGCCCTTGCGTGAATTATGCTTTCACAATCGTCAATGTCCTGATTGTAAATATTATCGGGAAAAATCTCAAAAGGTGAAACGGCTAAAATTTTAACCTCCCCCTCGAATACTTGTTTTTCATCCATTTCTCCCAAAGCGTTTCCGCCCAAATTATCCCACACGACCTTATAAAATCCCGTTCCGCACGTTTCGCTCCAAGATATAACTTTTTTCGCCACTTCTGAAAACTTATTTAGTTTAAAAGCGTTTTCTATGAGTTTTTCTGCAACGTTAGCATTTGAAACGTCTTTATCATCATCAGATTTTGGGCGGACGGATATTTGCGGTTGAATTCTAATAAACTTTGCTAGCCTACTGTCGATAATAGGCGCTATATGATTAAAAACTCCCCTCGACTGCCAGAAAAATTCCTTTCCGTCCGTCTCTATTTCCCCTCTTGAATTTATCCCACAATACTGGTTGCCTTGCAGAAAATTCATATTCAATTCCCATTGTCTTTCTAAAGAAAGTCTTTCTTTTCTTCTACGCTCAAAGTCTTCTTCTACTCCTGCAATAAGGTCTTGTTCATATTTATCATTTTCAAACTGTTCTATATCTTTAGTTCCCTTTTTATCGTTTTGCAATTGATATTCTCCTTTATCCGTTTTTTAATAATTTTAATAGGCGTTCTTTCTCTTCTTTTAATTGCTCGTCAGTCATCATTGAAATAGGTTTAACGTCTTCTTCAAGTAACATTTTCAATGCCGTGATATCAGGTGGAACGTTCTTCTTTGTTACTCTTTTCTTTGTGAGTTTAATTCCCTCACCGTCTTCTGAATATTCTTCCACTACCTCTGTAAAGTCGTAACCTAACGCCTTCTTTTCTAATGCCTTTTTTAATTTTGTTCTTGCTTGATGTTCGGTTTTATCTTTTTCTTTCATTCATAATTTTTTTAATTAACCTCTCCTTATCTATTTGTATAGCGGTTTTAACCTTTTTCGGCGGAGTGTTTTCAGGTTTTGTCATCAAATAATACCTTAATTCGTCTAAACTATGATCGTCCTTTTTAACAGGATTTTCATTCTCTCCCCAACGGTAACTTTTAATTTCCCTAATAAGGTTTACGCATTGTGGAAAAATTCGCAATTTTGGCACACCGTTTGTGCATTTTAAATACTGTTTAACCCTTTGAATACCACTAAACATATCCTTGTTAACCTGGGGATTAGCCATTATACCGAAATCGAAAAACAACTCGGTAACACTCCTATTAGACGCTAAAGTTTTCTGATTTGCAGCAGAATCAATGAGGGCATTTATTCTTCCAAAAGAATCTTTTTTCCAACCGAGTTTTTTGCTTATCTCGATAATCCTTTCTGAATGATAGGCTATATCTCTTCCCGCTTCGTAATGTTCTGCAACCACGTAAACGTTTCCATCGTAATCTACGCAATACCAATGAGCAGACAAGGGATTATTGAGTCCAGGGTCAATGGATATTATATCTTGCCATTCAGAGGGAAGATTCATTGGCTCACTCATTACGTGAACGTTTTCATCAAATTCAGGATAAACCAATCCGCTTGAATGCTTAAACCGCCCAAATCTTCTGCTTTCAAGTTGGTCTAAGGATAGCGAAGATGAAAGATTATCAACTTCCGTTGCATCTAAATATGGATTGTCCGCCCACTCCATAAACTCATACCACACTTGCTTATCGTTATTTTTATTTAAGTAAATCTCGTCGTATATAAATGTAAGCCCTTTTAGCGGAGTCATTGTTCCAAAAATTTCACCCTTTTTATCGAGAACACGCATACGGCACTCGTCATAAATGTCTTTTGGGGGTTCTTCATCAAACCATACAAAATCGAGAGAACTACCTTGGAACTTTTCTCTCCCTTGATCGCACGACTTAAACCCTATTACCGAAACACCTCCGAAAACGTTTTTTATTCTGATTTGATCAATCACACCATATTTTAGGCTGTCTTTCTTTCCCGATATCATAGTAACGTCTAATATCCAAGATGGATTTATGTAGTTTAAGACTTTTGCTTGCGCAACGTCCCTTTGTACTTGTTGAGAAAGCGAAACCACCCACCCGAATACGTTATCTTTGTTTTTCCTATACGGATGAACACCCCTTGCCATATATACTGTTTCTACCGCACCACATTCGGTTTTTCCACTACGGTTTCCGCCAAAAACCCATCTGTTTTTCTTTGGGTTTTTGTGAAAAGCAACTTGTTTTAAGTGAACTTTTTCGCCCGTATTGTATTTGTTTAAGTTATCGTGTTCTAATCGAAACTTTTCTTCCTTTTCGATTTCCAAAATCCTTTCAATTATCTCTCTCATATTTCCCTCAATCTTCGGCGCAATTGTAACAGTCATTTCTTAATTTGCAAGGGGTTTATGACATAATTTTATAAAAAAATTTTTTGCATTTTTCTATAAAATGACGTAAAAAAACAGCCAGTTATTATATAACTGACTGCTTAATTTTTTTCCTTTTGTCTTTATTTATTTGCTGTTTCTTCAGCGATATTATTTTGATTATCTTGATTTGTTGCGTTCAAATCGGTTTCATTTTCCTTTTGCATTGATTGAACAACACTTTCTTGCATAACCATACTTTTTGTTTTTTTGTAAACGTGCGGAATTACGCATACGTAAATACAAATTGTAATAAACCAACTTAGCGGATACGTCAAATATATTATGTAGAATTCGGGAACAAAGAAAAATACTGTTTTGAGAAACAAAATCCTCAAAATACACGCACCAAATATGCTTATGATTAACGACACAACGGGTTTTCCCATTGCCCTTATGGAATTTGCAAATACTTCCATAACTGAACATATACAGTATGTAATTCCCATAATAGTCAGTCGCACCGTAGCCATTTGAATTACCTCTTCCCCGCTTGCAATGATACCACAAAGTTGCGGAGCAAATATCGCAAATAGCACGCCAACTGCAAATGGAAGAATAATAGCGAGAAGTATCCCACTAAATATGCTTTGTTTTACCCTATCCATTCGTTTAGCGCCTATATTTTGACCGACAAATGCCATAACCGACATTGACACGGCATGACCAATATTGTAAACTATTACGTCAAACTGTTGCGCAGTCGTATTTGCGCTCATACCAACCTTACCGAAAGAATTTACAGTTGATTGAATTAACACGTTTGCAATGTTAAACGCTACACTTTGAGCGGCTGACGGAAGTCCTATTCGCAAAATTTCTTTAACTTGCTCTTTAAAGAGTCTCAAATATTTGAGTTTCAAACTTGCAAAACCGTTACTTTTAAACAAAACTATTAAAGATAGCGTTGCAGATATCAACTGTGATAAGATTGTTCCTATTGCAACCCCCTCTACCGTTAACCCCATAAGAATAAACATTATATTTAAGAATACGTTCGCAACACCGCCTATCGCCAAAAAAATCAGAGGGCGTTTTGTATCTCCCGTAGCACGCAAGATTGAGGCGCTAAAATTATAAACCATCATTATAGGCATACCGAGAAAGTATATTCTCAAATAGACGGTAGCCATATCTAGAATTTCAGGATCACATCCCATCCATTGTAAAAATAACTTTGAACAGGGAACACCAACGGCTAAAAGAACAAATCCAGCTATTAAGGCAATCAAAATAGAAGCGCCAACAGTTCGTCTTGCACCCTCAATATTTTTTGAGCCTACATATCTGGATAAAACTACGGTAGAACCTATCGACAATGTAACAAAAAAGTTGACTAGCAAACCGCTTAAAGCCGTGTTTGCCCCAACGGCTGCAACTGCATCATTGCCAACCATAATTCCTAAAACGGCTATGTCAGTTGCCGAAAAGAGAACCTGAAGAATGTTACTTAACACAAATGGTACTGCATAAATAAACAGTTTCTTCAGAATTGATCCACTAGTAAGGTCAAGTTCTTTAATTTTTGCCATAATCTTTCTCCACTTTATTTTATTATTTTGTTAATCCTTTGATAACAAAAAAGTAAAAAGTTGGCTAACGGAAAATTCCGCTGTTAGTCATCTTTTTACTTTGTTTTTTGTAAATTATTTAATATTAAATTGTGTTGTTCGGTATCTAAAATCACCCGAAATAAAAAACAACATTTTACTTTCCCTATAAGGGTGCGTTAACTTACTCCTTAACGCTGGAGTTTAAATATGTGGTAAACTTTATTTTATATCCGTTTGACTCAATTATATCACTTGTTTTTGTTAATGTCCAATCTTTTAACAGGTCTAAATTATTAAAAAATACAGTTGCATTTCCGTCTGCATCAACCTTTGTTACAAGCGCTTCTTTACAATAGGGTAGCAAGGAATTATAAAGCATTGCCCCGCCTATTAAAAACACATCATCTTCAGGATATTTTTTTATTTCTTCTAAAAGATTTTCCACACTGTCAACAACTATGCAATCATCTCTTTTAAGTTTAGAAGAAAGCACGATATTTACCCTATTTTTAAGTGGATTTCCATTAGGGAATGAACGCAATGTATTCGACCCCATAACAACAACTTTCCCTTTTGTTGTTTCCCTAAAGAACTTCATATCTTCGGGAATAGAAAAAAGCAAATCGTTATTTTTGCCTATACCCCATTTGTTATCCACAGCAACTATAGCACGCATTAAATTGCTACCTCAAATTTTTCGTCTATTTTATTATATTGATAATCTATAATTTCAAAATCATCTACCGTAAACTTATAAAAATCTTTTACGTCGGGGTTAAGTTTTACTTTAGGTGCAGTAAACTGCGGGTTTTTCATCATTTTCTCCACAACGGGAATATGTCTATCGTAAATATGCGCATCAGCGATTACGTGTACGAGTTCGCCAGGAATAAGATTTGACACTTGCGCCATCATCATAAGTAGTGCCGAATATTGAACAACGTTCCAGTTGTTTGCAACTGCCACGTCGTTAGACCTCTGATTGAGTATTCCGTTGAGGACGTTTCCACTTACGTTGAACGTCATTGAATATGCGCAAGGATAAAGATGCATTTCGTGCAAATCCTCAAAGTTATAAATGTTGGTCATAATACGCCTAGATGCAGGGTTATTTTTTAAATCGAAAAGCACTCTATCAACCTGATCAAATTCGCCCTCTTTGTATTTATGTTTTATTCCTAGTTGATAACCGTAAGCCTTGCCTATCGACCCTGTTTCGTCTGCCCAACTATCCCAAATATGACTTTTTAGATCGTGAATATTGTTGGACTTTTTTTGCCAAATCCATAAAATTTCATCAATTGCCGACTTAAATGCCGTACGACGCAAAGTCAATATAGGAAATTCCTCTTGTAAATTATATCTGTTTACTATGCAGAATTTTTTAACGGTGTGCGCAGGTGTTCCGTCTAGCCATCTTGGGCGTACTTCAAGTTCGGTATCCCAAAAACCGTTGTTTATAATATCAGTACAATTTTTTATAAAAATTTGATCTGCTTTACTCATTTGTTTCCTCCCTTAAAAGGCATCTTTACTGTGTTTTTTCCATCTTCGTGCTATAAATTTAAGAACTAATCCCCTAGGCATAATTTTTATAGAATAATATAAAAATTTATTAAAAAACCCAGGAATACATTTTATTTTGTTCTTTTTTACCGCTTTAAGCGCTTTGTTTGCAACGTAGCTTGCGGGCTTACTAGATAATTTTCCCCAAATTCCTTGACTTTTTATTTCTTCAACAAGGTCAGGACGTGTTGGCACGCCTCCCGGCAACACTACAGTAACGTTTACTCCCTCTTTTTTCAGTTCGTAATGAATACCTGTATAAAAGTTTGTTATCATTGCTTTTGTTGCGCTATACAATGCAAAATACGGCATTGGAGTTGCACCCGACATACTCGATACGGCAATGAGTTCGCACTTTGGCGCTCTTCGTTTTAACAATGCATACGTTAAACATACCACCGCTTCCGAATTTACCCTTGTTTGAAACAAAACTTTTTGGTCTGTATAATCTAAAAAAGGTTTTTGAATGTCAACCCCGGCAACGTTTATAATTCTTTTAAACTTATAACCTTTTTCATCAATATAAGATAGCATTTCTTTTCTAGATATGTCGCTCGTTAAATCGCAAGCAAAAAAATCCACGCTAACGTGATATTTCTCGGTAAGTTGCTCTTTTAACTTTTTAAGTTTTTCAGCATCTCTTCCCGTTATAAAAAGATTATCTAGTTTAGATGCAACTAAATCACAAAACGCACTGCCTATTCCCCCCGTTGCACCGCTTATAAAAGTATATTCCATATTACTTTGTTGTCAAAACCTTACTTTTAACGCCCTTTATCATACCGATTTTCCCAGAAAGGCTATTAATAACCTCTTGCGTTGCATCAATCACTATGCTTATAACGTTTACGCCTTTTTCTCTATAAGGTATTCCCATTCTGCCTATAATGAACTCTCCAAACTCGTGCAAGGTTGCATTAACCTGTTCAACGGCATTTAGGTCGTTAATAATAACTGCCAAAACGGCTATCTTGGTTTCCATTGTTTTTCTCCTTGTTATATATTTTAACATAACAGCAGAGTTTTAGCAATAAAAACTTAAATATTTCAGCAATAAAATTGACCTTTTTTAACTGCTAAACGAAGTTTATCAATCGCCTTTTTTTCTATGCGTGAAATATACGAGCGTGAAATTTTAAGAAAACTAGCCACTTCTCTTTGCGCATAATTTCTTTCACCCTTTAAGCCGTAACGCAAGCACAAAACGGTAAATTCTCTCTCTGAAAGCACACCCTTTATAAACTGCAAAAATTTTTCTCTCTCAATGGATTTATCCACTTTTGCAAAAACGGTGTCTTCTTTTTCTGCTAGCAAATCCATTAACGTTAATTCGTTTCCGTCTTTATCTGCGCCTACAGGGTCAGATAAATAAAGATCGTTTTTATGCTTTTTATTTGCACGAAGTAGCATTAAAATCTCATTTTCAATACATCTTGCCGTATAAGTTGCAAGCCCCGTTCCCTTTCCTAATTCATAAGTATTAACCGCTTTAATAAGTCCGATAGAGCCTACAGAAATTAAATCGTCGGTATCGGCTGCTCCCGAATACTTCTTAACAACGTGCGCAACAAGGCGCATATTGTGTGTGATTAGTTTATCTTTTGCGCTTTTATCACCCTGCTTAATTCTTCTTAAGCACTCCGCTTCTTCTTCCGCAGAGAGCGGTTTAGGATATGACGACGTGCCGAGAACACTACCAGCGAAAAAAGTTATTTTGCCTAAAACAAACATAATTGCATCCCAAAACATTTATTCACCTCACTAAACTTGGATAGAATACTTTATGCATTTTTTATTCGGGATATAATAGAAAGCAAGTCCATATATTTAATTTTAATTTTTGTCATAAACCTCTTTACAAACATTTAAAGCGGTATATAATACCCTCGGCGTTTGGAAAAAATTCTTGGGAGGGAAAAATGTATAAGAATTACCATTTTTTAAGATTTACTTCATTTTATGAAAGGCTTAAGGCAATTATGGAAAAAGATAATGTCAAATAATTTTCCCGCCCGAAGGCTGGTGAAAAAAAATGAATTTGAACATACTTAAAGAACTTGCAATGCAATACAGTCTGCCTACGGTGGTAATAGCGATAATTACTTCAGTATTAACCTTTTTATCGGGTATTATGCTAAAAAATAAATCCCCCAAAATAATAAATGTTTTACCATTTATTATTGCAATAGTTTTATATTTAGGCTACGATATGGTTTTTACTTTTAAGACTTTTACCATTAAAACCGAGAGTATTTACGGTGGATTAATCTGTGGCTCGCTTGGTATTATAATTGTAAGCGCAATAAAAAAGATTGTTTCGGGAAAGCCATTACCCTTATCAGCAACCGCATTACTTATAGAAAGCCTTTTGGCTGAATTTGTAGATGAGAAAGTCCTTTTAGACACAGCGAAGGATATAGACGACCTTGTTAACAATATCAATATTGATGAAAATCAATTACGAGAAAAAGTTGCCACAAAAATAAGCGACGTATCGCCTCATCTCTCGCAAACGGAATTGCGTTTTGCTTCTACAATTATTATCGAAGCGGTTAAAATGCTACGCTCGAAAATAAAAAAATAATTGTTACAACTTAATATTTGGGCGGAACTTTTGTTCCGCCTTTTTTTTAGCATATTTTTATTTTGATTATCTATACTATGCGTATGAAATTAAAAAAACAATTAAAAGATAACATTGACTTTTTTAAAAGGACTTTCTCATCAGACGACGTAACTTTTTTAGATTTAAAAATAAACGATACGGATGGTGTTTTAATATTCGTTAACGATTTAGTCAATAAAGATGCGTTAGGCGATTTAATATTACGCCCCGCCTCTCAATTTAATAAACCTGTAAATGAACAGACACTTTTCGACTGTTTTTTATCCCCCGAAAAACAACAGTTAAACGATACCGATAAAGTTATTTCCGATGCTCTTACAGGCAACGCTATACTTATATGCGACAATATAGAAGTTGCTTTATCTTTTGGACTTAAACATTATGATAAAAGAGCGATAACAGAACCTCCCACGTCAACTGTAATAAAAGGGCCGAGAGAGGGATTTGTTGAAAGTCTTCCTGTAAACATAAGCCTAATGCGAAGAAAACTTAAATCCCCCGATTTGCGTTTTATAAATCTTACCGTAGGAAAGGTTTCAAAAACTTCTGTTTCTCTGTGTTATATTAACAAAATTGCAGATTTTAATTTGGTTCAAAAACTAAAAGATAAAATCTCCCAAATAGATATAGATGCTGTTTTGGACTCATCATATCTATCAAAACTTTTAGGCGAACACAACGTCTCGCTTTTTAAGCAAATAGGCAACACCGAAAAGCCCGATATTTTAGCAGCGAAAATTCTTGAAGGGAGAGTTGCGATTTTTGTTGATGGTTCTCCTATTGCTCTAACTGCTCCTTATTTATTGATAGAAGATTTTCAGTCTGCAAGCGATTATTATAATTCCACTTGTAGCGCAACTCTTGCCCGTATCATTAGATTGTTATCGGTATTTATCGCCTTATTTTTACCTGCGCTTTTTGTTGCTGCTGAACTTTTTCATTTGCAACTGATACCATTAAGTTTTCTATTGACGATTGTCAATAGCATAAAGGGAATTCCGCTTTCCCCTAGTTACGAAATGTTTTTAACCCTTTTAATTTTTGAAATATTAAACGAAGCGAGCGTTAGAATGCCCAAATACGTGGGAATGGTCGTATCCATTGTCGGCGGTTTAGTTCTCGGTGAAACGGCGGTCAATGCAGGAATTATCTCTGCCCCCACTCTTATGATAATAGCCCTTTCGGGAATATGTCTATATACCGTTCCCGAACTTGAACAAACCTTTTCGCTCCTTAGAATACTCTTTTTAATAATAGCAGGCTCTAGCGGAATTTTTGGACTTCTAATGTCTATAGCGTGGTTTTTCGTTTATTTAATATCATTTGAAAACTACTCAACCCCGCTATGCGCACCGTTTTCCCCACTTATTAAAAAGGATTTACTAGACGGAGTTTATAAAGGTTTCATTTTAGAACAAAACGAACGTCCGTACTCACTCAAAAACAAAAATAAAATCCGACTTAGAGTTACAAAAAAAGGAGAAGAATAATGAATAAAGAATTATGGAGTAGGCAAATTTGTCTAATAATAATTGCTTTTATCCCCATAAATAAATTGTTTGCAATGCCGAGTATTTTGGCAAAGAATGCATCTGAAGATATGTGGATTTGTTGTTTGATTTCTCTTGTCGTAGATTTTTTGTGTTTATTAGCGGTAATTTACACAATGAAAAAAACTCATTTAGACTTTTATTCACTACTACAAAACTGTTTGGGAAAGGTGGGTGCTAAAATCATTCTTTTCTCATACTTTATATTTTTTTTGTTAAAGGCAGTTATCCCTATAAACGAGCAGAAAGAATATATTGACCTTACTTTATACACCTTAAAACCTAGCGTTTTTTACTTTCTTCCCTTTTTTATCAGCGCATTTTTTTTATGTATAAAAAGACTGCGTATTTTAGGTCGGGCGAGCGACGTTTGTTGGGCGCTTACACTTGTAGGTTTTGTTATACTTTTATCTCTATCTTTAGGGAATGCAGATTTTAACGCTCTTCTACCTATAGGTGCGCAAGGCGCTAAAAATATCTTTTCAGGCTGGTATAAAACCTTAAATTGGTTTGGCGATTGCGCTTACTTTGTATTCTTTATTGGCGAATTTCAATTTAACAAAAAAGATGGTATAAAAATTGCGCTATCCTATCTTCTTTGTGCAGTTATAGTGATGACTTTCATTATAGTATTTTATTGTATTTTTACCTCTATTGCATATAGACAGAGATTTGCTTTTACAGAAATTTCTAAATATACAACCGTCATAAATAATTTGGGAAGATTTGACTATATCGGCATAATATTTTTAATGTTTTCAAACTTTTTCACCCTTTCTCTGCCCCTATTTTTTGCTTGTCACATACTAAATAAAATTTTCAACATTAAAAGACCTTATATAAGCGCACTAATCGTTATATGTATTCAAATTATTCCCATTCTCTTCTTTTCTAGATTTTATTCGGGAATAGAATACTTTGCGCAAAACTATGCAGGAATTATTTTTTTGATTTTTGGAAACGTTATTCCTGTGCTTACACCACTACTAACCTTAAGGAGAAAAGTTTATGCAAATTCGAAAAGCTAAATTTATAATAATCATTCTAGTTATTCTTTTTTTATTCTTCTTTTCTAATGACTTCGGACTAATAGACGTGGAAAAAACATCAATTATTACTGCAATTGCCATTGATAAAGAGGAAAACGGCAACTTTAATCTTACTGCACAAATCGCTGTGCCAGAAGCAACCGATACAAACACGGAAAATCAAAAATCACAGTTGTCGGGTACTGGTTCAACCGTGGGCGCTGCGCTTAATGACATAGGAGATTTATCTGGTTGGTTTCCTAAACTAGCATTTTGCAACCTTATTTTAATAGGCAATTCATTATCCCAAGATAATGTTATAACTGCGCTCGATTATTTTGCAAAGACCTTGCGTGTTCAAGACTCTGCTTTAGTTGCTATTGCGGAAAACACGGCAAAAGAACTGTTAGACCTAGCAACTCCGTTAGACAACATATCCTCTTTCGCACTTCAAAAAATTATGCTTAAAACCTCTGGTTTTGACAGAGACGTTGCCCCTAGCGACGTTAAAACTTTTTGTGCTGACCATTATTCGATTGGACAATCTTCGTATATGCCTTTAATTAAAGTAATTTCCGCTGGTGGCGAAAAATCTTCTAGTGGACAAGGAGGTCAATCTAACTTAACGGGAGGAACTACGGGAAGTGGTGGAAGTTCACAACAAGACAGTAAAGATAATCTATTTTCCGCAAAAACTACCGCACTATTTGTTAAAGGGAAAAAAGTTGGCGAACTTGATGAACCCTTAACTATTGCTTTTAATGCCTTAAAAGCAAATATGGCAGGAACAACACTTTCAATTGACAATGTAAAATCCTCCTCTGGACAACCGTCAAATTATCTTCTTACAGTTGTCAAAAGCACCCCTAAAATGAAACTTATCGCAACAGATACTAGTTTAACCCTCAATATAGACATAAAAGTTTACTGTAAGATAAGCGACCACGCTGCAGATGGTTCAGATGAAGCGTTATCGCAAAACAAACCACTCCCCGAAGAAGTTATTTCGGCAACCAAAACTATGCTTGAAGATGACCTTAACGAACTGATTATTACAACAAGACAAACAGAATGCGATTTTTTAAAGATAAAAGAAAAACTGTACCGTCATAACTACAGACAGTACAGTATATATAAGGATAATTATCTAAAGGTTTTTAAGCCTCAAATTAATGTAACCGTTTTAGGTCAGGTTTGACCAATTAAAACATAGCATCGACAATGTCTTTAGCCGTTGCGCCGTTTACGTATTCTCCAACGTCTTTTAACGCCTCGGTTAAATCAGACCTTGTAAATCTTATGCCGCAAAGTTTATTTTCTAATTCTCCCACGTCTCTTTTTGAGAAAAAATCACCGATTATTTCAACGTTTTGCATTACTCCGTCCTTTGTGTCAAACGTAATTTTAACAATACCGAAAGGAAACTTTTGTTCAAACACGTTTTCGCCTTTTGGTGAATGTCCAATATTCCACTCGTATTGAGAATATTTTTCCTCCATTAATGTGGCAATTTTAAGTTTATCCGCATCGGAAAAGACGTAATTTTCGCAACCGTGTAAGAGTTTTTGTTTCAGTCCCTCTTTAAACTCTTCAATAGTAATATCGGACTTTAAAAACTCACTAATGTTAGCAACCCTTGCCCTAATTGATTTTATCCCCTTGCTTTGCATCTTAAGTTTATTTGGAATAAGAGATTTTTTTAAGCCCTCTAAATCGGTATTAAAAAGCAAAGTTCCGTGATGCATTATTCTATCGTTAAAAACAGTTTGAGCATTTCCTGAAATCTTTCTTCCCTCAACAGTAATGTCGTTACGACCTGAAAATTCCGCATGGACACCTAATTCATTAAGATATTCTATTACAGGTGTTGTGAATTTTTCATATGAATTTTCTTTTTCATTATAAGGAGCAATTACCGTATAGCAAAGATTTCCCCTATCGTGATAAACCGCACCGCCACCCGTTAATCTTCTTACAACCTTAATATTATTCTCCTCGGTAAAGGTAAGATTCACTTCTTCTAGTGCGTTTTGGTTTGTACCCACAATTACAGCCGGGTCGTTTATCCATAAATAAAAATAAAACCCGTCTGTATGTTTTAATAAATATTCTTCAGATGCGAGGTTAAAATAAGCATCATTAATATCGTGTGTAATAAACTTAAACTTTTGCATAATTACTTTTTCTCTTTTACTTAATTATATTCTAAATATAATATTATGGTAAGGATTTTTTTAAAAACTTGGGGGCTGGTTTCAGCCCCCAAAAAATTTTTAGGTTAAATTAAACACCTTTCTTTGCTTTACGGAGAACTTCCGCATCAGACGTGTTGATTGTAGAAACGTGTCCTTTAAGCGGTAAGATCTTGTCGTTGATATAGTCGATAATCCAAGAATCTTGTGGGAAGAAGTCTGCATCAAATTCAAACGGAGGAGTAATCCAGTTTTGAGCGCCACAAACAACTGCAGGTGCATCGAGATAATCGAAGCAAAGTTCCGTAATGTTTCTTGCCATATCGTTGAGGATAGAACCTCTGGTGCAAGCATCTGAAGCGAGGATAATTCTGCCCGTCTTCTTAACAGATTCAACAACTTTTTCGTAGTTAAACGGAACGATTGACCTTGCGTCGATAACTTCAGCCTCTACGCCGTATTTTTCAGAAAGAGTTTTAGCAGCATCCATTGCTCTATACAACGTTGCGCCGATTGTAAGAATAGTGATATCGCTACCAACTCTCTTAATATCGGGTTCGCCAAGCGGAATTTCATAATATCCTTCGGGAACACCTTCTTTTCTGAATTCTTCACCCTTGTCGTAAATTCTTTGACTTTCAAAGAAGATAACGGGGTCTGTTCCATTAAGAGCAGAGTTCATAAGACCCTTAGCGTCATAAGGCGTTACAGGGAAGCAAACTTTAAGTCCAGGAACGTGCGCAGGAAGAGCAACCCAATCCTGTGAGTGTTGAGCACCGTATTTAGAACCAACCGAAACACGGAGAACAACTGGCATTTTCAAAATACCAGAACTCATTGCCTGCCATTTAGCGAGTTGGTTAAAGATTTCATCCCCTGCTCTACCCATAAAGTCAGCATACATAAGTTCAACGATAACTCTACCACCGCAAAGGCCGTAACCAACAGCAGAAGAAACGATAGCTGCTTCGGAAATAGGAGAGTTGAATAATCTGTGGTAAGGAAGTGCCTCGGTAAGTCCTTTATAAACAGCGAAAGCCCCGCCCCAATCACGAACGTCTTCACCGTAAGATGTAAGAGTTGGGTCTTTATAGTATCTGTCAATAATTGCTTCAAACAAACCGTCTCTGATGTTGAAACGTTTCATATTAGAAACAAGAGCGCCCTTTTCATCAAATGCATAACGTTTTTTGCCTGCAATTTGTTGAACTCTGGGGTTTTCTTCCATAGTAATCTTAACGTCTTTACCTACTTCGATAGGTCTGTCTTCCATTTTTTCAACAGCGCCGTTAGAGAACATAAGGTCTTCAACGTAGTAAGGATCTTTCTTAAAGTCAAGATAAGGAGATTCAGCGGGATCTGCTGCAAGTTTGCAGAGTTTGAGCATTCTTTCTTTAATAGAAGCGAGAATATCATCAAACTTACCGTCCTTTTCAATTTTAGCGTCAACAAGCGCTTTTCTGTAAGTAACAATAGGATCGTATTGCTTCCAGTTTTCTACTTCCTCTATAGTTCTGTAACTCATACTGTCTGAAGGAGAGTGTCCGCCGTAACGGTATGTTACAACGTCGAGCATACAAGGACCTTCGCCCTTTACGAGGATTTCTTTCTTTCTCTTCATTGCATCAATAACAGCAAGAGGATTGAAACCGTCAACCCTTTCAGCATGCAACTGCGTGGGAGATACGCCTGCACCAAGACGAGCGAGGAAATCGTAAGCCATCGTTTCGCCTCTGGTTTGTCCACCCATACCGTAACCGTTGTTGAAGAAGTTGAAAAGAATAGGAAGTCCCCCTTTCTTTTCCCACAACTGACGGAATTGATCCATAGATGCAAAGTTCATTGATTCATAAACAACGCCACAACCAACAGCACCATCACCAACGTTAGAGATAACGATACCGGGCTTGTCGTTTACTTTCTTATAAAGTGCTGCGCCGAGTGCAACAGGTGCTGCACCACCAACGATAGCGTTGTTGGGGTAAATACCGAACGGCAAGAAGAAAACGTGCATTGAACCACCCATACCTCTGTGGAAACCTGTGCGACGAGCGAAAATTTCACTCATAAATCCATAAAGGAGGAAGTCAACAGCAAGGTCTTTTACGTTGCCGGTTTTGTTGAGTTTTTCAACGGGAGCAAGAGTTTCACCGCCCATAAAGTCTTTCATAATCTGATAGAGTTTATCGTCGGGAAGTCTGTTGATAGATGCTAAACCACGAGCAAGCACTTCGCTGTGTGAACGGTGTGAACCAAAAGTCATATCGTCCATATCGAGAATATAAGCTTGACCAACTGCAGCAGCTTCTTGACCCATAGAAAGGTGCGCAGGACCAGGATATGAATGCTTAAATCCTTGGTATTCACCTTTGATTTTGATTTCGTTAATCATGCTCTCGAATTCTCTGAGCATAGCGATATCATTAAAAATACGTACGAAATCGTCTTTCTTGAAGTTTTTCTTTTCGTCTTCAATTGTCTTGTTGTAAACGTTTACGGGAATATCCGTAAATTGAATTTTGCCTGGTGCCCTAATAAATAAGGGATCAATCACTAAATTTTTTGGCATATTTATTTCTCCTTAAATTTTTAACTAATTATATTGTGAAAATCGCTTCACGAACGATTTCGCATACCGTTGGGTGCGGGAATACGAGTTTTTTGATATTCTCGATATCTACTTCTAAATCAATCATAGCAGAAACGCTTACGATATATTCGCCAGAGTAACTACCGATAATATGCGCGCCGATTAAAGTGTTGGTTTTTTTGTTTACTACCAACTTGCAAATACCGTTAAGGTCTGTGTTTTCTGCAATGTATCTACCCGAGAAAGTAAGAGGAATAGAAACGCACTTAACATCAAGCCCTTTTGCCTTTGCACTTTCCTCTGTTTCGCCAACCGAACCTACTTCTGGGTTGGTATAGATAACAGACGGAATTACGTTGTAACGCATACGGTCTTTTTTACCTAAAATATTGTTTACTGCAACTTCAGCCTCTCTATAAGCGGTGTGTGCAAGCATTACTTTTGCGTTAACGTCGCCTACTGCATAAACGTTTGCAACGTTCGTTCTCATCATATCGTCGGTAACGATTGCGCCACGGTCAAGGTTAACACCTATGTTTTCAAGACCAAAGCCTTGCGTTACTGCACGACGACCAATTGAGCAAAGAATTTTATCCGCTGCAACCTTTTCAACCTTGCCGTCTTTTTCATAAACAACACCGTCTTTTTCAACTGCGGTAACTTTTGCGCCAAGTTTGAATTCAACGCCTTTCTTCTCAAGAGTTTTCTGTAAAATCTTGGATATTTCAGCCTCGGTTGGTCCTGCTATTTTATTAAGCATTTCTACAACTGTTACTTTTGAACCAACACTTGAGAAATAACTTGCCATTTCAAGACCGATAACGCCACCACCGATAACAACGAGTTTTTCGGGGATTTCAGTAAGGTCAAGCACTTCCCTGTTTGTCATAACCACACCCGTTTCAACGTTTTCACGAAGTCCAGGGATAGGAGGAACAAGTGCGCTTGAACCTGTTGCAATGATAAGGCGTTTTGCAACGAATTTTTCTTCGCCTGCTTTAATAACGAAACCTTCATCTGATTTTCCCTCAATGAAAGCCTCTGCCTTTTTCATTGTAACGTGATTTCTTTTAAGTTGACCTTCTACACCAGAAACGAGCATTTTTACTACGCCGTTCTTTCTTTCAACTACGAATTTCTGGTCAACGGTTGCTTTACCAACGCCATT
The DNA here is from genome assembly GCA_045656465.1 of Christensenellaceae bacterium. Lineage (GTDB taxonomy): Bacteria > Bacillota > Clostridia > Christensenellales > Borkfalkiaceae > UBA1259. The sequence goes on from JAZORG010000097.1 coordinate 22,933, forward strand.
TACACCATAAGCGGAAGCGTGGTTTGCATAATCGAATACTTTTGCAGAGTTTAGAAAAGTTTTGCTGGGAACGCAACCTTCGTTAAGACATACGCCACCGAATGCTCTCTTTTCAATAACCATAGTTTTCAAGCCTGCGTGGCCTGAACGTTCAGCAGCGAGATATCCACCAGGACCGCCACCGATAACGATTAAATCAAAAATTTCCATAACATTCTCCTAAATATTTTAAGGTTTGTTTTTATTTATTGTTTAAGTTCTTTATTAATGCGAAGTTTATAACTCCTTGTTTTTCACTTTGCACCTTTAAGGTGTTAGAAACGAGCAGTTCTAGGCTCGTGCAGGGTTTTGGATGAGATAAACCTTTTTGGTTATTGAAGTCAAAACCCTAAACAGAAACGCAGAAATGCGAAGTTTATAAATCCTTAAATAGAGTCAGCCATTAAATTTACGCTAAAGTTCTCAAGATAATCTTTAAGTTCTTTAAGGAATCTAGAAGCGGGTGCGCCGTCAAGAGCCCTGTGGTCGTATGAAAGTGAAAGTGCCATAGAGGTATAAGGAATGATTTCGCCTTCTTTACCGAGTTTTATCTTTGTTTCGAGCGTATTTACGCCGAGGATACCCGTTTGGGGAGGATTAACTACAGGTGTGAAACTTTCAATACCGAATGTACCAACGTTACTGATGGTGAAACTTCCGCCCGTCAAGAATTCGGGAGCGAGTTTTCCGTCAATAGCGTCTTGAGAAAGTTTTTTAGACTTAATAGCGATTTCGCTTAAACTCATTGTATCTGCACCGAAAAGCGTGGGAACTAAAAGTCCTCTAGGCGTATCGGTTGCAATACCCATATTTACGTGTTCAAAATAACGCATCGTATCGCCGTTTATGAGATGTGCGTTGAGGTCTTTATGATTTTTAATAACTCTTGATACAGCATATACTATAATGTTATTGATAGTAATGTTGGGGAGTTTAAGAATTTCAGCGTTATCTTTAAGATACTTTCTGAATTTCATAATATTTGTACAATCGAAAGAAATGGTGTGTGTAAGTTGAGCCATAGTTGAGAGAGAAAGAACCATATTCTTTGCGATAACTTTTCTGATGTTGGACATCTTTTCGTCTTTGTATGCCTTAAGGTCGTCAGAAGCCTTTTCAACAGCAGGTGCTACAACGGGAGCAGCAACAGGCGCTTTAACTTCTTCAACAACAGCCTTGGGAGCAACTGAAGCCGTGCGAACGTCTCTTTCAATAATTCTGCCGTTAGGGCCTGTACCTACTGCACTAGCGAGGTCAACGCCGAGTTTAACTGCCAAATTCTTTGCTCTGGGAGATGCAAAAATCTTACCATCAGCATTTGCAGTTTGAACGGGAGCGCTTGCCTGTGCAACGGGAGCAGAAACCTCTGCTTTTACCTCTACTACAGGAGCAGGTGCTGCCCCACCAGGTGCGAGCGGAGAAGGATCGTCGCCTTTAGCGCCGATAGCCGCAACGTTAGAAAGAACGGGAACTTCATCGCCTTCTTCACAGAAGAGAGCCAAAACTTCACCCTCGATTTCTGCTTGATAATCAAAAGAAGATTTATCCGTTTCATAAGAGAACATAACGTCGCCAACTTTAACAGCGTCGCCAACCTTAACGTTCCATTTTGTAAGAATACAACTTTCAACCGTGATACCAGCCTTGGGCATAGTTACGGGTTTAGCATTTGTTGAAACAGCAACTGCTACGGGAGCAGGTGCAACGGCAGGAGCGGGTGCTTCTGCTTTAACTTCTTCAACAACAGGCGCTGCAGAACCGTTAGGTGCAAGAGCAGAAAAATCTTCGCCCTTTGCGCCAACTGCAGCAATGTTAGTAAGAACGGGAACTTCATCTCCCTCTTCACAAAAGAGCGCTAAAACTTCGCCCTCAACTTCAGAGGTCAAGTCAAAAGAAGACTTGTCCGTTTCATAAGAACAGATAACGTCGCCAACCTTAACGGTATCGCCAACCTTAACGTTCCATTTTGTAAGAATACAACTTTCAACCGTGATACCAGCCTTGGGCATCATAATTGGATTTGCCATAAAATTACTCCTTTATATAGTTGATATTTTTTTCGTTAATTAAATTTTCTTCGCATTTGCGAGGAGGTATTTTTCTGCTTCAGCAGACCAGATACCGTTGTTGCGATCACAAATGTCTGCTAAATCAAGATAGAATTTATCGCCTGTTTCTTCGCCAACTTTTCTAAAGTCTGCAATTGCAGTCATAGGCATAGAAATGTGTGTATAAGCGAGTTTCTTTGCACCCTTAATGTTGGGAAGGTTAAGCGTTGTATCGATAACGCTGTCAAGTCCGCCTACGTGTGAAATCATAATTGACGGATTAATTCTGCCCTCACCTGCGAGTTTAAGAGCCTCACGAAGGTCATTTGTATTTCCACCAGACGTTCCGGTAATTCTGTGGAATGCATAGTGTACGTCATAGAAATTGAATTTTGCAGAGAAATCTGTTTTTGTAGGACCTGCAAAGAAGTTAAGACATCCGTTGTGAGTTAAAAGAGCATCGCCCTGTTCAATAAGAGGAGCAACGGGAGCATAAACAAACACGTCGTCATAACCGTTACCACCGTTGAGTTCTTTCATATAAGCAACGGGGTCTTCTATTGCAGAAGTGTTAACGTAAACGAGTTTAACGCCGTTCTTTGCAGCGTCTTCTACAGTAAGAAGACTAGCCGCTCTGTCAAGACGAGCCTGGTCTATATCGGTAACAACCATCAAAGAGGGTTTTCTGTCGCCGTGAATACCGTAGTCAACAGCGCCGAGACCCATAGGACCAACACCTGCTAAAATTGCAACAGCGCCACCTTCTTTAATACCCATATCGTGGCTGTGTGTTTCGTAAACGCTGTGGAAGTTTTCGTGATAGCCTGCGATTATACAAGACATAGGTTCTGCTAAAGATGCCTTAAAATAACTGTCTCCGTCATAAGGAATTAGACAATCTGTTTCCATAACTTCGTTGGGGATAATGATATAAGTAGCATCGCCACCGATATTCGTGTAAGAATATCCGGGAGCAGCCGCAGGATTTTCGGGTAAATTCATAGCCGGTTGAATACCGAACTTCATACCCTCTTTAAACTTATGCGCCCATTTAGCGCCAACCTTAACGATATCACCGCAAAATTCATGTCCGATGATAACGGGGTTTTTATCAATGTCGTTGGGAACTCTCTTGTGATTAGCACCCTGAATTGCAGCCTTATAACTTGACATACAAATACTGTCAGATACAACACGTGCAAGGATTTCGTTTTCTTTAATTTCTGGCAATTCAAACTCTTCAAGTCTTAAATCGCTTTGACCGTAAAGCCTTACTGCTTTGGTTTTCATTTTACAATCCTCCGATTTTTTTCATTTGTGATTATTATAACATATATAATAATGTTTTGTATCCCCTTAAATATAAGTTGCAAAAAGAATTTTTTTATGATAAGATATAATCACAAATAAACAATAATAATCACATTTAACACAAAAAACAATAAAAAAGGAATAAAATTATGCTTTCACTTGAACGTCAAGAGGAAATTCTTGAAATTTTGAACAAAAATAAATCTGCAACGGTAGAAGAGCTTGCGCAAGAATTATTCGTAAGTGGTGCTACAATTCGCCGTGATTTACGCACAATGGAAAAACAAGGGCTTATAAAGCGCTCTCACGGAGGGGCTATGCCCTTTAAGTCTAGTGCAGAAGAGTCTGCGTTTGCGATAAGAGAGCAAGAAAACACCTCTGCTAAAAGAACTATTGCTAACCTTGCCGTTAAACTTATAAACAACGGGGATTCGGTTTTTATGGATAGTAGCAGTACGGTTGGATTAACTATTCCTATGCTAAACAATTTTAATTATCTTTCGGTTACCACAACGGGACTGCGTAACGCACTTTTACTCTCACAAACCAACAACGTGAAAATTTATATTGCAGGCGGACAAATACAAAACCACTCAAACTCCATTATTGGAACTGACACTATGGATTTTATTTCACGCATACACGCAGATATTTCTATTATAAGTTGCACAGGGCTTGACCTAGTAAACGGCTTTACAGATGCAAGCATAGAGCAATCTAAACTAAAACAGCAAATGCGCAAAAATTCAAATAAAGTGGCAATGCTATGCGATAGCACAAAGTTTAACAAAACTTTCCTTTGCACGGATTTTCACTTTGACGAAGTCGATTATCTCATAACCGAAAAGATGCCCCCTATCGAATACGTCGAAAAAATATCAAACACAAAATGTAAGATCATCACTCCACAAAATACTAATTTCTAAAAAAACTGCGGTTGAAATCAACCGCAGTTTTTTAATCTAGTTCTGCATTTCTAAAGTTATCGTATTTATCTAAAAGGTCTGCTGGAATACTTGGTACAATTTTTTTAAATGCCTGTTCAAACATATCACGAGATAAAGGAATAGGTGTTGTTGAACGTGCCTCTATAAGTCTTTCCATAGCAATTCTGCACGCCTCTTCAACAACAGCGCAAATGTCAGCAGAAGAGAAATACGAATCAGTAATTTCCTGCCCACAAACAACTTTTTTAGTTGCTTGCTCGGACATTTCAAGCACGTCTTCAGACGTAATACCATTAAGCGGTATTCCCGATAGTTTACCTTCGATAATTGCACGTTTTGCAACTAAATCTGGTGGAGTTACGTGTATCAAGTGAGAGAAACGTTTATATCTTAAATATGCCGAATCGATAAGGTCGGGACGGTTAGTTGCGCCTATCAAAATACGCTTTGACCCGTCAACACCAAATCCGTTAATTCTCTGTAATAGTTCAGTAGTAACAGCCGACTTATAATCTTTTGTATCCGAAGTACGTTTACTGAATATTGATTCGCATTCATCTACAAAAAGTATTGCGCCGTCAGGACAAGCGTCTAGCTCTTCGAAAATTTGTTTTACCGCCTGTTCACTTTCTCCCACGTATGACTTAAAAATATCTGCAGGAGTAACGATTAACAGAGGGAGTTTCATTTCGTTAGCAATAGCCTCTGCTATCATAGTTTTACCTGTTCCAGGTGCGCCGTACATTAAAAGCCCTAGCCCACCCTTTATTTTATAGTATTTTAAAATATCGGGATTTTGAGCCATAAAAAGGAATGTATGAACGAGTTTTTTAACGCTATCAAGTCCTTTTACGTCATTTAATGTGGTTTCAGGTATCCTTGTTTGAATAACCGAACCATAACGCTCTGCCTCTTTGCTTAACTGCTCGTGGAATTTTTTATATTTTGCGCTCTCTTCCCTATCCGTACTACGGTCGGAAATCTTTTTCGCAACGTTTGAAGCGTGGAGATATTCTGTACGCAAAGAACGCTTTTCCTCTAAAGTTAATTGAGTTTTATCAGGTTTTGAGGATAGAATTTTTCTAATCTCACCAACAACTTGATTAAACTCTTTTAAAAGATCGTCAAGTTGAACGCTTCCATTGTTTGCTTGTTCGCTCATATTATCCTCCTTACGAAACTATATCGTCAATTCCGCCTGATGCTGATGAAGATGGTGCAGACGCACTCGGAGCATCACTTTCATCCGCTAAACCTTTTTTAACCTTTACTCCGTGAATAAAGGCTTTCATTCTTGCGCTCTTCTCCATTGGCTCTGCGCCAGAAGTTTGGGCGATTTTCTTCTTGCGTTGTTCGGCTTGCTTACCCATAACCTTTTTCATTTTCATACAAGCACTTTGCATTGCATCAGAAAGCCCCGTAACCATTTTGTATTTATATACCATACTTTCAGCAAGTTCATACATTCTGCCCGTGTTATTACGGATAGCCTTTTTCATTAAACGACGGCTTTTCATTCTTGCAAACCAGCCGTGTTTTTGCGCAACGCTATCTTCAAAAAGAATTTTATCAAAATTTATAGCATCGTCGATAAATTTTATAGCGTCTGATAAACATTCCATAGCCGTACTAATGCTGTTTATGGTATGCATCATATCTTGAAGTTCCATTGCAACTTCTAAAAAAGTTTGCATTAAAATCGTCAAATGGTCCTCTGCGCCACGTTCCTTTTCCATTCTGTCTGTAGCCAAAGCAAGTTCATCTAAACGTTGGTAAAAACGCTGTTCGTTTTGCTGTTTTTGGTACCTTTGACGGTCGATTGTTCTTTCCTGCTCTTCTTGCATAAAAGTGTTGTTTGGTTTAACAATTTCCATTTGCTGTTTCTGTGCCATAACTTTTCTCCTTAATTATCACTTATTATTCCGTCTATGCCGTTATCGTTAGTTTGCTGTTTATTTTCTTCAGTCGCTGCAGTATTTCCGAGTAATTGCTCCATATATTTTGCTTTCTTTTCGTCTCTAATTTTGTTTGCTTGCGACTGCTTTTGATTTTCCACCCTTTCGTCCTCAAGATAACTCTGTTCAAACTGCTCTTCGATTTTTTCCATACTGTCGAGGAATGCATTGAGTTTGTCTTGAATTCTTCTTTCCACTTTGAGGTTATAGAGGTTGAGTTCGATAACGTAAGCAATTTCTTCGTCGGTAGCCCTTCCCTGCATAACTCTTGTAACTTTATCGTAATCGATTGCGCCACCCAAAACACAAAGCATAATCGGGTCGTTTTTAAAGCCTAGAATAGTTTTATTTAAGTATTCGAGTTTCTTTATAACCTTACCATATGCACGTTTTGCTCTCTTTGATTTTTGTATCTGCGCCCTGTTAATTTCAAGTTCTTTATTTATATCGGTAATTTTATCGTCAATGTCAACGCAATCGTCATAACACTCGTCTTCGCTAATCTGTCCTTGCTTAAACTTTTCAACAGCCTGTTGTTTTTCTTCTTTAAGTGTTTTGATTTGAGCCTCTAAAGACGCTACCGTTGCTTCTTCCTCTTCCGTTCCGTATCTATCGTTTATGATTGAATTTTTATAGTCTTTTAGGTTCTCTACGAAAATGTTTACTTTGCCTAACACTTCGCTACTTTCTGCAATAAACTGGAAGTCGTCCTTTTCAAATTTTCTTATATTTTCTTCTTTTGCCTTGTTGCTCTTTTTGAACAATCCGCCCTTAACTACTGCGCTTTTTAACTGTTGCCATTGATTAGCAAGATTAATCGCTTCGTCAATATAACTATTGGTTGCACTACTGTGCATATGTATAGATACTTCATTTCTCCAAAGCACTATTTTATTAATTATGTCGTTAGCATAAAAAGCCGCCTGAACACTAGAATCATCAACAACGTCGCCTAATATTTTATCGAGCTGTTCGAACTTATCTATGCCATCTTGCAAAATAGCGTTTCTGCTATTTGCCATATCTACCGTCTGCATTACAGACGCACCTTTAACGCAAGAAGACGTGTACTTTTTAACTTCACCTAAAATGCTCATTTGTTTATTCTCCTTTAATAATCCGTCGGTAAAACTGAGAGTTTTCCCCACCTCTTTTTTAATTTTTTCTAATTTTTTATCGGCTTTTGGGTCACTCATAAAAACAGCCGTTTTACACAACTCTTCAATGCTTTCCTTTATATCCCCCGAAAAACCGTTATTGACACCGTAACGGGTGTATGTTTCTATTTTTTCGACTATCTCTTCAGAAAGTTTTTGACACGCATCGCTAGCGTATCCTTCTTCCTTTATGTATTTAAATTTCTCCTCGCACTTAACACCATTAGCGGTTAAAATCTCTGTAATTTTTGCTGTTTTCACTTTAATTCTCCTCACAAATATAATCCATTAAACTGTCTATTGCGCCCTCGTAATTTTTGCCTTTAAGGAACATTATTATATCGTCGTCAAAGAAAGTATAATTTTCCGCTCCGCCATTTATAAGACGTTTAATTTGCTCAAAATGATTATTTTCTAATAGTTTTTTTATTCTGCTCATCTGTCCGCCTGAAAGGAATGCGTGTTTTCCTCCGGTATTAAAAAAGTATAAATAATACTCTTTCGTATCCCCAACCTCTTCAAGATTGTTTAATGTGCTTTGGGCGTTACTCATCTTGGTAAAATATCCGTCAATTTCATCAACTCTGCCGTTTTTACTTTCTATATATCTTACCTCAAGCCCTTTTTGAATTGTTCTAAAAATTATTTTTGCTTTTTCCTTATCGCCTGTAAACAACTCTTTTAATTTTTCGCCGTCAAGTTTGTATATACCGAAAAGTGGCGCTCTCTTCTTTTTGTTTGATGAAGTTATAAAAAGTTTTCTCAATTGGTCTGCAGGGTTTTCTCCACTACCCGAAGATGCGGTATGGTCAATTTCCATTGCGCCGTATATTGAGGTTATCTTATCAATATTAAACTCTTTATTATATTTTTTGAAAGCACCCAACTCTCTACTACTTGTAACTACAATATTATACAGTCTTTTTGCTGCCTGTCTTTTTAGGTCTGCAAATTCATCAGATGTAAAACCTATTATGCCCTCTGATTTTTCCACCGAGGTTGCCGTGCTATAACAAAGTGATGCGTAATACTCGAAAGCAACCCTCTTTTTATCCGCTTCGGATAGACTTTCCTCAAAATAACTTTCGTAATATCCGCCCATCTTAAAGATTGCAAGGGGATGCCCTAAATAAGCCGACTCTTTACATACCGAGATTGCACGCTTAAGTAGTAATTCGTTTTCTTTAATAAACTTGCCCGTTTGCCCTTTTTCTTTTTTAGCCATTGTTAAATATTTAAAGTAGTAAAGTTCAGAAAGATTAAACAGGTCGTTATTTTTTTCGGTAATCTTAAAATCACGTATTACAGATAATTCTTCTTTACAAAACGGACAGGTTAAAACGCCGTTAAAAAGTTCTAGTGGCGTGGCAATATTTTTCCCACACGCAGGATTAACACATTTCATATCTCACCTCTACTCCGTTTGTTGTTCAATTATTGTAAACGTTACCGTATCGTTTTCTAATAAATAATTATTTATATCAGATGAATTGGTTATTTTTGCCGTTGCAGTATGTTGCCCTGCCGTAATCTGCCCACCGAGAACGTGAATTGATAGTCCATTTTCATTAACAGTTGCGGTCGGAATGTGTTTTTGTCCGTCATAGGTAAACTCGGTATTCGCCCAAACAACTGTTACACGCTTCTTCTCTATACCAAATTCACAAACAGTGTTTTCAAGCGTATAATTGTTTTTATCCATAGCATCAGTTAACCTTGCAATTGCTGTATAATTAGTACCAGCATTAATTGCTCCACCTGTAACTTGTAAGCCAAGTGATTGCCCTTTAACACCACTAACGGTGGCTTTAGGCGTTTGCTCACTTCCGTTATACACTAAAATATCTTGCGACCAAATAACGTTTATACTCTTTTTCTCTATGGTATATTCTTTCGTTTGATTTGTCAACGTGTAATTTGTATTATTAACGCTTGCAGATGCCGTGTGCGTTCCTGCATCCGTACCACCCATTACTTGAGTATAAATCCTACCATCAGTTCCAAGTCCTGCTATATATGCTTGAGGCGCTTGTTCATATCCATTGTATGTAAGCGTTTTAGAAGTATCCCAAATAACTTCCGCCTGATAAGGCGTAATTACAAATTGATTTGTTACATCGCTGAAATTATAGTTACCGTCATAAATTTTTGCTGTCAACGTATGCGTCCCCGCATTTTTAACTGACTTATCGAATTCGTCTATGGCTATTTTCCCTATTATAGGAGTGTTTCCGTCAAGTCCAACTACCCCCATATAATATGCGGTGGGATATTGAACTTGTCCATTATAAACCTTTTCGGTATCTTCCCAAGTAACAGTCATATCTGCTTTTTGTATGGTGTATGCAACCTGATCTTCACTCAATGTGTAAAGTTCACCCCATTGCTCGCCGAGTGATAATCTCAACAAATAATCTCCTGCATCAATTAAATCGTTATGCAACTCTATCGGTGCGGAAATGCTTTTATCTAAAGTTACAACGTCAGAACCGACCATTCCCGAAACGGTTGCGCTCCAAATTTTGGGCGCACCAGTATAAACTGCATTTTCGGGTTTAATCCATTCTACTTTAAGTTGTTTTTTTGCAACGCTTAAATCATAAGATATAAACGCCGTTTTTTCCAAAGAGGATTTATCTGTTTTTGCTGTAACCGCTAGTATGTAATTGCTAGAATCTTGCGGACGGATAAGGTTGTTTACGTAACATTCCTCTCCACCTAAAATCTCCTCCCCTCTTTTCCATTGATAACTAAACGTTACGCCATCTGCCGAATGTGTTGGTGGTGCAGACAGTTTCAATGTTATTTGGTCGCCATAAACCGCACCATCATTCCCCGTGTCTTCAAGCACAACGTTTTCAACAGTAGGCGCTTGCATATCCCATATAGGATATATAATAAGGTTTTCAAGTTTTAAGTTGTTAGAAAGTTTATCTAATGGATATTGTGTTGCTATATCTCCGTAAGTATAAGTCCACGAAAGATTAAAGCCATCTCTTTTGACAATACCATTTTCCGCATCTAGTTTTGTCAAATCGTTAGCAGTTGAATTTATAACGTAACGATAACCTGTTCCAAACGGATTTTTTACGCTATCGCTAACAATATATTTAGTATCGTTACTGTCGCCTATACGAAGTTTATATATCTGTTCAAACGCAAGATTTAGTTTCTTTGTGTTTTGATTTACCGACAAACCATTTATTGAGGGTTTTATTAGCACGTAGCCGTTATCCGAATAGCTTTCAAAAAGTGCTCTTTCGCTAGACGTGTCCGAATACTTAACATAATCGTAACCATCAGAAAAATCTTCAATATTAAACACGTCGCCTTGAGCGCCGAACCAAGCGTGAATAGGTTTTCCCTCAATAAGTTCAAAACTTTCTTTTGAATAAGCAAAAGTAATGAATTTCCCACTCACGTTTTTAGGCTGAATTGCATTATAGAAGTTTAGATATTCTTGACTATAATCGTTGTCTTTTACAGTTTTTGTCGCTAAATCCTTAAACTCGTTAAACTGCGCATAATCGACGATTATTTCCGTTTTTACGTCAGAAGGCATTTTGTTATTAAAAGTTACCTGTGTTCCATCTTCAAATTCTACCGACCTAAGATTTTTATCCGTAAAAGCCTTATCTTCAATCTTTAGCACGGGTTTAGCGTTAAACTCTTTTGGAATAAAGGCCTTTTCCGCTTTGCCCGAAGCAAACTCTTTTACCGTATATGAATCGGTATCTTCGTCGTACAAATAAATTGCGGGACGATAACTTAACTGACCTTGCCCGAAAAGACCGTTTCCTATTACAAACACGCCGTAATAAACGGCAGTGGCCGTTAACAAAAGAAACATAAGTAAGGTAAACGCTTTTGCCCCTTTACCTATTTTCACTCCTAATAGCGAGGAAAATAAAATAAGAATAGAAACTAAAATACGAATTGCAAAAAACAATACTTTTGCATCTTTAGAAAAAACCTCGCTACCAACACTTGTAATAACGACAAACACCGCCGAAATAACAAGTGTAACTACAGCGTAAATTGCGGGGATTATTAAACTGTAAACATATCTAAAGTTTGATTTAGAAACGCTTACAACAAGCGTAAATGATAGTAATAGCAACATAAACGGTATAATCCATACAGGGAAACCGCTTATTTTTATTCCGCTTATAATACATAATGCAAACAACACCGCATCTAAAAACATTGCGCATACAGAACTTAATATAAGCCCTGCTTTGGTGCTTTTTATCCTACTTTTAGTGATGGCGCTACCGCCTGAATTAGAACGTATCATATTCGCACCTCTCAATTAATCGCCGTCGGTTTCTTTAAGTAACCGTTTTCTTTTATATCGAGTTTATCGACAATGTATTTTTTGTTCCCCATAACGAATAATATAATTCCGTCATCTTCAAAACAGTATTTTTTTGTAAACATATACTTTAAGCGTACACCCAACGATAGCATTTCTTTATAATCAGCATAACGCAATCTTGCTTCCGACTTATCAAAATCGGCAGTATGCGCAAAACAGGTTGGGCAAAGTTTACTCTTAACCGCATCAGTCGAAAAGGTTCTTCCACAACAAGAACATTTAACTGTTGCAGAATTCCCCTCATCATTTATTTTTTCAATCATATCACGTTTATCAAAAGCAAACACCAAAGATGGAGTGTATCTTCTCTCCCCGTCGTTTGTGGTATAAACCACTTCGGGATAAGGGCAGTCTTTACATTTAATCATAACGTTTCCGTTCTGCTCTATCTTAAATGTGTTTTCTTCACAACGCCATACCGTACACCCGGAATTACGTGGATTTTCACTGCAAGAAATTTTTATAAAGTGCTTACCGAAAGTGCTAAAATCTCTTATCTTTTCCACGTCGGATTTACTCAACCCCAAATCGCTTTGCTCTAAATCAATAACAACACTCTCTTTGCCATAAGAGGTGTTAAGCGTTATCACGTTATCCTCAATAAGCGGTTCTGAATTTCTACAATTTAAGCAACTAACGGTTACCGTTTTGCTTGCGCCCTGCGTAACTTTAAGTGCAGGACGTGAATTAAATATAACGTTATATTCTGTTGAATAATATTTTAATTTGGTAAGATATAAAACGTTAACGTGTTGGCACTCTAATTCAATCGCCTCGTGCGATAATTTTTCAAGCATTCCGTTAACAACTTCTTCATCTCTAATATCGCCGAAAACAAGATACTCTGCAAAGTCGCCGTCGTTATTTCCCTCCAAAAGATTTTCAAGCGCAGAAAGAGAAACGTCAACAACGTTTCCGTCTATCTCCCCTAAATCTTCTTCATTATCTTCTAACGCAACGTCTTTTAGTCCGCCGTCAATCTTCTTTGATACAGAACTTTTAATAGGCGTCATCTTCTTTCCGTCTTTAGAAAAATAAACCTTACCTATAACAGGTACGGATGCGCCCGTACCACCACTTAATTCAAGTCTAACGGTTACGCCGTAAATATCCTCTTCAACGTCATTTTCTTCCCTTAATTCAAAACGATCACTCATCTGTGGAAAGAACTTATCGGTTATTGCTTTCACTGCGCTGAAAACACTGTTTCTTTCCTCTTCTTTTTGAACCTTTGTTTTGGGTTTTTGAGTGTATTCTAATACAGAATACATCTTGTGATATTCACCCGTAACGTTTTCTATAAATTCCGAGAAAACCGCATTGTCGTTATCTACGGTTTCCCCTCTAAACCCCTTAAACCAACTTGCGCCGTCCTCTCCAAAACCTTTGCGAACGGAAGACGCTTCGTTTCTTATACTTTCTTCATACACAAAATTATGTATTCCATCTGTTATACCACCTATCGTACGCTTAATTTCAGAGTTGTTAAAACATCCTGCGTCTATGAGTGAACAAATACTTTCAAAGGCTTCTTTATATTCTTTGCCAACCGTAATTTTCTTCAGTTCCATATCAGTTCATCTCCTTGTCGTTAGACAGCATTTCCTGAATTTCAGAAACTTTTTTAGCCTCTTTTTCTAGGTTTTCACAGAATGCTTTGCCACCGTCCTGAACGTAATCGAATGCCGAACGGATATAAGTTTCAAAAGTACGAGCAACAACGGGGTGTAATATTCCTTTAACCCCTCTTGCCGAACAAATAGGACAAGACGCTTCCCATTTTTTATCGAATTTTATAGTATGCGGTTTTGGGAAACAGGTTGCGTATTCACAATCAGAACAACCGTTTACCGCTTCTGCCCCCAAGCCTACTCTACATTTAGGCGGGCAAATTGATTGATAATTACAACTTTCACATAATGATATTAGATCAATCTCCGACGCATTAGGATTGAATTTATAATATTCAAGCGCAGGGCATCTCCCTTTAAGCGCACCCGAAGTAAATCTTTCACAATGCGCAATTGAACATATTTTACGACAATATAGTTCACGGTCGCCATTATCTCCCGTGTTACACATCACGCCTCTTCCGGTGTTATTAAACGCCATACAGTAAAATCCACCGCCCTCTTCGGAGTTAGTTCTTCTTATAAGGCTACCGCAGTTATCGCACTTGCTTTCGCTACTATTTATTTCTGTCATAAGCGTTCCGCGCACGTCAAATTGCCTACAACGTTCGTTTTCGTTACAGAATATTCTATCCGCATCGGGACTTCCTTCCGACGCTTTCTTTAAGTAAGCCTCGTAATCTTCTTTTGCAAGCAGTTTAACTTTACCGCACGCCTCACAACGGATAGTAACCATATTATCGTTATTACTACCAGCAATTATCGCCGCATCTCCGCTATTACTATTCATTAAACCTATGTATGTAAAGTAAGATAGAACGTAGCCCTCTAATTTACGCATATCAGCAAGAGAATAAACGGTAACGTCCCTCTCTTGACCTAAACGGAAAATACGCCCTATGCGTTGTTCCATTGCGAGTGGATTAGGTGTTACTTGGAAATTTACTATAACACTACTTTTTTGTAAGTTTGCACCCTCTGTAAACGCCGAATCAGTTACCACCAACACGGCATCTTCTTTTAAGTTAAACTCTTTCTCAATTATCGATTTATCGCCCTCTCCACCAACTAAAACTCTTTTAGCGTATTTTTCGTCGTCGCTTAAAGCAGTTATTACTTGGTCGTAAAGACGCTCTGATTTTTTTATGTCGTAATCGAAAAAGATTATTACTCGTTCCTTGTCGTGCTTATCTAAAATTTCTTTTAAGACTTCATACTTAAATTGCAATTCGGATTTATTATAATAAGCCCTGTATTCTATCTCAGTGTTCTTTTCATCAACAACTCTCTTTGCCTTTCTTGACCCAGAATATCTGCCTAAAATTTCCCAGTAATAACGCCTTGAGTTGGGTTTTGCAAAATCCTCGTCCGAAAGCCCTACTTGGTTAAATATACCATTTTCGTTAAATAGAAGATTAGCAACACCTGCGTTGACGTTGTTTTTATCGCCCATACGCTTAACGTATTCTGTGAGCGAATAAAACGAACCGTCTGCCGTTTCTACAGCGTTAGGTGCGCATAGATTATTCAAATCCACGTAAAGGTTGTCATTCACCACACCTTTTATTTTGATTTTTTCCGCCTCTTTTTTAAGTGGGAAAAACATAACGTTTACAATTTTTTTGCTCTTTCTTATGTTGTCGTTCGGTTGGCGTATCATTATAGAACGCAACACGCCGTTGTGATATGCTTTAGCGATATTATCCGACACCTTATCTTTTATCGTGGGGTTTTCCTCCAAAAACTCCATTATTAAAAAGCGTTTTTCGGCGTCTAATAATTGAACGAACCCCTCTTGATTTTTCTTTTTTATAAACTCATCAAATTCCTGATAAAAGTTATCTGTAACTTCAGAGTAGCGAACCTTATTGATAAAGTCCATAACCGTTTCTGCGCCACGACAAATATGCTCTTTATAATAATTCTTTTCTTTTATGTAGGTTTCTGACCTTTCGCTGTCTTCCCCTTCGTCAAAGTCCGCAGGGTTACCACCTTTACAGCGGATAAAATACCAAAGCCTAAACATACTTGCAAGATTTCCAGAGTGCGGTGTTGCAGAAAGCAATAAGCAATAGGTTTTCCTTGCCTTTTTCTTTGTTTGCATTAAAACGGAAAGAAGTTTAAGCGATTTTGCATATTCCCCTTCTTCTGCGCAAAGGTTATGCGCCTCGTCAACCACAACAACGTCAAAGAGAACGCCATCAACGTCGCTTTCTCTCCACTTTGCAAAGTCTTCTGCCTTAACTATTATAGGACGTTTGGCGTGCCAAAAGCCATCTTCCGCCCTTTCTAAAAGGTCGTTTTCATACGCTAACTGTTCAACGTTTTTCAAAACGCCCTCGCCAAGTCCAAATTTATTTTCCAAAACGTCAATCCACGTATTATATACTTGAGATGGAACAATCAGTAGCATTGAAGAAATTTTGCCTTTTGCTGAAAGTTCTGATAATATCGAACAAGCCTCGAAAGTTTTTCCACTACCAACAACGTCTGCAAGCAACCCAAACCCACGCAATTCTTTAAGGAAGTTTTGCGTTGCTTTCTGTTGGTGAGATAAGATAACGTTATCTCCCTCGTGAAAATTCATTCTTTGAATGCCGTATTTTTGATTGCCCTTTTTTGCAAAATCAGATGCAGACAACATTAAAGAGGCAAAATCGTCGTAACGATCAAGCACCTCAATGTGTTTATTCATCTCGGCAATACGCTTTGTAAACTTTTTTCGGTCGTGAATACCCGAACGCTCACTTTGTCTATCGAATGCGCCCGAAGATACCGAAATCTTTAAGTTGTTGTTACTGTTTTTTTCCATTGTACCCTCAATTAACCTTTACTTACAGAAAAACTGCTAACGTTATCAAAAACTATCTCTATATCACGTGCATCTGCAAAAATATGCCTATCTTTCCACAAAATTTCCACACGTTTTTTTGGCGAACAATTACGAATAAATGGGGTAGCCTTTCCGTGCTTATCTACACGAATACCCTCTATAAACTCCAACACGTCGTCGTTTAAGATTGTAATCGGTTCACCGTCGTATCTAAAATAAATCTTGCTACGTGGACCGCCTGCAACTATTTTTAAATCTACCTTTTGAATAGTCGCTCTGCGATATGCAGAATCATCATCCCCTATAAGAAGTTTGCCATTCACCGAATAACCCAACTCGCCTGCATACTTTCTTTCCTTAATATCCGATTCGGTTATTATGGTAGAAAAAATCTCCTCACCGGTAACTCCATCTTTTCCCAAAGATAAGTCGGTAAAAAACTCTCTTCCGTCGTCAATCGGTTGACCACGATTTACAAATATATCGAGCGTTTTTTGCTGTTCTCCTCTGTACGACCACGTTGCGTACGATAAGGATATAACCGTTTTAACTTCAATATTTTTTAGCGCAACAATCGCACTACCAACCGCTTGAGAGTAAATATTATCTTCATATGATAAAATTGAAAACTCGTCTCCCTCTTCGCAATTATCGTCAAAGGTATAAACGTTTACAAAAGCAAATTTTTCTTTTAGTTTATTTTTTATAAAGTCCGTTAAACCGTACGTCTCCGAAAGCCCACCCGAGATAATAATCTTTTTAACATCACTATTACCAGGTCTTAAAAGTTCACTTTCTATATAATCGAAAACAGCCTTTGCTACACCCGTTCCATTTGAAACTCCAACGCAATCTAGCAAATTTTCTCTCGTTATTTTTCTTTGTAATATCAAATCACGAGAAATACTTACAGGCACACCGTTATTGAATATGCTATTCTCTCTTAACGGCCTACTTAAAATAATTTTCGCCTTTTTAATATCTTTCATCAAAAGATACTGTTTAGCGTACGTACTATGTTCGTCTATTTGACGTTGCCCGTTAAACGAACCCGTTCCGATAATTTCCCTTGAACAAATTCCCTTTTCTAAAAAATCGTTTATGGATTCATCAACGTTTACTCCGCCAATTTCTAACGGAAGATTATGCCCTTCTACACCCTCTGTAACTAGATTGCCGTCTATGTGGCAAGCCTTAACAACCGAAAGGTATTCTTCCCCCATCTCGAACACAAGTACGTCGTCGTTATCGCCCACTAAATTTCTATGTTTTGCATAATAGGCAAGCGCTTTTGTCGATGAAAGGGTCTTTTTAATTTTATTCCCGAAAACCTTTCTAGCAAGCCTTTCAAGTTCAATAGCAAACTTATCGCCAACGTGCGAGGGATAAACAAGGGATATTTCCACCTCGCTAAACGCTTCACCCATTATCGTCTGAAGTTTTTTCGTCTTTTCGTCAATTATATCGCCTAAATACTTAAAAAAACTTTCACATACCATTTGCGGAGTGTAATCGGGTGCTATAAAAGCCATTTGCTTTTCCACCATTTCAGCAAAGTTTTCTAGCATTTTTTTCCTTATCGGAAAATAAAACTTGGGGAAACTATGTTGTAAGCGGTAATATTTTTCATTGCTCTCACAAACACTCTCGTCCTTATTGCTCGAAAGCAACGACAACAAACTCTTTATCTTTACAACCGTGATAAAGTTTTGATTTGCGCTCCTTTCAACGTCCGTTCCGTATAACCATTCTTTATCCTCTTCGCTATAATAAGCGATTGCAGGTATTGCAATTTGGACTATTGCGTTTCCACCAGCAAATTTACCGTAAAACACCTCGCCGTCGCTATCTAGAGCGTATGCAATTTTTACCGTATCGCTACCGAGGTCTATCCCGATTGCAAGTTTTGTTCCCATACGAAAATTTACCCTTTAATATTTAATATATAAATATTATCACAACATATTATTTTTTTCAACTATTTTGTATCATTTTAGCGATTTATGCAAAAAAATAGCGCACCGAACTCATCGGCACGCTAAAAAAGAAGTTTTTATTTTGTTTTTTCTAAAATCACCGTAAACGGACCATCGTTTATCTGCGATATTTTCATATCTGCACCAAAAACACCGAGTTTTACAGTCAACCCCTGTTTCTTTAACCCCTCTGCAACGTAAAGATATAATTCATTTGCTTTATCAGGACTTTCCGCCTCTATAAAAGAGGGTCTATTACCGTGAGAGGAATCTGCATATAAAGTAAATTGCGATACCAACAAAACCTCTCCACAGGTATCTATAATAGATTTATTTATCTTGCCGTTTTCATCTTCACAAATACGGAGTGGCGGAATTTTTTTAATAAAGTAATCAGCGTCTTCTTTTGTATCGCCTTTTTTTACGCCTAGAAAAATAACGTAACCTACACCTATTTCAGAAATAAGTTTTCCATCGACTTTAAGATTAGCCGATAAAACACGTTGTACAACTGCTTTCATATTTCACCTCTTAACGACATAATAACATAAATCAAATTGTTTGACAAGTAAAATTCTGCGTCGTATAATATTATAAATTCAATGATTTTATTTGGAGTTCTCCTATGAAAATATCAGGTTTTGAAAAAATGTCGCTTGTCGATTACGATTCACTTGTTGCTTGTACGGTGTTTTTTGGTGGGTGCAATTTTAAATGCGGTTTTTGCCACAACTCTCCGTTAGTAACTCAACATTCAGCCCTCCCTGAAATTCCGCAAGAAGATATTTTAAACTACCTATCTAAACGCAAGGGCGTTATCGACGGAGTATGCATATCAGGAGGAGAGCCGACGTTAAATAAAGAACTACCGCAATTTATAGGAAAAATTAAAAATTTAGGATATAAAGTTAAACTCGATACAAACGGAACTAATCCCCAAATGGTTAAAGATTTGTTTAACGACAAATTAGTTGATTACTTTGCCATGGACATTAAACAAAGCCCCGAAAATTACGCTAAAATTATTGGTTATGAATGTTTTGATATGTCAAAAATTCGCCAAACGGTATCGTTTTTTTTAAGCAACGACGTTGATTACGAATTTAGAACAACGCTCGTAAAAGAGTTTCACAGAGAGCAAGATATAGTTAAAATCGGAGAATGGATAAAGGGCGCAAAAAAATACTTTTTGCAAAAATTTATTGACGGTGAAAACTGTATAGAGCGTGGTTTTTCCCCTATTGAAAAAGAGGATGCAGAAAACTTTGTTAAGATTCTTTCTAAAAATATTAATAACGTATATTTAAGAGGATATTGATGATGACAAAACTGTTTAAGAAGTTATTCATAAAAAATTATACCGACGTAGAGAATCCCACAGTACGCACAGCGTACGGTATTGCATCAGGGATATTTGGCATTGTTGGAAACGCTCTGCTTTTTGCCCTTAAAATTCTAGGCGGTATTTTATCGGGCAGTATTGCCGTGATAGCAGATGCAATAAATAATCTTTCGGATTTTGCAACCTCACTAATAACTATGTTTGGTTTTAAATTATCCTCTCGCCCAGCCGACAAAGAACACCCTTACGGACACGCAAGATTTGAGTACATTACAGGGCTTATTGTCGCCTGCGTAATCTTATTTATCGGTATAGAAACAGGTAGAGGCGCAATAGATAAAATTATCTCGGGTATTCCTGCTAACTTTACAATTTTTACCTGTATTGTTCTCGGCGTTTCAGTAATTGTTAAAATCTGTATGGCAATAGTGTTTAAGGGGCTTGGGAAAAGCATTTCATCAGATACAATATCCGCAATGAGCGCAGACAGTCGTAACGACGCTATTTCTACAAGTATTATTTTAATTTGTACCCTCGTTAACATTATCTTTGACATTTCATTAGACGGATATTTGGGAATAGTTGTTTCAATTTTTGTTATCGTATCCGCTATAACGCTTATAAAAGACACTATAAATCCTTTAATCGGCTGTGCGCCCGACAAGGATTTTGTATGCAAGATAGAAAACAAACTCAAAAGTTATCCGGGTGTAATTGACATACACGATTTAATTGTACACAACTACGGGCCAACAAAAACCTTTGTTTCCGTTCATATCGAGGTAGATGCACAAATTGACGTTATGATATCACACGATTTAATCGACAATATAGAAAGAGATTTTATGAAAGAGTGCGGAATTTTTCTAACAGGACACCTAGACCCCGTTATGCTCAACGACCCCGAAACAAATTCCTTAAAAATGCTCGTATCAGACGCTATTAAAGAAATATCAGATAAACTTACCTTGCACGATTTTAGAGTTGTTTACGGAAACACTCATACAAACGTTATTTTTGACGTAGTTGTTCCGTTTGAACTAAAAAATATAGAAAACGATATTAGAAAAGCGGTAGAAACAAAATTATCCACCCTTGACAAAACCTATTACGTGGTAATAGAATTTGACAGAAGTTATAACTAAAAAAATAGATAAGCCCCGCCTTGCATATCATTAGATATACAGGCGGGGCTTTTATCATTTATCTTTATTAAACTATTTTACAACTACTGCCATTTTGCTCGCCCAAACGTTTTGAAACGACAATTTGTTTATCTATCTTGTTTTTAAGTTCGCTAACGTGTGAAATAATTCCAACCAAACGATACCCCTCGGTAAGGTCTTGCAAGGTTGAAATTGCAAGTTGTAAGGACTCGTCGTCAAGAGAACCAAACCCTTCGTCCACAAACATTGTATCGAGTTTTATTCCACCTGAAGAAGATTGAATTTCATCTGAAAGACCTAAAGCCAATGCTAGCGAAGCCTTAAACGATTCTCCACCCGAAAGGGAATTTACAGGACGAACAGAACCATTATAATGGTCAATTACGTCTATATCAAGTCCTGCTTGCGACCTAAAGTCTGAAGGGTCTAATCTTCTTACTAGGTCATATTGGCCAGCCGTCATTTTGTTTAGCCTTATATTCGCTCTACGCAAAATCCTATCGAAATAATTCATTTGAATATACGTTTCAAAAGATATTCTTTCTTTTCCCGTAAGCATTCCGTTTGCCGTTTGAGAAAGAGCATTTACCCACTTAAATTCTTCTTCTATTTGCGAATACTCTTTTGCGCTTTTTTCAATGTTTTTTAAGCAGTTTAAATTTGTATTTATTCGTGATACTACCTGTTCTTTTTCGTTAGATAATTCACCTCGAACTTTATTGAGATTTTCTCTCTTTTCCTCTTCTAGTGCTAAATCAATATCGCAAACTTTTTTCAAAATTCTTTCTAGCGACTGTGTTTCCCCTTGCAGTTTAATTAAAATCTCATTTTTCTTCTCAAAATCAGCCTGTGCTTGCTCAAACGCTTTTGTCAATTTCTCTTTGTTTTCCGTTAAAGATTTTAAGACTTTTTCCGCTTCTGTTTTGCTAGAATACGTGAGTTTATTTTTTAATTTTTCCGCATTAACTTTCTTTTCTTCTAGCAATGCGTTTAGTTCTGCTAAAAGGTTTTCGCACTTTTTATGTTCATCTCTGAACTGCTCGAGCAATTTTTCCTCTTCGGGGATTACGTTGTCCAACTTTTCTTTTCTTAAAAGATTTTCGCCCTCTTTTTTAATCGTTTTAACAAACTCGTCAATCTTTAACTGAATTGCATTTATCATTTTATCAATAACGGCTACTACTTGATCTTTACTTCCTGTTATTTTCTTTTCCTTAAGTTTTTCCTCAATCCCACCGTTTAACGCATCTAATTGACCTTTAAGTTTTGCGCATTCCGCACTCTTATCTTCTGCCTCTTTTTGAGCCTTTTTCGTCTTTTCATCTAAAGCGTTTAACTCATTTTCCGTAGGCATTCCACTAACGGGTTTTGCCAAATTTGGATGAACTTTTGCACCGCACACAGGACAAGATTCACCCTCTTTTAAGTTGCTTGCCATTAACCCTGCCTGTCCATCTAGATATGCCTTATTTAGATGTGCATATTCGTTTAATAGATTGTTTGCATTTTCTATAAGACGTTTGTATTCTTTTTGTATTGCGAAAAGTTCCTCTTCTTTCTTTTTAACCTTTTCTATCTCCCCTTTTAGGCTTATTAATTCTTCTTTTTCTTTTTCACAAAGTGTCTTTTCTGTTTGCGCTTTTTGTTTGTTCTCGCCTGAATTTTCTAATAGTTTACGTTCCTCTTTTAGGCTAATTATTTTATCTTGTTTTTCTTTTATAGAATGGTTTTTTTGTTCGGTTAAAACTTTACCATTTTC
Organism: Christensenellaceae bacterium; assembly: GCA_045656465.1. Lineage (GTDB taxonomy): Bacteria > Bacillota > Clostridia > Christensenellales > Borkfalkiaceae > UBA1259. The sequence continues at coordinate 45,475 of JAZORG010000097.1, forward strand.
AATACGCTGAAGTATTATATCAATATCATTTAAACAAGTAGAAAGAACAGTATAATCGTCAAGCTCGGAATTTATCAAGGTAATCTTCTTTTCCGTTTCCTCCCTTTCTGCTTGCCTACTTTTTTCCTTTTCAAACAAATTTCTAGCGTTTTCAAAATTGCTCATAGCAAGTGGGAGTTCTTCATTCTTCTTTTTAAGTTCCTTCTCGTTATTAATTTGTTCTTGCGCCTTGCCGATATTCTCGTTAACAGTTTTTAGTTCACCATCAAGCGCTGTGATTTTACTACTTAAAAGTACGTTTTTTTTATTATCATTTTCTATAAGTTTTCTCAATAAGATTACTGTGTTCTCCCAAGTCAAATTACCGATAACCGCAAGACTTGCCTCTTCACTTAATTGGTCGCCCTCTTCACATACTATAGATTTGTAAAAGGTTTTAAGGGATAAACTTTCTTGTTCAAATCTTGATTTTAATTCGTTTGCTCGTTCTTTTAAATCCTCTTGGAGTTTCTCAAATTTTTGCGTCTTAAATATCTGACGAAAAATCTTTTTTCTTTCCTCCGTGCTTGATAAGAGCATTTTACGGAATTCGCCCTGGGCAATCATTGCAATCTGTAAAAACTGCTTGCGGTCAATACCGATAATCTCTTCAATAGCCTTATTAACTTCAGATTTGCTTTTATTTACCACTCTTCCATCAGGGTATATTAGTTCTGCCCCTGCCGTCTGTTTTGTCATTCCCTCGCCACGTGTTTTCGGTCTTAAATACTCGGGGTTTCTACGTACCTTGTATATTTTTTCTTTATACATAAAGGTTAGTTCTACAAAAGTATCAGCCGTATTTTCAGCATACTTTGAACGCAACATTGAATCGTTTCTAATTTCACTACTCGGTTGGTCGTAAAGAGCGTAAGTAATAGCGTCAAAAATAGAAGTTTTACCCGCTCCAGTCGCTCCTGTTATAAGATACAATCCGCTTTCTCCCAACAATTCAAAATCCAACGTTTCCTTGCCTGCATAAGGCCCGAATGCGCTCATTACAAGTTTTAACGGTCTCATAACGCATCCTCCTCTGCTTTTTCTATCAATTTCTTAACGTATTCACTTTGCTCTTTTGTCATATCCGAATTGTTTTGCGCTTTATAAAACTCCTCAAAAAGTTGATACGTTGTCTTTTTTTCGTTACAATTATCCGCATCAATTATAGAATTTTCCCTTGTTCTTTTGTTATCGTATCTTAAATTCATAGTATATTTATAGATACTGCGAAGTCTAGCCATTGCATTGGGAACGTCGTTCTCATCAGTAAGTGTTATTCGCAAATAGTGATCGGTTACGGGATTATTCTCGTAAAAAGATGTACTTGTAAGTTGCATAAACGTACCTTTAATTTCACTCATATCGTGTAAAGGTGTTAAGGGTATCGTTTGAATAATTACATCTTCGTTTTTTCCTTTAATTTCAACAACGGTAAGCGATTTTATATCTTTAGCCTCTGAAAAAGAATATTTTAACGGCGTACCTGCATATCGAATAGTTTCTTTTAAGCAACTTTGAGCACGATGCAAGTGTCCTAAAGCCACGTAGTCAAAGTCCTCAAACACGCTAGCATCTACGTTATCCGTTCCCCCAACTGTTTCTTCCGATTCCGAACGAAGAGCGCCTGTAACAAATTGGTGCGTTATTAAAAGGTTACGCTCTAACTTGTTTACGCTCATCTTTGATATAGCCACACTAATTGCATCAGTATAACTTTCAATGTTTTCCTCTTGATAAAAACGTTTCACGTGTGAGGGTTTAACAAACGGCAACATATAGACGTTAAGTCTCCCAAATTCATCCTCTAATTCTATAGGCGTAACGTTACCGTCGTAAACGGGCGAAAGATATATACCACTAATCCCCATAATTTTACTACCAAAAGCAATTCGCTCGGGAGAATCGTGATTACCACTTATAATAAAAGTTTTTATTCTTCTTTGAGCAAGACTCGATAAAAACCCGTCGAAAAGTTGAACGGCTTCTGCACTCGGAACGCTCTTATCATAAACATCCCCTGCTATCATAATTCCGTCTATTTTAATTTCATCTGCGACAGATATGATTTGTTTTATTATATGCTCTTGCTCTTCTATCATAGAAAATTCGTTTACACGTTTTCCTAAATGAAGATCGGATAGGTGAATAAACTTCATAATAGCCCCTTTAAAAGCGCTTTTTTTCTTATTATATCATTAAACGCACAATTTTTCAATAATTTAAGCCGTTGAGTTTAATCACTTTTTACTTAAATTAAATGATTGACGTAAATGTTTTCCCGTTCAATCGTTTGCAAATTATATTATTGTATGATATAATTTTTTTGATTACTTAATATTATTTAAATAATATTACAATATAACAAAGTTCATTTTTTATAGGACGTTAAAGGATAATATGAAAAATCCATCAAAAAGCACTTTCAAACAAAGGACAATTAAACGCATTTTCCCAACGCTTATGGTAGCGTTTACTATTCCTTTTATAATTTGTCTTTGTATTCCTTTTGAATTTTTCGCAAATAATATCGAGGAATTTTTATTCTCATTTTCCTCTTTCTTTCCTATTAGCATTCTTTTTGCATTTCTTTTTACTTGTGTTTTCTTTTTTGCGCTTTTATTTTTACCAAATAAGGTTTATAAAATATCTTGCGCAATTCTTATTGCAATAGCAATAATGTTCTTTTTACAAGGAAACTATCTTAACCTTGGATTGAGTTCTCTTGCAGGCGATAACCTTGGCGACGCAACCATAACAATCGGTCAAAAAATATTTAACGTTATAATTTGGGTTGTGGTAATAGCCGTTGCAATTGTACTTGCAGTATTAAAAGATAAAAACGGTATAATAGGACTTATTGGCGTTTTAATAAGCGGAATAATTATGATTACGCATATAATAGGACCTTTGACGTTAATTCTTACAAAAGACAGAATTTTTGCGCCTACAGAAGAAAGATTGAAAAGCAGTCAAACAGCGGTTACACCACAGATTTTAACAACCAAAGGGCTTACCACTATTTCCTCAACGAACAACGTGTTTTTGTTCTGTGTGGATAGATTCGATTTAGAATATGCAAAATTAGGCTTTGAAAAATGTCCTGAAATCTATAATATGCTTGAAGGATTTACCTTTTTTGAAGATAATATCTCTTTGTACGGACATACTTTCCCCGGTATAACAAATCTTCTTACAAATAAGCATTTCGACGTTAAGTTGCCGAGAGAACAATTCTTAAACTCAGCGTATCTTGAAAATGATACTCTTAACGTTCTCAATCAAAACGGTTACAAAATAAACTTATTTACACAGCCTTATTACGCTTATACCGATGCGTCTTACT
>JAZORG010000098.1:0-20167 GCA_045656465.1 Christensenellaceae bacterium
AGGAAATCCCGATTACCTTGTCATTCAGCATATGGAGCCTGACCATTCAGGCAGTATTGTAAAGTTTATGAATGCTTTCCCTAAAGCGATTATTGTTTCTTCTTCAAAAGCGTTCGTAATGATGAAAAACTTTTTTGGAACTGATTTTGAGGATAGGAGAATAGTTGTAAACGAAGGAGATGAACTTGAGGTTGGCGAACATATTTTAACTTTCGTTTGTGCTCCTATGGTGCATTGGCCAGAAGTTATATTAACTTATGATAAAAAGGATAAAATACTCTTTTCGGCTGATGCGTTCGGTAAATTTGGCGCTTTGGATGCAGAGGAAGATTGGGCGTGCGAGGCAAGAAGATATTATATAGGTATAGTTGGCAAATACGGTGTTCAAGTTCAGGCGTTGTTGAAAAAACTTGTCGGTGTTGAAGTTGATGCGATTTGTCCTCTTCACGGGCCTGTGCTTACGGAAAATTTGGGATATTATATAAATCTTTACGATATTTGGTCTAGTTATAAAACGGAGAGCGATGGAGTGGTAATTGCATACACTTCTGTTTACGGAAATACAAAAAAGGCTGTTTTAGAGTTGAGAGACATTTTTGAAAGTAAGGGTGTGAAAGTTGTTGTAAACGACCTTGCCCGTTGTGATATGGCAGAAGCCGTTGAAGATGCATTCCGTTACGGAAAAATCGTTTTGGCAACTACAACGTATAACGGAGATATTTTCCCCTTTATGAAAGAGTTTATAAATCATTTAACAGAACGCAATTTCTCTAACAAAAAGGTTGGCTTTATAGAAAATGGAAGTTGGGCTCCCGTTGCGACAAAGGTTATGAAATCTATGCTCGAGGGCAGTAAAAATCTTAAATTTACTGATACGAATGTTAAAATTTTGTCAGCGCCTAACAAGGAAACAAGTCAAATGCTTGTGGCTTTGGCAGATGAATTGATATAAGGAGTAAAGAAAATGAAAGAAAATTATTTGGTATGTAATTGCAAAAAGGTAAGTTATTCGGATATAGCGAATGCGCTTGAGGATCACACCAAGATGGAAGACGTGTTAGAACTTTTTAAGGTAGTTCAAAATGTTACGCATTGTTCAACAGGGTGTGGCGGTTGTTACAACAAAGTGTTAGACGTTATATCGGAAATTATGATGGCTTAATAAAACAAAAGGTGCAAATCTCCTGTCGATAAATTGCGACGGGAGATTTCAATTTTATAAATTTCTGTATATTATATTATGAAATATTAATATATATTTTATAAAGATATTTATAATAATTGACAAATGAAAATTAAAGTATTAAAATCATTGTCGGTATTTAAGAATTATTATATTTGTAGGGAAAAAATTATGACAGTAGAAAGCATATTATTTAGTTTGTCAATAGCCCTGTTTGCAGGACTGATGTTATCAAGAGTAGCAAAATTAGTTAAATTACCTGCTGTTACCGCTTATTTGATAGCAGGGATTCTTGTTGGTCCGTTTTGCTTGGGTGCGTTTGGCGTTGAAGGATTAGGATTTACAAAAAGCAACGTTGAATTATATGGTATTATTTCAGACGTTGCGTTAGGTTTTATTGCTTTTTCTATCGGTAACGAATTCCGACTTTCGCAATTAAAGAATATCGGCAAACAAGCAACGGTAATAGGTGTTTTACAGGCGGTAATAACAACTTTATTGGTTGATGCGGTGCTTATTACTCTTCATTTTATAATACCCGATAAACTTTCCTTGTCAGCGGCAATCGTACTTGGTGCAGTTGCATCTGCAACAGCGCCAGCCGCCACGCTTATGGTCGTAAGGCAGTATAAAGCAAAAGGCCCGCTTACCGACACACTACTTCCCGTAGTTGCGATTGATGACGCTGTAGGTTTAATATTGTTTGCCGTATCATTTGGCATTGCAAAAGCGCTTATATCTGGAACGGTAAGTATTGTTTCGATTTTAGTTGAACCGATTATAGAAGTTGTATTTTCTTTAGGATTAGGCGCTTTGATGGGATATTTATTTACCTTTTTTGAGCGGTTTTTCCATTCTCGTTCAAAAAGACTTGCAATGTCTGTTGCGTTTGTTTTTTTAACGGTTGCTATTTCGATGTTGAAATTTGATATAGGCGGGGTCCACGTTGGATTTTCGTCTTTGCTTACCTGTATGATGCTTGGAACAATTTTCTGCAATATTTGTGATTTTTCTGCAGAACTTATGGATAGGTTAGATCGTTGGACTGCTCCGATTTTTATACTCTTCTTCGTGCTATCGGGCGCAGAATTTGACTTGAGCATTTTGGGCGATTTGATGATAGTATTGATAGGTGTGGTATATATTGTTTTCCGTTGTATAGGAAAATACAGCGGTGCTTTTGTTAGTGCAAAAATGGTTAAAAGCCCTGATACTGTAAGAAAATATTTGGGCGTAACTTTGTTTCCACAGGCAGGTGTTGCGCTTGGTATGGCAATTAAAGCGGGGCAGGGACTAGGCGAAGTCGGAGTTGTTATTGCGAATATAACACTCTTTTCGGTATTAATTTATGAACTAGTAGGACCGTTCCTTACTAAAGTTGCGCTAATAAAGGCAGGCGAAGTTGATCCCGAAGGCAAAGTTTCTGCAAGAGAAAAACATAAGCAAGAGATAGAAAAACTTAAAAGTCAGCAAACCGAAAGCACAGAAGTACAATAGAAATAATTAGATAAAAAATCAGCCCGTTACGAAAGATTCGTAACGGGCTGTAATATTTTAGTTGTCTGGCGTGTTTGTTAGATTAATTTTTAATTAAGTCAACTTTTAGGCTAACGCCCATTCCTTTCATAGACTCTGAAACAGAAGTGATTATTTTATCAAATATTTCTTTATGTTCTACTTTATCAAGCATAAATGATATGTACTTTGATTCAATTTTCGAGTTAAAAAGTGTAGTCTCAAAATAGCGGGGTAGTGTTTTATTGATAATGTGGTTTTGAACGGCAGAAAGGGCTAAATAAACACCGTTTTGGGGTTTTAATCCATTTGCGTCTGCCCATTTAAGGAAGTCTCTTGGGAAAATTTGGTCTATACTGAATTCACAATATCCCTTAAATAAAATTAATTTACCGAAAAGAGTTTTTGCTCTAAGTTCTACTGGTGCTGCATATTTTTTTCTGTTAACAAAATATATGTCAACGTTCTTACATTTGCCGAAACTAAAGAAAGGCGCTTTCATATTAGGAGCAATGCTAGCGAGCGTAAATTCTCCACTTGGGAATTTATCCTTAAAACAGTAACATTTGTCGCCTTGATAAACTGCTATCTGTACGTCGCTACCTCTAAAAGTTTGTTTTAAGCTAATTGATGGGTACTTTTTAACAATGAATGCCTGGTCGTTTTTTTGCATCTCATTTTCAATCATAGGTGTGTAAGTATATTTTGCCATAACATTTCCTTCCTTATAATTATATTTAAATATATATTATCACAATAATAAATGAATGTCAATAAAATTGATATTTTTGGCATAAAAATGTAACATTTTGTTGCAAAAATAAGGGTGTAGTGTTAAAATACAGTTATGGTTAAGCATCCTATTTCTCCCGTGTGGGATAAAAATTCAAAGGTTTTAATTTTAGGAAGTTTTCCCTCTGTAAAATCTAGGGAACAATGCTTTTTTTACGGGCATCCTCAAAACCGTTTTTGGAGGGTGTTGGCAGAGGTGTTTGGTCATAAAATTCCGATTACAGTTGAGGAAAAACGTAACTTTCTAATTGAAAATAACGTTGCCGTTTGGGACGTTATTAAAGAATGTGAAATATCGGGGAGTAGCGATTTAACAATTAAAAACGTTGTTCCAAACGATTTAAGCATTATTTTAAAAAACTCTTCGGTTAAACGTGTGTTTACCAACGGAAAAACTGCAGATAAATATTACAAAAAATATATTGAGAAAAAAACAAGGCTTGAATCGGTGTGTCTGCCGTCAACATCTCCTGCAAATGCAGGATTTTCACTTGAAAAACTGATTGAAAAATGGCAAATTATAAAAAAAGAAGATAAATATGCTCTGTGATAGAGCAAAAAACAGGTGTGCTATATGGAAAAATACGATATAAGAAAATACCTTCAACCCGTATGGGAAGAAGATATAGTTTATTATGAAACGGTTATGTTTATTGATGAAGATGAATGTGCTCCTTTATTATATCCGATTAAGGAAATAATCGGCGTTTATGATTATGGTTTGCAAACAGAATACGTTAAAGGCGTTGATTACGAGATAATTGACGGAAAAATAAAACGTATTAAAGATGGCAAAATGCCTTATATGCCCATAGATGAATATTATTTAACAGAGCCTGCAAAATTTGCTATAGGTATAGTAAATAATCGTGAAAAAGCACCGGTTGACAAAAAATATTTTTCTTTTGGGGAAAAAGATAGTTATACAAAATATCAAATTGCCGTAACCTATTGTCATAACAGGGAAAAGGCTATTGAACCGCCAAAAGGAAAAAGCGCAAGGCTGAAAAATTTTATAGGTAAACTTAACAACAAATGCGCAAGTGTTGTCTTTTACGGGGACAGTATAACTGCGGGATGTAACGTGAGTGGAACGCCGTATGGTGGAAACACACCTCCGTATATGGATGATTTTTCAGTAATGGTATGTAAGTATTTGTCAAAAGAATACGGCTTTGAGGTTAAACATAAAAATACGGCAGTCGGTGGATGGGATGCGCTTACGGGACTGAATAATTTTGAAGAAAAGGTTAACGACGAGTGCGCAGACCTTATGGTTTTAGGGTTTGGAATGAATGACGGAAGAACGCCTCTTGAAGATTACAGCCAAAGAATTGAAAAAATGGTGCAGATGTTTAAGGAAAAAAATCCTGAAAGCGAAGTGGTTTTAATTGCAACCACTTACCCAAATACAGAGAGTGATTGGGTAAGAAATCAGCCATTACAGGCAGATGAACTTTACAAATTAGAAGAAAAATATCCTTTCGTTGCCGTTTGTGATATGACTAAAATGCATTTTAATCTTCTTGAAACGGGCAAAAGATACAGGGATATGACGGGTAATAACGTAAACCACCCCAACGACTTTTTGGCACGAATATATGCGCAAACGTTGTTAAAAACTATTCTAGGATAAGGAAATAAAAAAGAAGCCGTACTTTGCGAACGCAAAGTACGGCTTTTTAAGTTTAATTAAATTATTCCCACTCAATTGTGCCGATGGGCTTTGGTGTAAGGTCTAAAAGAACTCTGTTAATTCCCTCAACTTCGTGTGTAATTCTATCTGTAATTTTATGTAAAATTGCATAGGGTATTTCTTCGATAGTAGCAGTCATAGCGTCAACTGTGTTTACAGCACGGATAATTGCTGGCCACCCCTCGTATCGCTTGTCGTTTTTAACGCCGACACTTTTCATATCGGGAACTGCGATAAAGTATTGCCATACCTTTGTTGATAGACCGCTTTTATCAAATTCTTCACGCAAGATTGCGTCTGCTTCACGGAGGGCGTGAAGTCTATCACGAGTGATTGCACCAAGACAACGCACGCCAAGTCCTGGGCCGGGGAAAGGTTGACGGTCAACCATACTTGATGGAAGTCCTAAAGCTCTACCAACTACTCTTACTTCGTCTTTATATAAAAGTTTTATAGGCTCAACGAGTTCAAGTTGCATATCTTCGGGAAGACCGCCTACGTTGTGGTGGGCTTTTACACCTTTACTTTCGATAATGTCAGGGTATATTGTGCCTTGAGCAAGGAAAGATATGTTTACTAGTTTACTTGCCTCTTCGTCAAATACCTTTATAAATTCGTTACCGATAATCTTTCTTTTTCTTTCGGGCTCGCTTACGTTTTCAAGTAAACCCAAAAATCTGTCAGTTGCGTCGATATAAACAAGGTTAGCATCTAATCCGTTACGGAAAATTTCAATAACTTGTTCGCTTTCGCCCTTTCTCATAAGTCCGTGGTTTACGTGAACACAAACTAACTGTTTGCCGATAGCCTTGATTAACAGCGCTGCAACAACAGAACTGTCAACACCGCCAGAGAGGGCAAGTAGAACATTTTTATTGCCGACCTGTTTGCGTATCAATTCAACCTGTTCGTCAATGAATGCGTTAGCCAATTCTAGCGTTGTAATACGTTTCATATTTTCTGGTCTTTTGTTACAATCCATATAAGTATCTCCAAAGTAAATTTACGATTTTATTATACAACTACCATAAATAATCTTGCAAGTTTATTCAAGCAAAAAAATCGCATAGTTATATTAAAATTATTTATTATCGGTATAATTTTTTTAAAATTAATAAATAATTAAACAATATTTGATCTAAAACCAACTGCCTTAAGTTCGTTTGTCATACTCTTTTTAACAAGATCGTAGAGAGATGCTTCTGGCTGTTTGCCTGTTTTAGCAATCTTGCTGTCAACGGTTATTTTGCCGAGCACTGAAGAGGGGCGGTTGTTTTGAGCAATAATCTCTTGAATTTTAGTTGTTAAAACAGATTTAATGATATCGCTAAAACTTTCTCTTGTATAAATAACTCCCTTACGGTTTTGCGCTTTTATCGCTTTAATGAAGGTATTGTACCATTTTTGAGCGTCTTCAAGGTAAAGCCAAATTAGGGTGTTAAAGTTTATTTCAACTGTTTCGCCTGTCTTAAATTTTGCTTTGGTGGTTATGTATAGCGGAATTCTTTGCTCCATAGGTATGAAATAAAATTGTGCAGAAACATTATTTGAAAACAATTTTGTTTTTAATTTGGGAAAGCATTTTTTGTTTACGAAAACACCCTTTGGGAAATTCTTTTGTGTTGCGCTACTTACCGAACCAACTGCAATGCCATTTTGAACGCAAATAACGTGGTGGTTAATCTGCAAAATAACCTTTTCGTTTTTTAAATACATATAATTGTAGGGCGTATAAATCGCACTATTCATATGTGTATCCCAATCTTGACTTACCATATTAATTTTCTCCTTAAAAAATAAAATTATATAATTATAATGTTTTAACAATTATACTTTATTATTTAAAATTTGTCAACGTATGGAGTAAAAGAGTATAAATTTTAAAGCGATTAATTTTTTTAGTGTAAAAAGATTGAAAAGAAAAGGTTTTATGATATAATAATCAAGTTATCGAAATGCGGAGGGCAGGCGATGGAAAAGAGCAAAAAACTGAATATTTTGGGTCAGATACTTATTTTTCTTGCCACGATTGCTTGGGGAACGAGTTTTGTAATCTTAAAAAATACTATTGAGGAAGTTCCTGCGTTTTACGTTATAGGCATTAGATTTTTGTTTGCGGGAATAGTTTTATCCCTTTGTTTTATAAAGAAGTTAAAAAAACTCGATAAAAAGACCTTTTTTTCAGGCGCTATTTTAGGTTTGTTTGTTATGCTTGCCTATTTAACCCAAACAATAGGGCTTATGCATACAACGCCTGGGCGTAATGCTTTTATAACTTCTTCTTATTGCATTATGTGTCCTTTTTTAATTTGGATTATATTTAAGAGTAAACCAAAATTATACAATATTATTTCTGCCGTAATGTGTGTGGTGGGAATAGGCTTTATATCCTTATCAGGCGATAACGGCGGTAGTGTAAACATATTTTTAGGCGATGGAATGACGCTTATTTCTGCTGTGTTTTTCGCTTTTCAGATTATTTTTAACGATATCTATCAGAAAAAAGGACACGACACGGTGTTGCTATTAACAATTCAGTTTTTAACTGTGGGAGTGTTGATGCTTGCCGTTTCTGCATTGTTTGAACTTCCCTTTAGGGGGATAAATGACTACGTTCTTAACGGTGAACAGATTTTAAAAATACTATACCTTGCCGTTGCTTGCACGCTGTTTGCTCAATCTGCTCAAATGATAGGTCAAAAATACACAAAACCTATGCAGTCGTCTATAATTTTAAGTATGGAGGCGGTGTTTGGAATGTTATTTTCAGTTATTATGGGTGAAGAAACTTTGTCGGTAATGTTGGGGGTAGGTTTTGCCATAGTCTTTATAGCAATTATGGTAAGCGAACTAAAATTAGACCCGTTAAAACTAATAAAAAGACAAGCCGACTACGATAAAAATAACGGTATTGAAAAAAGTGATACCAAGGAAGGAGAAGAAAATGAATAGTAAAGACACTTTTTCAGGAGAAGGGAGAGAGAAGTTTGGATCACGTTTAGGCTTTATTTTGATTTCCGCAGGATGCGCAATCGGGCTTGGTAACGTGTGGCGTTTTCCGTACATAGTAGGCCAATACGGCGGAGCAGCGTTTATTCTTATTTACCTTTTGTTTTTGGTTGTTTTCGGTCTGCCAATTATGACAATGGAATTTTCCGTGGGCAGAGCTAGTGGTAAAAGCATTGCAGAATCTTTTAAGGTTCTTGAGCCTAAAAAAACTAAATGGCACCACTACGGTTGGGTAGGAATGTTCGGCAACTATTTGCTCATGATGTTTTACACGACTATTACAGGTTGGATGTTTATTTACTTTATTAAAATGGTAAAAGGTGATTTTGCCGGAGCAGGCGTTGATTCGGTAAATATTTCAGCGCAATTTAATGCAATGACTTCAAACGTATGGTTACTTGTAGGTGCGATGGCACTCGTAACGATAATAGGATTTTTAGTTTGTTCGTTCGGACTTAAAAACGGAGTTGAAAAAGTAAATAAAATAATGATGATTTTACTGCTTTTAATAATTGTTGTTTTGGCTATTTACGTTATGACTATACCGGGTTCTGGCGAGGGATATAAATATTATCTTATACCAAACTTTAATAAATTATTGTGGGACGCAGATGGCAACTTTATCTTAGGTGAAGTTATATTTGCAGCATTAGGACAAGCCTTTTTTACCTTATCTATAGGAATGGGGTCAATGGCAATTTTCGGAAGTCATATAAGTAAAGATAGAAGACTTTTGGGTGAATCGGTAACAATTGCCGCACTTGATACAAGTGTTGCTTTTATTGCAGGGCTTATCGTTATTCCAGCGTGCTTTGCTTTTAAGGTTGACCAAACGGGTGGACCAGGACTCATATTCGAGGCTTTACCCGCTGTTTTTAATTCTATGGGTAGCGTAAACGGAATTATTTGGGGTTCACTCTTCTTCCTGTTTATGATTTTTGCTGCTATGTCAACAGTTACCGCAGTTTTTGAAAATATCGTTTCATTCGGATGTGAACTATGGGGTTGGAGCAGACTTAAATCTTGTTTAATCAATATGGCGTTAATGTTAGTGCTTGCTCTTCCGTGTGTGTTCGGATTTAATATACTTTCGGAAATAACGCCATTTGGCGCAGGGTCAACTTTGATGGATTTAGAGGATTTTATTATATCCAACAATATTCTTCCATTGGGCTCGTTGGTTTATGTTCTTTTTTGTGTTTTAGATAAAAAAGGTTGGGGCTGGAATCAATTTTTAATCGAGGCAAATTGTGGCAAAGGTTTGAAAATGCCGTCAAAACTTAAAGTATATTGCAAATATGTAATCCCGATTTTATTAATTATTTTCTATATTTATGGAATACTTAGCATGTTTAATATAGTATAAAAAATCTGCCGTTTGAAAAGATTGTCAAACGGCAGATTTTTTTGATGCTACAATATTAAAAATTCGGTTTTAAGTCTAAACGGCGCACCATTGCCGAATTTAGTGCTGCCGAATAAAAACACTTGTGCTTGAGTTTTTAATCATAGATAATCTAAGGAAATAAATAAAATTAAAGAACTGCGCCCATAGTCGTTGAGTAAGGAATAATAAAGAATTTGACGGATAATATAAACCTAGTTGCAACATGTAACTTGATTTAATTTAAAAAAATAAAAACGCAAAGTATTTTGCGTTTTTTTACAATACAAATCCGAAAATAAGCACGGTAATACAGGAAAGAATTGCTACGATTAAAAGGGACCGCTTACAAACTGATGCGATGATGGCTACTGCCGTTCCAATAACCGCTGTCCAAATATTCCCTGTCGAGTAAAAAATATGGGGGAAAGTCATAGCGGAAAGAACTGCATAGGGCATATAAAAGAGTGCGCTGTTTATAAATCCGTTTGTTATTTTTTTCTTAAAAAACACAAAGGGAATCATTCTTATAACGTATGTTACGCCTGCCATAGTCAGTATCATTAGCGCCATTTTCCACAGTTCCATTTACACTTCCTCCTTTTTTAGTGGAAATAAAAATGCTGTAACGGTAGCGGAAATTATTGCACTTATTATCACGGATATGCCTGTTGAAACACCCGATAAGAAAGGGATGTAATAAAAAGCGCAACTTATAACTGTAGCAAAAATTACGGCAGGGAATACTCCTCTTTCTTTAATTGAGGGAGGAATGATTATTGCAATAAACATAGCGTATAGCGCAATTCCTAGAGCGTTAGTTATCTCTAAAGGCAAAAGGTTACCTGCAACAGCGCCGATAAGCGTTCCTGTCGCCCAACCTAGGTAAGGTAAGATTATAAGCCCTGTAAAATACTTTTTTCCGAATGCTGTAGGTTTGCCTGCGGTAACGGCAAAAATTTCATCTGTAATAAACGCCGAGTAAAAAAATCTATTTCCAAGCGTAAAACTTTCGTCTGCTTTTTGGGAAAGGGTTATTCCCATAAGAAAATATCTTGCATTGATAACTAATTGAGTTAAAATCATTTCTAAAAAAGTGCCGAGCGTTGCGATGACCGTTAGCCCTGCAAGTTGCCCTGCCGAAGTTAAGTTTGTCATTGAAATAAACACAGACATAAACACGGGGATACTAGCCATACTCGCTTGCACGCCAAAGGCTATGGAAACAGAAAGATAGCCAAGACCTATGGGAAGCCCATCTTTTAACCCCATTTTGAATGTTAAATTATTCGATTTTTGCTCTAAATTTTTTGTCTGCGTCATCTTTAACCCCAAAAAAACACACTTATTTTATCACAAAATTATACCTGTTGCAACAAATTATTAGCCTAAATTTACTTTAAACACGCTCTTTTGAGTTGTTCACGAGATATAGTGGTGTAATTTTTGAGGGTAACAATATATGCATATTGAATGCTCTTATACTTAAGAATAGGCGAGGCAATATAACAATTATGTTATAAAGGTATGCTTTTTTTCTATTATTTTGTGCGAAACAAATATTTTACAATTTCAAAGTGTTTTGTTATAATATATATACTCTCTAAAAAGGGGAGAACTATGCCCTTTTGCCTTGTTCACAGTTGAGGAGCAGGTAAATATATACAAGCTTAATAAGGAGAATTGATTTATGGATTATCGTATTGAACACGACTCTATGGGTGAGATGAAAGTTCCTGCAGACCGTTATTGGGCTGCGCAAACTCAAAGAAGCCACGAGAACTTTAAAATCGGCGTAGATATTGAAATTATGCCACGTGAAATTACACGTGCTTTCGGCGTGCTTAAAAAAGCGGCAGCGCAAGCAAACCACGTGCTTCGTCCTGAAAAGATGACCGATAAAAAACTTTCGGCAATTGAACAGGCTTGCGACGAGGTTATTAGCGGAGATTTGAACGGACACTTTCCGCTTGTCGTATGGCAAACAGGGTCTGGCACTCAGTCAAATATGAATGCAAACGAAGTTATTGCAAACCGTGGTAACGAAATTGCAGGGGAGAAAATTCTTCACCCCAACGACGATATCAATATGAGCCAGTCATCTAACGATACTTTCCCAACGGCTATGCATATCTCTGCAGTTATGGCAATAGAAGATAAACTTATTCCTGCCGTTGAACTTCTTATCAATACGTTTATTCGTCTTGAAAAGGAAAACCAAGATGCAGTTAAATGCGGAAGAACGCACTTGCAAGATGCAACGCCCATTAAGTTTAGTCAGGAAATTAGCGGTTGGAGGTCTAGCCTTGAAAGAGACGTTGAACTCTTAAAGATGTCTGTTAAACCACTTTGCGAACTTGCTCTCGGTGGTACGGCTGTTGGAACAGGGCTTAACGCTCCTAAAGGATTTGATGCGCTTGTTGCAGAAAAGGTTACTGCAATCACGAGTAAGAACTTTATCACGGCATCAAACAAATTCCACGCTCTTACAAGTAAGGATGAATTGGTGTTTGCTCACGGTGCAATTAAAGCACTCGCTGCAGATATGATGAAAATCGCAAACGACGTGCGTTGGTTGGCAAGCGGACCTAGAGATGGTTTGGGAGAAATATTTATTCCCGAAAACGAACCTGGTTCGTCAATTATGCCCGGTAAAGTAAACCCCACTCAATGCGAGGCTGTAACTATGGTTGCAGTTCAAGTAATGGGTAACGACGTTGCAGTAGGAATGGCAGCATCGCAAGGCAACTTTGAACTCAACGTGTTTATGCCTGTTTGCATATACAACTTCTTGCAGTCAGCAAGACTTATGGCAGAGGCTATTGTATCGTTCAACAATAACTGCGCAGTAGGTATTAAAGCAAACAGAGAAAAAATGGATCACAATCTCCATAATTCGCTTATGCTCGTAACTGCACTCAATCCATATATCGGATATGAAAATGCAGCAAAAACGGCTAAAAAGGCATATAAGGATAATATCTCGCTAAAAGAAGCGTGTGTTGAACTCGGATTCTTGACAGCAGAAAGATTTGATGAAGTTTTCCATCCCGAACAGATGGTTTAATAATATAGGAGCAACAAATGAAAGTAAGTTATTTTCCCGGTTGTACGTTAAAGACCAAAGCAAAAGACCTTGACCTTTACGCACGTAAATGCGCTGAAGTTTTGGGTGTTACTTTGGAAGAAATTAAAGATTGGCAATGTTGTGGCGGTGTGTTTACGACTAGTCGTGATGAAATCGCTACAAAACTCTCTTCGGTACGTGCATTAAACTATGCAAAAGAAAAGGGTCAACCTCTCGTTTCAGTTTGTTCTGCTTGTCATAACGTTATCAAGCAGACAAACGCTGCTATGCAAAACGATAATGAGTTTGCATTTAAGGTAAACAACTATATTGCGCCTGACCAGTATAACGGCGAAACGCAAGTTTATCATTACCTTGAACTCTTAAGAGACGTTGTAGGTTTTGATAAAATTAAAGAAAAAGTAGTAAAACCGTTGACGGGCAGAAAGATAGCGGCATATTACGGATGTCTTCTTCTCCGTCCTGGCAAAGTTATGGCTATGGACGACGTAGAGAATCCTTCAATAATAGAAGATTTTATCCGTGCCCTTGGCGCAGAACCCGTGATTTACGCATATAGAAACGAATGTTGCGGTGGTTATATAACTTTAGAAAGCAAAGAATTGGCAAAAGAAAAGAGCCTTAAAGTGTCTTCAAACGCAAAAGAAAAGGGAGCGGAAGCAATCGTAACCGCTTGCCCGTTATGTAGATATAATCTTATGAAAAACGGCGCAGATTTACCCGTTATCTATTTCACAGAACTTTTGGCAGAAGCACTCGGTGTAAAGGAGTAACAAATAATGGAAAATTCCAAGAAGAAAATAGCAGATGAAATTATCCGTCGTAGTGGGGTTAATCCCAGAAAGTGTATGAAATGCGGAAAGTGTTCTGGAACTTGCCCTGCTTATGACGAAATGGAATATCATCCCCATCAGTTTGTATATATGGTGGAAACGGGCGATATAGAGCCTTTGATGAATTCAAAATCAATATATCGTTGTCTTACTTGTTTTGCGTGTGTGGATAGATGCCCTCGTGGTGTTGAACCTGCAAAACTCGTTGAAGCAGTTCGCCTTTCAGTTATAAGACAACAGGACAACAATCATTTAACAGCAAACGACATTCCCGAAATGCTTGATGAAGATTTGCCACAACAGGCAATAGTAAGCGCATTTAGGAAATACACAAAGTAATAAAGGAGAATACAAATGCAAAGAATTGGCGTATTCGTATGTTGGTGCGGAAGTAATATTGCCGGTACGGTTGACGTGCAGAAAGTTGCAGAAGCACTAAAAAGTGAACCGGGCGTAGTTTTTTCAACCAACTATCAGTATATGTGTTCGCAAGCGGGACAGGAAATGATAAAAGATGCGGTAAAAGAGCATAAACTTACCGGTCTTGTAATTTGTTCGTGTTCGCCCAGAATGCACGAAGCTACTTTTAGAAAAACAGCGCAGGCGGCAGGCCTCAACCCTTATATGGTTGAAATTGCTAATATTCGTGAACAATGTTCTTGGATACATAAAGATATGGAAGAGGGTACGGAAAAAGCAATCGTTTTAGGAAGAACGGCTATTGCAAAAGTTAACCTAAACGCACCCCTTACTCCGGGTGAAAGTCCCGTTACAAAGCGTGCCTTGGTAATAGGTGGTGGTATTGCAGGTATTCAAACCGCTTTAGATATTGCCGACGCAGGCTTTTACGTTGATATCGTGGAAAAGAAACCCACAATCGGCGGTAAAATGGCGCAATTAGATAAAACTTTTCCAACACTTGACTGTGCGGCTTGTATCTTAACGCCTAAAATGGTTGACGTTGCTCAACACGAAAAAATTAGAATTTTCTCTTACAGCGAAGTTGAGGAAATTAAAGGTTTCGTAGGCAACTTTGACGTTAAAATTAGAAAGAAAGCACGTTACGTTAAAGAGGACGTTTGTACAGGTTGTGGACTTTGTACGGAAAAATGTCCGCAGAAAAAAGTTCCTAACGAGTTCAACCTCGGAATGGATAATCGTCGTGCAATATATATTCCGTTTGCTCAAGCAGTTCCCAAAATTGCAACAATTGACGCAGACTATTGTACAATGCTCAAAACAGGCAAGTGCGGTGTTTGCTCAAAGGTATGTACGGCAAAGGCAATTGATTATACGCAAAAGGATGAGTTCGTTGAAGAAAAATACGGCGCAATCGTTGCTGCAACAGGTTTTAATCCTATTAGTATGGAAAAGTTTGACGAGTTTGCTTACAGTCAAAGTAAAGACGTTATCACTTCGCTTGAGTTCGAACGTCTTATGAACGCTGCAGGTCCTACCGCTGGTAAACTTCTCCGTCCGTCAGACGGTGTGCATCCCCACAAAATTGTTTTCGTTCAATGCGTTGGTTCACGTTGCTCGTCTTGTGCAGAAAAGGGCAAGGAATATTGCTCTAAAATCTGCTGTATGTACACGGCTAAACACGCAATGCTAACGAGAGATAAATATCCCGATACGGACGTTACTGTTTTCTATATCGACGTTCGTACTCCAGGTAAACAATTTGATGAGTTCTATCGCCGTGCCGTTGAAGAATATGGTGTACATTATATAAAAGGTATGGTTGGTAAGGTTTCTCCAGAGGGAAATAAACTTATCGTTCAAGGTTCAGACCTTATCGCTAATAAACAATTAAAGATAGAGGCAGACCTAGTTGTTTTGGCGGCTGCTATCGAACCAGATAAGTCGGCAAGACCTCTTGCTACTATGCTTACTGCAAGTATGGATACCAACGACTTCTTTACAGAGGCTCACCCCAAACTTCGTCCTGTAGAAAGTCCCACGGCAGGTATCTTCCTTTCGGGCGCTTGTCAAGGTCCTAAAGATATACCTGAAACGGTATCTCAAGCAGGCGCAGCGGCAGCAAAAGTTATAGGTCTTTTAGCAAAAGACAAACTTACGGGTAACCCGTGCGTTGCTCATTCAGACGAAATGATGTGTAACGGATGTTCATCTTGCGAAAAGGTATGTCCTTACGGCGCAATTACCTATTCGGATAAAGAGTTTAGAGGTCCTAATAGAACGACGCTTATTCGCCGTGTAGCATCGGTTAACGAAGCAATATGTCAAGGTTGCGGTTGCTGTACTGTAGCTTGCCCGTCGGGAGCGATGGATCTTAAAGGATTTGCAAATAAACAAATTATGGCGGAGGTAGATGCAATATGCAAGTAAACGGATATAAACCTAAAATAGTAGCGTTTTGTTGTAACTGGTGTTCTTATGCGGGCGCAGACCTTGCAGGTAGTAACAGACTTGCATACCCCGCAGAAGTAAAAGTAATAAGAGTTCCCTGTTCGTGCAGAGTTAATCCTATGTTTATACTCCGTGCATTCCAAAGAGGGGCAGACGGCGTAATTTTATGCGGTTGCCACCCAGGAGATTGCCACTATACGTCAGGTAACTATTACACAAGAAGAAGAATGTCGCTTTTATTCTCTATGCTCGATTACTTGGGAATAGAAAAAGAACGTACCCGTGTTGAATGGGTTTCTGCGGCAGAAGGCGCAAAATTTGCGGCAACTATGAACGACTTTGTTGCAACGGTTACCGCTCTTGGCGAAAACAAAAGGTTGGAGGATTTAAGATGCAAAAAGTAACTCGTGAAATGCTCATTGAAAAGGCAGAGGCACTCCTTGCTGAAGGTAAGGTGGATAGAGTTCTCGGTTGGAAGAAAGGTGAGTTTTCTTACGACGTAACTCCCGCCGTGTTTACAGATGTAGAAAGTATGAAAAAAGAGTTTACGTTTGATGATTTTTCGGGCGCAAACTTCTCAAAGTACCTCGTTAAAGAAACAAAAAAGAGCCAAGGTAAAGTATTGGTTTTCTTAAAACCTTGTGATAGTTACAGTTTCAATCAACTTCTTACCGAACATAGATTTGACCGTGAAAAAGTTTATGCGGTTGCAATCCCTTGCGATGGTATGGTTGACGTTAATAAAATAAAAGAAATAACGGGAGAGGGCATTTTGTCCGCAACTTCTGGCGACGTTATTAAGGTTGAAACGCTTTATGACGGCGTAAAGGAAATTAAAAAAGAGGACGTTCTAGCAGAGCGTTGCAAAAACTGTAAGAGCAAAAAACCCGTTGCTTATGATGAACTTATGGGCGAAGAAGGGGACATAATCGACAGTAACCGTTTTGATGAGGTTGCAAAACTTGAAAGTATGACGGCAGATGAAAGGTTTGCGTTCTGGCAAAACGAATTATCACGTTGTATTCGTTGTAATGCTTGTAGAGACATTTGTCCTGCTTGTACTTGTGAAAAGTGTGTGTTTGATAACCCCAATTCGGGAGTAGAGAATAAAGCGGCAGCAAACAGTTTTGAAGAAAAGATGTTCCACATTATACGTGCGTTCCACGTTGCAGGACGTTGTACTGATTGCGGGGAGTGTTCTAGAGTTTGTCCGCAACATATTCCCTTACATTTGCTTAACCGTAAATTTATTAAAGATATAAATTCATTCTACGGAGATTATCAGGCTGGCGAAACAGTAGGTAGCCGTGCTCCGCTAGTAAATTACACCAAAGAAGATTTAGAACCTTCAGAGGCAGTTAATAAGGAGGAGAAATAATATGCGTTTCTGTCCAGTAGAAAAAACCTCCGCATTGTTTGCTGAAATTGCAAAAAATGCAACGCTTTATATCCCTGTCGATGTAGAAAAAGGTCGTGTTGCTTACAAAAAATACGCAGACGGTATGGTTATGAGTGATGCTCTTAAAACTGACCGTAGCGCAAAGGACTTTTTCTTCCCTCAAACTGAAAACCTTATGGAATTTAAGACAGAGGGTAAAAACATTGAAATTATCGACACAAGAACGGAAAAAGAAGATTTTGTAATTTTTGGTGTTCGTGCTTGTGATGTTAAGAGTTTTGAGATTTTAGACAGAGTTTTCCTTTCAGAACCAGTAGATACGTATTATGCATCGAGAAGGGAAAAGGGAGTGGTTGTTTCACTTGCTTGCGGAAGACCTTCCGAAACTTGTTTTTGTAAAACTTTCGGTATAGACCCGTCTTCACCCGAGGGGGATATCACCGCTTGGAAGACTGAAGCAGGTTTGTACTTAAAAGCAAATACCGAAAAGGGCGAAAAACTTCTCGCAACGCTCGATAATGTTACCGAAGTTTGTGGTGAAGAAGCGGTTGAGGAACAAAAGAAAGAAATTTCTGCAATTATGGATAAACTTCCGCTCAAAGACCTTACAACGGACAAGTTTGGTGCAGGTAAAACTCAAGAATATTTCAATTCGCCTATGTGGGATGAGTTATCCGCACATTGTTTAGGTTGCGGAACTTGTACTTTCGTTTGCCCAACCTGTCAATGTTATGACGTAAAAGATTTCAACACGGGCAATGGTGTAAAGCGTTTCAGATGTTGGGACTCTTGTATGTATAGCGACTTCACGTTGATGGCGCACGGAAACTCAAGGCTTTCACAAAAAGAACGTTTCCGTCAAAGATTTATGCACAAACTCGTTTATTATCCCGATAATAACAACGGAATGTTTAGTTGTGTAGGTTGTGGACGTTGTCTTTCAAAATGCCCCATTTCTATGAATATCGTAAAAGTAATGAAAACTCTCGGAGGAAAAGAAAATGACTAATGAAACTTTAATTCCGAAACTAGGCGTGATTACGGATATTAGAATAGACACTCCTGATATTAAAACTTTTAGAGTTGTATCGCCTGAAGGAAAAAAATTATTTGAACATCGTCCCGGACAATGCGCAATGGTTTCTATTCCTGGTGTTGGTGAAGCAATGTTTTCAATAACCTCTTCTCCTACTAATACCGAATATATGGAATTCTCTATTAAAAAGTGCGGTTGTTTGACTACTTGGTTGCACCAAGCAGAAGTCGGTCAAAACGTAACCGTTCGTGGACCATACGGCAATCCGTTCCCTGTGGATGATGTGTTTGCGGGTAAAGATTTGTTGTTCGTTGCGGGTGGTGTAGGTTTAGCGCCATTGCGTTCGGTAATCAACTATTGTAGGCATTATCGTGATAGATACGGTAAAATAGATATTGTTTATGGTTCTAGGAGTAAAGACGATCTTCTTGATTATCAAGAAATCATCAACGAATGGTCAAATGATGCAGGTGTAAACGTACATCTTACCATTGACCGTGAACAAGAAGGTTGGGACGGACACGTTGGTTTCGTGCCAACTTATGTAAAAGAACTTGGCTTTGAGCCAACCAAAACGGCTGTTCTTTGCGGTCCGCCGATAATGATTAAGTTCACGCTTCAAGGTTTGGGCGAACTCGGCTTTAACAGAGAACAAGTTTACACCACGTTAGAATTGCGAATGAAATGCGGGGTAGGCAAATGCGGACGTTGTAACGTCGGATCAAAATACGTTTGTAAAGATGGTCCGGTGTTCAGAATGGATCAGTTAGACGCACTTCCCGATGAGTATTAATAAGGAGATAAACAAATGGAAAATTTAGTTAACGTTTATTTTTTTGGTAAAAAATATCAAGTGCCTGAAAGTCTTACTATAATGAAGGCTATGGAATATGCAGGTTATCAACTTGTAAGAGGTTGCGGTTGTCGTAACGGATTCTGTGGCGCTTGCTCAACTTTATACCGTATTAAAGGGGATAGAGAATTGCACGCTTGTCTTGCTTGTCAGCAAAAGGTTGAAAACGATATGTACGTTGCAACTCTTCCGTTCTTCCCCTTGGTAAAACAGGTTTATGATATTGAAAAGATTAAACCGACAGAACAGATTATGATGCAACTTTATCCCGAGATATATGCTTGTATAGGTTGTAATGCTTGTACAAAGAGTTGTACTCAAGGCTTAAACGTAATGCAGTATATTGCATACGCTCAACGTGGCGATTACGCTAACTGCGCAGAAGAATCTTTTGACTGCGTAATGTGTGGTGTTTGTTCTTCACGTTGCCCTGCAGGTATTTCACATCCACAAGTTGCAGAACTTTCAAGAAGACTTTACGGCAAATATATTGCGCCTGAAACTCAACATCTTCTCGACAGAGTTAAAGAGATTGAAGACGGCAAATACGTAGAACTTATCGAAACGCTTATGAATAAGCCTATCGAAGAACTTAAAGAACTTTACAACAACAGAGAAATCGAAAAGTAAGGGAGATTAGATATGTATAAATATACTCAAGAACAACTTGATTCAATGAAAAAGGTCGAAGCGACCAGAGAAGCAAGACTTAAAAACTTGTTTACAAGAATGACCGCTGATGAAAAACAGACGGTTTTACAAGAAAATCACCCTGACTATATTACTTCTGCATACGAAGAATTAAAGGTTGGTCCTAACAAGGGCGGAAAAGTTCTTCACGAACTTGCAGACCTTTTACAGGGTAAATCCAGAGTTTTAGATATGGATATAGACCTTTCCAAACCCGATTATGACGTTGACGTTTTAGTTATCGGTGGCGGTGGCGCAGGTTCATCTGCTGCGATTGAAGCGGATAATGCAGGCGCAAAGGTTATGATGGTAACTAAAC
>JAZORG010000099.1:0-9945 GCA_045656465.1 Christensenellaceae bacterium
ATAGGTATGCCTCAACTTACGGCAGTTATGGACTGTGCGGAAAGAGCAGAAAAATTTGGCAAGAAAGTTATTGCAGACGGCGGAATTAAATACAGCGGAGATATCACAAAAGCAATCGGTGGTGGCGCAGCGGCTGTTATGATCGGTAGTCTTTTTGCTGGAACGCTTGAGAGTCCTGGTGAAATTGAAATTTATCAAGGAAGAAGTTTCAAAGTTTATAGGGGTATGGGTTCACTCCCTGCAATGGCTTGCGGAAGTAAAGATAGATATTTCCAAGAGAATGCTAAAAAACTCGTTCCCGAAGGTGTTGAGGGAAGAGTTCCCTATCGTGGTGCGCTTTCTGAAATCGTATATCAAATGTGCGGTGGTATCCGTGCTGGTATGGGTTATTGTGGTATGAAAACAATTGACGACCTCCGTAAAAAGGCTCAGTTTGTTAAGATTACAAATGCAACGCTTGTTGAAAGCCACCCACACGATATATCTATAACAAAAGAATCACCTAACTATTCTCCTAGAAGTTAGTAGGATTGTGATTTGATTTATTTTTAGACTATAATATATTTATTATTAAAAGGAACGGGCAAATAACTGCTGTTCCTTTTTTGTTTTTTTATTGTAAGTGCTTAAACGTTTTACTTAAACAAAAAAATGTTGTAAAATATTCGTATGGAATTTGATGAAAAAACCTTAAAACAACCCGTTGGTGGTGGAATAGCATTTTCGCTTATGATTACTATTTATCTGTTCGTTAATTTTTTAGGGCAGATGATTTTAAGCGTGTGTTTTGGCACAGATAGTGTAGCATTTAAGGCGTGCTGTTCGTTTTTTTCGGTTATTGCAGTCCTTTCGGTATTTATTTATTTTAAGAGAAAGTTAAGCGTTAAAACTTTAGAACTTGCTAGAGCGAAAAAGTTTAGGTGGCAATATATTTTTATATCTGTTTTGCTTTCAGCATCAATGTTGTTTGGGTTCGGGTTTCTAAATGTTTCGATAGCAAGTTTACTAGAAGAATTTAATCTTAACGTAGGTGGCGCAGTAATACCTTTAGATAATGTTGGTAACGTTATTGTTTTTGTTTTTACACTTGCAATTTTACCTGCGGTTTTTGAAGAGGTATTTTTTAGGGGGCTATTGTTAAAGTGTTTAGACGGGGTAAAACCGATTTATGCGGTAATTGCCGTGTCGCTGTGCTTTTCATTGTACCATTGTTCATTTGCACAATTATTTTATCAGTTAATATATGGCGTGTTACTTACTATGCTTGCTATCAGTGCAAAGAGTATTATTCCTTGTGTTATAACTCATTTTTTGAATAACTGCACCATACTTTTGTTGCAGTATTTTAAGATCGATATAAATCTTTTCAATCCTATTTTTATAGTTTTTGGCATTCTTTTTGTGGCGTTGATTTTTTTGTTTATGTTATTTTCTATTAAAAATGCAAGCAAAATGCAAGAAAAAAAGCAAGAGAAAATATCACGTTTTTTCATATTTGCAAGCGTGGGAATTGCCGTTTGCATAAGTCTAGCGGTAAGTGCGCTTTTTGTATAGGTGAAGTATGATAAAAGTTAACGTTGTTGCCGTAGGCAAAGTTAAGGAAAGATATTTTCAAGAGGGTATAGACGAATATTCAAAACGTCTTCAAAAATTTTGTCAATTTAAGATAACTGAAATTGCTGAAGAAAATTATAAAACGGTTGATAATTCTATTATAAATACTATAAAAGAAAAAGAGGCTGATAAAATAATTCCTCATCTTAAAGGTAAGGTTTACGCAATGGCGATAGAGGGTAAAAAAGTTTCTAGCCAAGATTTTGCAAACATATTAAAAGATGTTACAGACGTTGGAGGTGGGGTGGTTACCTTTGTTATAGGAGGGTCATACGGGCTTTCGGACAGAATAAAGAAAGAGGCAAATGGGCTTGTATCTTTTTCGGCTATGACCTTTCCGCATACTCTTTTTAGGCTAATGCTTACAGAGCAGATATATAGGGGTTTTAACATATTGACGGGGAGCGCATATCATAAATAGTTTATCATACATTATAATATGTATGTAATCGACAAAGTTTCTGATATGTATTATAGTTATGAAGGGGAAAAGCAGATAATAGGTAGAAGTTTATATGGACTTCCGATATACTGTTTGACCGTTCAAAAAAGTTTGTATCCTACAATTATTGTTCAGGGCGCAATTCACGCAAGGGAGTATATAACTGCTTATCTTGTTTTAAAACTCTTTGAAAACTTTTTGGATTGTGGAGTAGCAGGCAGAGTGCATTTTATACCCCTTATTAATCCCGATGGGGTTAATTACTGCCAAAACTTTAATCCTTTATATAAAGCCAACGGTAGAGGAGTAGATTTAAACGTCAATTTTCCTGCAAAGTGGGGATGTGGCGAGAAAAACATTAAAACTCCAAGCACGGAGAATTTTATAGGCGAATATCCTTTATCCGAGCCAGAAAGCATTTGCTTAAGTTTATTTACATTAAAAGAGAAACCCGATATGACCATAAGTTATCATTCTAAAGGGGAAGAGATTTACTGGGAATTTGGTCAAAAAGGGAAAACTCTTAAAAGAGATAGAGAGATTGCAAATCTTGCTAAACGAATAACAGGCTACAAGGCTAAAGTTATAAAAGGGTCTTGCGGTGGATATAAAGATTGGTGTATTCAAGAACTTAAAATCCCGTCGTTAACTATAGAGGTTGGAGCAGATGAACTTTCACACCCAATAGGCGTGGAATATTTAGATGCAATCTATCAAAAGAACAAAGAACTACTAAACGGATTGATAAAGTATTTTTTGGAGAAGAAATGAAAGAAAAATTTATGCAAGAGGCTATTAAAGAAGCGCTTAAGGCACTTGAAAAAGATGAAGTTCCGATAGGTGCGGTAATTGTAAAAGACGATAAAATTATCGCAAGGGCGCATAATCTTATGGAAAAGAGCCAACTTGCAACTGCGCACGCAGAAATTCTTGCAATAAATAAGGCGTGTAAGAAAATGCACAGTTGGAGATTAGACGGTGCGGAAATGTACGTTACGGTTGAACCGTGCGCAATGTGTGCGGGGGCGATTGTAAACGCACGTATAAAAACCGTATTTTTTGGGGCGTTTGAAAGTAAAAGCGGTTGCGCTCAAAGTAAATATCCCGTTCTATCGGATAACGGACTTAATCATAGTACTCAGTTTTACGGTGGAATTGAAAGGGAAATTTGTGCAAATATGCTAAAAAATTATTTTAAAGCAAAGAGAAACCGAAAAAGCCTTGACTAAAAAAGTTATTAGGTATAAAATAAAGACAGTACTATATGTACATAAAGTTACATTAGGAGAAAAAATAAAATGATTACACACGGCAACAAGATTGAAGTTATTTCAGGTAACTCAAACAGACCTTTGGCGGAAGCAGTTGCAACAGAACTCGGTATTCCGTTGAGTGAAGCAGAAGTTGGCAAATTTTCTGATGGTGAAATAAGCATCACACTTCCACAAACAGTTAGAGGAAGAGACGTATTTATTATTCAATCCACGTCTATTCCTGTAAATGACAACCTTATGGAACTTCTCATAATGATAGATGCTTGTAAGAGAGCATCTGCGGGAAGAATTACTGCAGTAATGCCATACTTTGGATATGCAAGACAAGATAGAAAGGCTCGTCCTAGAGATCCAATCACAGCAAAACTCGTTGCCGATATTCTAACTAGTGCTGGCGCAGATAGAGTTCTTACAATGGATTTACACGCAGCGCAAATACAGGGATTTTTTGATATTCCCGTTGATCATCTTTACGGTGCTCCTATACTCGCTAGATATTTTAAGAACAAAATGGATGAGAACTGGTGCGTAGTTTCACCAGACGTTGGTAGCGTTGGTAGAGCAAGAAATTTTGCTTCTAGAGTAAATGCATCACTCGCTATCGTAGATAAACGTCGCCCCAAAGCAAACGCTATTGAAGTAATGAACGTTATCGGTGACGTTAAAGGTAAATCTTGCATAATGGTTGACGATATGATAGACACGGCAGGGACAATCTGTCAGGGTGCGCAAGCGTTAGTTAATAACGGCGCAAAAGAAGTATATGCCTGCTGTACACACGGTGTTTTAAGCGGACCTGCTATGGAAAGACTTATTGCATCGCCTATTAAACAGATAGTTGTTTTAGATACGATTAACCTCCCTGAAGAAGTAAGGAACAATCCTAAAATCAAAGTGTTATCAGTTGCTAAACTCGTTGCAAAAGCAATCAACACGATTTACTCAGACACATCGCTTTCTGCGATTTACGAAGACTAAAACAAGAACAAAAGAAAGCCGTTTATTTAACGGCTTTTTTAATGGAGTAATATATGAAACTCATAGTGGGACTCGGTAATCCCGACGATAAATACAAAAATACCTTTCACAACTTGGGATTTATGAGTGTAGATGAGGTTGCAAACAAGTTAGGTGTAACCTTTAATAAAAACAAATGCAGAGCGCTTATTGCAGAATATGGTTTAGGTAGCGATAAAGTAATTTTAGCAAAACCTTTAACGTATATGAATTTAAGTGGCGAGAGTGTTAGGGAACTACTTTCCTTTTATAAAATACCGTGCGAAAATCTAATGGTTATATATGATGATTACGATTTGGTTAAAGGGACAATTAGAATACGTGAAAGCGGTTCGGCAGGCACTCACAACGGAATGCGCAATATAATAAAAGAGATTGGTTCAACAACTTTTTCGAGAGTGCGTATAGGTTTCAAACCTATAGAAAAAACCGAGATACCGCTTATAAACTACGTGCTTTCGGGTATAAAAGCAGAAGAGAAATCATTATTTGATAAAGCAATTAGCGTTGCGTCTGATGCAGGGGTTGATTTTGCAAAGGGTAAAAAAATTCAAGACGTAATGCAAAAATATAACGGCAAGACAGAATAAAAGCAAGGGTAAATAATTATTTATGCCGGAAAAATTTATACAACTTAAAAATCGGAATAATTCTATCAAAGAATTTAACGAGTGTATCCGCCAAGGTATTCCTTCGGCGGTTTTCGGCGTTACAGATGCATTTAAAAATTTCCTTGTTAGCACTCTAGACTGTAAGGTGTTATACGTCGTCAAGGATTTGTTATCTGCTCGTGTTGCGGTTGATGCAATAAAAGAATTAACAAACAAAAAAGCGGTCATTATACCGCCAAAAGACGAGATTTTGTTGCGCAATAAAGCCTTTTCAAAAGATAATACTTACACGAGGATTTCAGCACTATACAATGCAAAAAGTGCAGACGTGATTATAACAACAACAGAGGCTTTGCAACAGACTGCGCCTAAAAATATCTCTAGCCTTTATCTTGAAAAGAACATAGAATTAAGTCAAGAAGAGGCTGTAAAAAAACTTGTAGGTATGGGTTACGTTCGTGTTGACAGCGTATCATCACCAGCAACCTTTTCGTTGAGAGGTGATATTTTAGACGTTTATCCTATAAACGAGGAAAATCCCGTACGAGTAGATTTTTTTGGGGATAACGTTGAAAATATTAAAGTTTTCGATGCGGAAACAAGAGAGAATTTAGGATTTATAAACTCTGTTAACGTTCTGCAAGCGTTTGAGTTTACATTCATAAACGATGACGTTAAACTTTTTAAGAGCATTTTGCTTGGCGAATACAAAAATGCAGGGAAAGATGCAAAACTTAGGTTAAAGACCATAATAGAGGACGTTGAATTAAGTATAGAGAACGGCGACTTGGGGGGAATGGAAATTCTATCCCCTTTATCTGTTGATTGTGGAAGTATATTTGATTATATAGACAAAGATTTTGCAGTTATTATAGACGAAGCAAAGCGTATAAACGAACTTTCTTTGCTTTGTTTTACCGAGTTTTCTGAAAGATTTTCTGCATTAAAAGATGCAGGCGAAGTCTTTTCTTTTGCAAAAAAGAACTTTACAGAATTAGAAGAGTTTAAGACAAAACTTAATTCATACAGTATTTGTGCCCTGCAAACTCTTTCAGCAAGCATACCCTTTTTCAATCCCTTAAAAATCATAAATCCGCAGTCAGGTGGCGTAGCAGATTACCAACTCGATTTTAAGGAAGTTTTTACGGATATAAACAACTGGTTAAAGTCGGGCTATTCGGTTACCGTTTGCACGGGAGATAAGAAAAAATCGGAGAACTTTTGTTTTGAACTTTCTAACCACGGCATAGCCTCTTCTATAGATAGAGAAAATATGTTTGCGGGGATTAACGTTGTAAGCAAAAAGTTATCACGTGGCTTTATTTTTCACGAAGAAAAGGCTGTTTTAATAGGTAGCGGAAATTTATTTACAAAGCCAATATCTGCACGCAGAATTAAATCTAAACGCAAAGGATTTTTTACTGCGCCCGAAGTTGGCGATTACTGTGTCCACGAAATTCACGGTGTTGGTAGAGTTTTAGGCAATAAGAAAATTACCACTACAGAGGGAACTAAAGATTACGTTTCCGTCGAGTATGCTGGAGGGGATATTCTATACGTTCCCGTAGAGCAGATGGATATCTTAACCCGATATCTCGGTGGGGAAAAGAAGCCTAAATTGTCAAAAATCGGCGGAAAAGATTTTGAAAACATAAAAAAGCGTGTAAAAGAAAGTATCAAAAAGATGTCTTTTGACCTCAAAAGACTGTATCAGGAGCGTGATGAGAGTAAGGGCTTTAAGTTTACCGAAGACGAGGAAATGCAAAGCGTGTTTGAAAATGCATTTCCCTTTGAGGAAACGCCCGACCAATTATCTGCAACCCAAGATATTAAAGAGGATATGCTTAGCGGAAAGGTCATGGATAGGCTTGTGTGTGGAGACGTTGGATTTGGTAAAACAGAGGTTGCTTTCCGTGCAGTTTTTCGTGCGATAGTTGGTGGAAAACAGGTGGCTATGCTTGCCCCAACCACAATTTTAACCGAACAACATTACAATACTGCAAAAGAGCGTTTTAAGGATTTTGGGATTAAAATTGCCTGTCTTAATCGTTTTAAGACGCAAAGCCAACAGCGTGCGATTTTATTGGAATTAAAAGAGGGAAAAATAGATTTTATTATAGGTACGCACAGACTACTTAGCAAAGACGTTCAGTTTAAGGATTTAGGACTTTTAGTGCTTGATGAAGAACAACGTTTTGGCGTTGAACATAAAGAAAAAATCAAACTTATGAAGAAAAACGTGGATGCTATAACGCTCACGGCAACGCCAATTCCTAGAACGTTGCATATGTCCTTATCGGGAATTCGTTCGATAAGCACTATAAATACTCCGCCCCAAAAGAGATTACCCGTTCAAACATACGTAACCGAGGAAACGGATACGCTTATTAAAGACGCAGTTTCAAGAGAGGTTAATAGAGGTGGACAAGCGTTTATTTTGTATAATAGGGTAGAAAGTATTTTTACATTTGCAGAAAGTGTAAAAAAACTTATGCCTACCTTAAGAATAACCGTTGTTCACGGTCAAATGGAAGAGCGTGTTATGGAAAAGAATATACTCGCTTTTTACCGTGGAGAATATGACCTTTTAATTTCTACAACAATAATAGAAAACGGAATAGATTTACCCAAAGCAAACACTCTTATTGTTATTGATGCGGATAAATTAGGACTATCTACACTCTATCAATTAAAAGGTAGAGTTGGTAGGAGCGATAGACTAGCGTATGCGTATTTTACTTTCAAGAGGGAGAAGATTTTAAGTAACGCTGCGTTTGAACGGCTGAATGCAATAATAGAATTTACCGAAATGGGTAGCGGAATAAAAATTGCTATGAGAGACCTTGAAATACGTGGAGCAGGCAATATTTTAGGCGCAGAACAGCACGGACATATGGAGAAAATCGGATACGAATTGTATTCTAAATTATTAAGAGAAGAACTTTCGGGTAAAGAAGAGGTCGTGCCGGAATTAGATATTCGTGTAACGGCTTTTATTCCAGATGAATATATAGAGAGTAACGTTGCGAGAATGGATGCTTACAAGGAAATAGCAGAGATAAACTCTCTACAAGCGGAAGAAGAGTTTATAGACCGTTTTACAGAGGCTTACGGCGAGTTGCCTTTCGAAACGGAAAATCTAATAAATATTGCCGTTGTAAAAATGCTTGCCACTAAACTTTCTGTTAAAAACATTATCGTTAGGCATGACAGAACTGCCCTCGTATTTAACGACTTTAAGGTATTCGGAAATGAAAGGCTAAACAAGGCTATGGATAAGTATAACCAGTTAGTAACGCTGTCAATGGCAACCGAGCCGTCTGTGGAATTTACCGCTAAAGGTCAAAGTAACGACGAGATGCTACAAAAGTTAAGGGAGTTTTTAGCGTATGCCGTGTAAAATTTGTCAATTTTAACGGTGCTTATAATTAAAAATTATAAAAAAACTTATAAATTGATTGCATTTTTTTCGCTTATAGTATATACTTTATGGGTATAGAATAAAGATTATTTCGGTTACGGGAGAATATATATGAGAAAAACATTTATTACGATAGCCTCTTTGTTGATGTCTTTGGTTATGACGCTTACATTTTTTAGCGGTTGTAACCTCATCTCGGTTGATGGAAAAAAGGATATGAATCAGGTTGTCGCAACAGTCAAAATTTCAGATGAAATGCCAGGTGCAGAAGTCATTTTGAAAAAGGATATCGTTATGTCGTACTTAAATTACGGCTATATGTATGAATACAACTACGGATATACTCGTGATAAGGTTATAAAAATGATTGTAAATAGCCTTATTACAAATAGAGTTTACGTTCAAAACGCTATGATTGAACTTGACAAAACAGATTCTGCTCCGCAAAAAGATATTGCAAAATGGAACATAGATAGATACCTTACTAAAGCTGAAATAGCAGACGCAGAATATCAAACTTATAAAGGACTAAACGACCTCATTAAGAGTTATTTGGAAAAAGAGGACAATGTTCAAGATTCTATGCCCGAAGCGGTAAGGGCAGTTCCCACAGGCGCAGCAAAAGCAGAAAAGGAACCCGACAAGGATAGTTACGTTAAAAAAGGTTTCCTTGGGGAAGATTTTGATGCTGACAAAGAGGACGTAAAAGAAGCGTATGGTAAAGTTATCGACCTTTTAGATTCAAATGAACTTTTGGGCGAATATAAAAACGATTTAACACAAACCGATTACTACAAAGATTCATTAAAGGGTTATAAAGAACAAACTCTTATTGAAAACTTTGAAAACAAAATAATTAACGCAACTAGAGCGACGGTATTGTTTAGCGAACTTGAAGAAGTATTTAAGGATAAATACGAAACGCAAAAGAATATGGACGCAACGGCTTTTGCAGAAAAACTCTCTTCTGCTACTGCATCAGATCCTATCCTCGTTGGTAGGGATGGAACTTATGGTTACGTTTATAACTTGCTTTTAGGCGCATCTGATGAACTTGTTGCTAAACTTGATAAATGGGATGCAGATAACCCCAAGGCTTCGATTGCAGAACATAACGCACAAAGAAAAGAAATTTTCAAAGATATCACCGCAAAAGATTTACGTTATAGTTGGATTTGGAGCGGTTATGACGGAACGTTAAGTGATGACGGCACATTTACCTTTACAGGCGACTATACGCTCGTTGAAAACGACGCTCTTCCTTTTGCTGGTAAAGTAAAATTGCTTAACCCAACCACAGAACAGAATGAAGATTACGTTGCAGAATATTCTATAACAGAAACTAAAACGTTTAATCTTGATGATTTTATCGCAATGATGGAAGAATACGTTTACGGCGCACCTCATACGCCCGCAGATAATACAAACGTTTCAGTTTATAAAAAAGTAAACACAACGGTAGCAAAAGACGACTATGATGAAAGAATAAACGAACTTATCTTCGCTTTTTCAACGGATGACGGTTCGCTTAACACTTATAAAGGTTATTCAATTACTCCCGTACCC
>JAZORG010000100.1:0-6501 GCA_045656465.1 Christensenellaceae bacterium
TATTTAATGCTCTTTTGTACATTGGGTTTAACCTTGTAAGCATTGATTTTATAAAAAGCACCTTAAAAACAAGAAAACCCAAAGGAAAACCTTTGGGTAAACACGCATAACGAATGCGCATAAATTACATAAAAGGCGCTATAAGTTGCATAAACCCAACGAATATTCTATAGAAAATATTTTTTCTCCAGCGGTTTTTCTCGCTTATGATTTTGCTAGAAGAAAAAGTCTTTTCAAAATCTAATTTCACTTGCTCTAATAAACGGATATCATCTGTAAAGACACCGCTTTCAAATTGCTGATAAAAACTCCTTAAATCCATATTTATAGATCCTAAAATTAGCCCCTCTTCGGTAAGCAAGCATTTTGAATGTACGAATTTATCTGTCGGCACATAGACCTTCACACCGTACTCAATAAGTTTTTCTGCATTGTTCCTTGATACAAAATATACAAATTTCTTATCTGGTATGCCAGGCAAAACAATTCTAACGTCCACCCCCGACAATGCCTTATTTACTAACAAACTCTTCATGGCATCATCTATAACAAAATATGGTGTCATAATGTAAAGATAATCTTTTGCGCAAGATATAAGCGTTTCATAAGCCCCTCTTGCTATAGGGTGCTCGTACTCTAAACCGTCAGCAAATGGAATAACCGCCGACGTATTAGAATAATCTTTAGAATGATTTAGAAAAGGAAAATAATCTTCCCTTTCATTACTCAAAACCTCCCATTGCCTTAAAAAAAACAAGGTAAATGCATTGACTGCACTACCCTTTATCCTTATCCCTGAGTCTTTCCAAACCCCACAAGTGGTTAAAATGTTTACATACTCATCAGCGAGATTGCATCCACCTAAAAACGCCTCTTTACCGTCAATTACCACTATTTTTCTGTGGTCCCTAAAATTCAGCGTTGCAGAAATTACTGGACGTAGTTTATTGAACGGCAATAACTTTATTCCCAAACCTAGCATTTTGTTTTTTGCTTTTTTGGAAAAGCCTTTTTTACTACCAAAATCGTCGTAAATAATTCTAACCTCTATACCTTGACTAACTTTTTGATATAAAATATTAAGCAATTTGTCAAGCAACTTACCTTCAGCGATAATATAAAACTCTAAAAAAATAAATTCTTTCGCTTTTTTTATACTTTTTATCAACTGATTAAAAAAACTTTCTCCGCCATTAAAATATTCCTGTTCACATCCCGTATAAGTTAAAAATTTTCCACTAGAGTATAGAAAATTAGATATCAATTTACTCGTTCCTAGAATTTTGTTTGGCTGTTTAGCATCTAAAAAGAGATTTTCTTCTTGATTATAAACGGCTTTATATCTTTTTTTTGTATTTATCAAAAAAATTCGTTCATCTGATATCCAAAAGAACACATACCCAAAAGTAAAACAGGTTAATAGAAATATTATCCACACTGCTTTAGATAATCCGTTTCTGTTAGTGGATAATATATAAACGCAAGTAAAAAAGCTTATAACTGCGCTAAATGTTGAAAAACCCTGCGCAATAATGGCATATCTCGTATTAAAAAATACAATGATAGCAATCTGCATTGTAATAAGCAGTGCAATAAGGAATAGTTTCGTTTTACCAAAACTTCTGCCTAGCGTTTTTCTTTTCTTTACAGATTTTTTCAAATATATTACCCCCTCAAATATTATTGATATAATATTAGATAAATATTTAAAAAACATTAAAAAATTAAAAAAGTTCGGAAACCCGAACTTAATTTTCTATGTGTTTTTCTTCGATAAAACAAAACTTATCTTTGGGTAATATCTTAACTAGCACGTTCATCAATAAAACTGCAAGCAACACATTCACCACAAGAGAGATTATCTTAAATGGCAACATTGCAAAAGAGAGTGCTAACGTAGTGTATTTAGGATACATAAGCGCATAGCCTATTGTATTTATTCCTAAACTTATAATCAATGCACCAAGAACAAAAGATACTATAAGTTTAACTATGTCTTTTCCCCTAAAATATGAAAATGCAACACCTGGAATTAATCCCCAAAGCCCTGTTCCTATTGCTATAATCGGATTATATGGACCTTTAGGAGCAAGTATTCCCCCTACAAGGTCGCCGATAAAACACACGGCAAAGGCAGGACCTGCGCCTAATAGATACCCGGCAACAAAACCAATAACTGCAACAAAGGAAAGTTGCAAAGATTCATTTACGGGAATGTCAAATATATTAGCAACTGCGCTCAATGCTGAAAATATTGCAATATAAACTATTTTTTGCGTTTCGCTTAAATTATTCCTTTTGGGCTGTTTTTTAATAAAAAACAAACATATTACCAAAACCAACACTATTAACAAACATAAGTAATAATACCATTTTGTCACGAATGTTTTGAATATGTATGCAAAATCAAACGCACGGTCAAAGGACACACTTAAAAGTAAATTAAACATAAAAAAATCTCCCAAATATAATTTAGAGAGACCGATAAAATTATTACGAAAAATAGGACGTTTGCCCATTTAACGTTTTTAATAATAGCGGACGCGCAAAGATACCGCAGGATTTCCCTTTCGTTTGCAAACGACATCCCATTTTGCAACACTTTACGCATCTTTGCTACTCTATGTTTTAATAATATCATTTTAACACTTCAAAGTCAAAGATTTTTATAGCATAAAAAATAATATTATATTTATACTAAACTTGTATGCTTGTAATATTTATTAGAACCTTAATAATTTTTATAACCCTAATTATTGTAATGCGAATTATGGGCAAGCGTCAGATTGGCGAAATGCAACCGTTTGAATTTATTATAACGCTTATTATTGCCGATCTTGCGTGTATTCCTATGGCAGATGTTTCTATTCCGTTAATTTACGGCATTGTTGCTATCATTGGTCTTTTTTTACTTCATCAAGTTATATCCATATTAGAATCGAGCAGTATTTTTAAGCGTGTAATCTCGGGAAAACCAAGCCTTGTAATAAATACAGACGGCGTAGATATGAAAGAATTAAAGCGTAACAATTTGGGTATAGACGATTTAATTGAGGCTATGCGTGGATTAGGATATTTTTCGCTTGACGACTTGCGTTACGCTATCTTTGAAAGCAACGGGAATCTTTCCCCTATGGAAAACTCAGAGCGAACGGAACAGATAAAATCCGTTCCTCTGCTTATTATTAATAACGGCAAAATAAACAAGAAAAACATCTCTCTTATGCATTGTGATCAGTCTGATATTGAACAACTAGTTAAAAAAGACAATAAATTAGTTAAAGACGTGGAAGTTATGACCATTGACGGCAACGGACGCACATACGTTAAGTATAAAAAGCAAAAGTATCGTATTGTTCAATTTAATCTTAAGGAGGGTGTAAAATGGTAAAGACAATTATCTCTGTGGTTTGCGTTGCCGTTATTTTAAGTTTAGGCGCATTGTTTGAAAGTTCTTTTATTACAAGACAATTCGACGAATTTAATTCGGTGTTAGGTGTTTTATATGAAAAGGTTGACGACAATACCGCAACTCAAGATGACGTTTACGCTGTTCAAAACAGTTGGCTAAACAAGAAAAAGTATCTTCACGCATTTATTCCACACAATGAAATTAAAGAGGTGGATTTATGGCTTGCCGAAACGGTAACCCTCGTTAGAGATGAGGAATGGACAGACGCTATTTCTAAAGTAGAAGTTTTAATAGAACTATCCGAACAAATCCCAAAAACATTTAAGATCAGTTGGGAAAACATTTTATAAACCTCTCTTTTATCAGTAAATCACTATGCACACTTGACAGTAAGAATTAAAAATGTTAAACTTATAAAAAAACATTTTCGGAGTCTTTTATGAAAGGATTTAAGAATATTAACGCATACGTTTACGGACAAGGAATTATAAAAACTAACATAGGTATTGAAGAGGGCAAAATTGCATATATCGGTAACGACCAAACTATGATAACACAGCCGATTGAATTTGAGGACGAAACAGTTCTTCTTCCCGGTTTTATTGACCAACACATACACGGCGCAGCAGGTGCAGATGCTATGGACGGAACGACAGATGCACTAAAAACTATTGCCGAGGCTGTAGCAAGTGAAGGAACAACAGGCTTTTTAGCAACGACTATGACGCAAAGTCCAGAAAATATTTTAAAGGCTATGAATGCCGTTAAAGAATATAAAAAAGAAAATCCTGATACGGGTGCAGAAGTTATAGGAATACATTTAGAAGGTCCGTTCATATCTTCTAAACACGTTGGCGCACAACCCCCTGAATACGTTGTAAACCCCGATATTGAGGTTTTTGACCGTTACAATAATGCAAGTGGAAACTGCATTAAAATCGTAAGCCTTTCCCCCGAAACAGAGGGCGCTGATAAACTTATTGCCCACCTTAAATCTCAATTCATAATCCCCAGCGCAGGTCATACGGACGCAGGATTTAACGATATTGAAAAGGCGATTAAATATGGACTTTCAAACATAACTCATACATATAATGCGCAAAAAGGACTTCATCACAGAGAAATAGGAACGGTTGGTAGTGCAATGCTATTTGATAGCCTTAACTGTGAAGCAATCTGCGATACCATACATTTAAGTATCCCCGCTATAAAACTACTTATAAAAAATAAACCGCACGATAAGTTCACTCTCATTACTGACAGTATGAGAGCAAAACATTTATCGGACGGAATAAGCGAACTTGGTGGTCAAGAGGTTATCGTTAAAAACGGCGAAGCAAGGCTAAAAAACGGTGCGCTTGCGGGTAGTATCCTAAAAATGAACGATGCGATAAAAAATCTCGTACTTAAATGCGACGTTCCATTTACAGATGCAGTAGATTACGCAACCGCTAACCCTGCAAAAAATCTCGGTATATTTGACAAAGTTGGGTCAATAGCGATAGGAAAAGATGCTAACTTTACCATTCTCGACAGCGAGTTTAACGTTAAAAAGACAATAAGAAAAGGTAAAACAATTTTTAGTGTATAAAAAGTAAAACGTGTACATAAAAAGCCTCAAGCTTATGCTTGAGGCTAATTTATTTTTTAATTATCCTTATTTAGAGGATTTTTCTTTTGCCTTGTAAGACGTGTGCAACAATTTATGTGCTTTATGACCACCTATTTCGCCAAAGAAGTTATCGTAAAGTGCTGTGATTGCTTGGTTTTGATGACTCTTTCTGTTAGATAAGCCTGCATCGGTATTGTAAAGACCTTTAGCACGCATACCTTTATAGTCCAAACTAGAACGTGTAAACGCATCAACGAACGGTTGACCGCCACCGTTTACGCAACCACCAGGGCAACTCATAATTTCTATAAATTGATAATCTGCTTGTCCTGCCCTAACCTTATCGCAAAGCATAGCAGCGTTTTTAAGTCCGCTCACTACTGCAACCTTAACGGTTAAGCCCTTAACAGAATAAGTTGCTTCTTTTACGCCCTCCATTCCACGAACTTCAGTAAACTCAACTGCTTCGAGATTTTCGCCCGTAAGTGTTTCAACTGCCGTACGAAGCGCTGCTTCCATAACACCGCCTGATGCGCCGAATATTACGCTTGCGCCCGTGTATTCCTTAAACGGAACGTCGGGGAAACTTTCCTCAAGTTTAGCAAAGTGAATACCGTGTTCTCTAATCATACGAACAACTTCTTGTGTGGAGAGAACGTAATCAACTGCACCCTCGAACTTTTCACGCCTTGCTTCGTCTTTCTTTGCTGAACAAGGCATTATTGCAACGTGAATATGTTTCTTTTCTCCCTTATAAGTTGCCTTGATTGTTGATGCAAGCATTTGCATCGGGCTCTTACAAGAAGAAATATTGTCTAATAAATCGGGATATTTGTCTTCAGCAAATCTTATCCACGCAGGACAGCACGAAGTAAACATAGGTAACTTTCCGCCGTTTTTAACCCTGTGAACGAGTTCGTTTGCTTCTTCAACGATAGTAAGGTCAGCGCCGATATTTGTATCGTAAACCTTATCAAAGCCCATTTCGCGAAGAGCGGTAACGAGTTTACCCATAACGTTTTCGCCTTCGGTAAAGCCGAATTCCGTACCAAGACCAACCCTAACGGCAGGTGCAACCTGAACGGAAACTTCAACGTCGGGATTGCCGATTGCTTTCCAAACCTGGTCTGCGTCGTCACGAATAGTAATTGCACCCGTCGGGCAAACTGCCGCGCATTGACCACAGCCTACGCAAGGTGAAGATGCCATATCGCCATCAAAAGCAGTTGCAATTTTCATCTTTGAGCCACGGAAAGCGTAATCGATTGCGCCAACTGATTGAATTTCATTACACATTCTAACGAAGTCGGATCGTAGCCATGTCGTTCTGTGAGCCAAGGAGTTGGATTGACCTGTTGTCTTCCTAAGACCGCTTGGCCTCCGACTTCCATCAAAAGCAGTTGCAATTTTCATCTTTGAGCCACGGAAAGCGTAATCGATTGCGCCAACTGATTGAATTTCATTACACATTCTAACG
>JAZORG010000101.1:0-3391 GCA_045656465.1 Christensenellaceae bacterium
AGGCTTATGGAAAAAACCGGTCAAGTTAGCGAACGTGATATGGAAGAACAACTTTTAGACAGTATGGATTTAGAGCGTGAACGAGGGATTACCATTAAACTTACTCCTGTTAGAATGTTTTACAAGGCAAAAAACGGTCAAGAGTATATTTTTAACCTCATAGATACTCCCGGACACGTTGACTTTACCTATGAGGTTTCTCGTTCGTTAAAGGCGTGCGAGGGCGCAATACTTATTGTAGATGCAACTCAAGGCGTTCAAGCGCAAACGTTAGCAAACGCTTATCTTGCTATCGACAATGATTTAGAAATTATGCCCGTAATAAATAAAATGGATTTAGCGTCTGCTCGCCCAGACGAGGTGGCAACCGAAGTAGAGGATATTCTGGGTATTCCTGCTATGGATGCGCCGAGAATTTCCGCTAAAACAGGGTTTAACGTTGAAGACGTGCTAGAGCAGATTGTGGAAAAAATCCCTGCGCCAAAGGGCGATGATAACGCCCCCCTTAAAGCGCTTATATTCGACAGTTATTACGATAACTTTAAGGGCGTAATTTGTTTTGTTCGTGTTGTCGATGGCCAAGTAAAAATCGGAACGAAAATTAGAACCTTTATGTCGGATAAACAGTTTGACGTTACAGAGGTTGGCGTATTCTCTCCTAAAATGCAGGCTAAAGACAGTCTTAGCGCAGGGGAGGTAGGTTATATTGCTGCATCAATTAAAAGCATTGAAGATACCGCCGTTGGCGATACGATAACCACGGTTGAAAATCCTGCGAAAGAACCGCTCCCTGGTTACAAAAAAGCGTTACCGATGGTCTTTTCTGGTGTCTTTCCTTTAGACGGAAGTAAATTTAACGACCTTAAAGATGCGCTGTTAAAATTAAAACTTAACGATGCTGCTCTTTCTATTGAGCCCGATAATTCTGCGGCTTTAGGTTTTGGGTTTAGGTGTGGATTTTTAGGACTTTTGCATATGGACGTTATTCAAGCAAGGCTAGAAAGAGAATTTGATCTTGAAATAATAACGACTGCGCCATCTGTTTCTTATAAGGTTTATAAAACGGACGGAACGCAACTTGTAATTGAAAACCCAACCCACTTACCGCCTGTTACGGAAATAGATTATATGGAAGAACCCGTTATAAACGCAAGTATTTTCACTCCACCCGATTACGTTGGGCCTATTATGGAACTTTGTCAATATAAGCGTGGCGTTTATAAAGATATGGTTTATCTTGATAAAACTAGGGTAGAACTTAAATATACTCTTCCCCTTAACGAAATTATTTACGACTTTTTCGATAGTTTAAAATCACGTACAAAAGGCTATGCGTCTTTCGACTATGAAGTGTGCGGATATCAAAGGAGTGAACTTGTTAAACTAGATATGCTACTTAACGGTGATATTTGTGATGCTCTTTCTATTATCGTTCATAAAGATAAGGCTTACGAAAGAGGCCGTCAGATAGCCGAAAAACTAAAGGACGTTATTCCACGTCAAATGTTTGAAATACCTATTCAAGCGGCAATAGGTGGCAAAATTATCGCCCGAGAAACGGTTAAGGCGTTTAGAAAAGACGTTTTAGCAAAGTGTTACGGTGGCGACGTTACTAGAAAGAAAAAACTTTTGGAAAAACAGAAAGAGGGTAAGAAAAAAATGCGCTCTATCGGCACGGTTGAAATCCCGAGCGAAGCGTTTATATCTATTCTCAAAACTGATAACGATAGGTAAAATTATGAGCGGAATATATTTACACGTTCCATTTTGCAAACAAAAATGCACTTATTGCGACTTTGCGTCTTACCCTAGAGAAATAGGCAAGGCGGAGAGTTATTTTGCGTGTTTATATCGTGAAATTGAAGGGCGCAGTAAACAGTTCCCAGGTAGAGTAATTGATACGATTTACATAGGCGGGGGAACGCCCTCTGTTGTTGACGCTAAATTTATTGCAGGCGCAATTAGACAAATAAAAAAATGTTTTCACGTGCGTGCGGGCGCTGAAATAACTATTGAACTTAACCCCGGCACGGTTGATAAAGACAAAATCGCTACCTATAAATCGGTTGGTATAAACCGTTTTTCTATCGGGCTTCAAAGCGGATATGACGAACAATTAAAAAAACTTAACAGAATACATACGGCAAGTGATTTTCTTTCCTGTTGCAATTTGCTTAAGGGCGAAAACGTAAGCGCAGATATTTTGATAGGACTTCACGACCAAACAGATGAACAGGTTAAAAAGACGATAGACCTTGCAATAGCAGGGGGAGTTAGTCATATTTCCCTTTACGCTTTAACTCCAGAGGTGGGAACGCCTATTTATACCGACTACCTTAACGGCGAACTTTTATCAGATGATGAGACGACGGATATTTACCACTTGGCAAAAGATTACCTTGAAGAAAAAGGATTTTTAAGATACGAGGTTTCAAATTTTGCTAAAGACGGGTTTTATTCAAGGCATAATATGAATTACTGGAAGAGGGGAGAATATCTCGGTGTTGGCGTTTCTGCAAGTTCGTTTATGGATGGAAAAAGATTTACCAACACGTTTAGCATTGACGAGTATATGAATGCCGTTATTTATAATAAAAGCCCAGAGATATCCAACGAGAAAATAGAGGACGCTGACGCAAGGTTTGAGTTTATTATGCTTGCGTTAAGAACAACAAGCGGAGTAAACGTTAGTGAATATAATAAGATTTTTAGCGCTGACTTTGATATTGAATATAAAGACGTGTTAAAAAAGAAAATGCCTTTTATGGAAAGAAATGGAGATATTCTAAAAATAAAAGACGAGTATTTATACGTTCAAAATGATATAATACTTGCTTTTATGAAAGAATAAAAAAAGATTATATGTTTCACTTCTAATTTTTTTGTGATGTTTTTAATAAAGGGGAAACTCTTTTCCGAAGTCGTTTCCCCTTTAAGTCCCTTTACAAACTCCTCAAAACCCCCACCCCTTATTCTTTAAGGGAGGGAGACTATTTCATTAAAGGAATTGCGAATAGAGAGGTAAGCATTTTCTACAAAAAACTTTATTTAATACTAAAATTTAACCTAAAACTCTTTTGCCCTTGTGCTAATATTTTAGAACGGGGGCGAAAATGACCGTATATATAGAGTACGTTATTATTGATAATTTGGTTATAGATTATATGTTACTTAAAGCCACTTTTGCCCTTACAGGTATTACCGTAGGGCGAGGGAGGCTTTTTCTATGTTCTCTTATTGGAACGGCAGTTGCGCTTTTATACCCTATGCTAGAAACCTATTCAATAATAATATCAATGCTCAAAATCAGTTGCGGACTGCTTATGGTGTTGATTGGCGGTAGGTATTCATCTTTTCGTGATTATTTTATCAATGCGCTTTTATTTTTCGT
>JAZORG010000102.1:0-23170 GCA_045656465.1 Christensenellaceae bacterium
AAGTCCTATTGCGATATTACACGCCACAATTTAGTTCCCCGTATCGGGAAAATGCGCCTCAACGAGATTACAAGAAAGATTATTCAGGATTTCTTGTTTGAATTGACCGACGCAGGGAAGAACCGTACCGCTCACAAGCTAAAACAGGTGCTCGGGGCGATATTTGAAGTGGTGGTTGATGATTATCCCGAACTTGCTAATCCGACGAGAAAAGTGGTGCTTAGTCACTACGTGGCAAAGAAAGGTAGTGCACTTTCAAAAGAGGAAGAAAAACAACTTATCGATTATTGTTTGGACCATCCACATTATCAAGCAAATTCCGCCATACTTATATTGATGTATACGGGAATGCGTGTGGGCGAGTTGAAGAGTATCAAATATGACGGAACGTTTATTTCTTGTGTTTCTGAAAAGACGAGAAGAGGGCATAAGGAAGTTATAAGAAAAATACCAGTTTCACCGATGCTCAAAAAAGTTTTTAGCCTTGTAGATATTAACAAAGCTAAAACGATAAGTCAGTATTCCATCCGCGACCTTTTGAAGAAAAACTTTCCGGATAGACACGTACACGAACTTCGTTATACGTTTATTACGAGAGCGAAAGAATGTGGTGTGAATCCAGAAGTGGTTATGATTTGGGCTGGGCACGAGTCTGATAGCGACGTAAAAACCAGTCGTGTAGATAGAGGATATACTACATATTCGGAAGAATATTACCTTTCTGAAATAGAAAAAATCAATTACAGTTTCCCAACAAAAAATAAAAAACATTAAAAAATGGCGAAAAACGGGCAATTTTAGGGCGAAAACGCTTAAAAATAGCGTAAAAGAGGTTCCCAAAAAGTTCCCAATGCTACTAAAAAATGGCAAAAAACAGCCGATTTTAGCCAAAAAACAGCGATTTTTGAGCATCAATAAGCCTAGTTCCCAATTTCGCAAATCCATAAAATTTGCTACAAGGGACAAGGGTAAAAAAAGAAAATCGCTAGGAAATTCCTAACGATTTTCGTGGTGCCGCTGGCCGGACTTGAACCGGCACGGATGTTACTCCGAGGGATTTTAAGTCCCTTGCGTCTGCCTATTCCGCCACAGCGGCGTGTATGATCTTTAGTTTAAAAACAAATGAGGTGGAGTACGCAAATTTGTATTGCATATTCAGCCCGCCACCTCATTGGTTTATTGGAGGCGCCACCCAGATTCGAACTGGGGGTAAGGGTTTTGCAGACCCGGGCCTTACCACTTGGCGATGGCGCCGTATTAATTAACTTCGTTGGGAAAACCCCATAATAAAAAAATGGAGCGGGAAACGAGATTCGAACTCGCGACATTCGCCTTGGCAAGGCGACGCTCTACCACTGAGCCATTCCCGCAAAAAAACAATAGCGAGTTTGGTGGAAACAATAGGGCTCGAACCTATGACCCTCTGCTTGTAAGGCAGATGCTCTCCCAGCTG
Organism: Christensenellaceae bacterium; assembly: GCA_045656465.1. Taxonomy (GTDB): domain Bacteria; phylum Bacillota; class Clostridia; order Christensenellales; family Borkfalkiaceae; genus UBA1259. The sequence continues at coordinate 1,454 of JAZORG010000102.1, forward strand.
AGCTATGCTTCCATACTGCCTCGCTATTGCTGATATAATATAACAAATTTATGAATAAAAGGCAAGCGTTTTTTAATGGTTTTTTAAAAATTTTTTAAAAATTTTTTTATAGCTATTTTTATGATAAATATAAAGTGTTTTGTGTGTATTTAATTATTAAATTACTTGACCATAAAATATAAATTTATTAAAATATATACATAATATATATTATATTAGTTGGAGGAAATATGTTTTCTATAGGTGTTGACATTGGAGGAATGAGTATCAAAATAGGACTTGTAAGTCCTGAGGGGAAGATTGTTGAACAAGCTAGAATAAAGACAGTTGGATCTCCTGATGAACTGATTAAAAAAACTGCTGATAAGATTATTGAACTTTTATCTAATACTGGATTGTCAACGAAAGATATTTCTGGAGTAGGTGTTGGTTGTCCTGGAGCGGTTGATGGGGAAACTGGAATGGTCTTGTTTTTACCTAATTTAGGATGGGAAAATATTCCTTTAAGGGAGAAATTAAATAGTTATTTAAATACAAACGTTAAAATATCTAATGACGCAAACGTTGCAGCATTAGCGGAAGTAACATACGGATGTGCTAAAGATTATGATACATGTATAATGTTTACCTTGGGAACAGGCGTAGGCGGGGGAATAATAATAGACAAAAAATTATACGAAGGTGGTCATTCTAGAGGTGCAGAATTAGGCCATATGACACTTATAATGGATGGAATTCCATGTACTTGTGGAAGAAAAGGCTGTATAGAATGTTATACTTCTGCAACGGCGTTGATTGAACAGACTAAAAATGCGATGTTAGAAGATAAAAATACTCTAATGTGGGATTATGTTGACAAAAATATTGATAACGTTGACGGGAAAACTGCGTTTGAATGTTCCAAAAAGGGAGATGTAACGGCCATAAAAGTTAGAGATCAATATGTTGAATATTTAGGGGAAAGTATTCTTAATATGTTGAATATATTCCGTCCAGACGCTTTTATATTAGGTGGTGGCATTAGTGCGCAGGGAGAATACCTTAATAATTTATTAACTGAATATTGTGAAAGATTTGACTACGGATACAAAACTGCACCAAAGACTAAAATAATAACAGCAACACTTGGCAATGATGCGGGTATAATCGGTGCTGCTGTTCTTACAAGATAATTTTTATAGTACGTTATCGGCTTTAATGGAGTTTATGTATTCGGTGGGTGACATATCGGTTTGGGCTTTGAATTGTCTGCTGAAATAAAAGACAGAACTAAATCCGAGTGCATCAGCAATTTCGCTTATAGTGTATTTTTGTTGACTTAACATTTTCTTGGCTTTATCTGTTTTTAATCCAATATAATATTGTATTACAGATCCACCCGTTTGTTTTTTGAATTGGGATTTAATGTAACTTTTACTAAATCCAAGTTTGTAGGATATTTCGTCTAAATTTATTGACTCTGCATTTTCTAGTTTTTTATTCAAAATATCTTTTACACTATCTACAATCTTGTTTGAACTTATACTCAAATTTACGTCGCTATTTGGAGTTTTTTGTTCGCCAGCAATTTTTCTTAATAATGAAATGAGCAATAGTTCAATATTGTTTTTTATAATCTGTTCTCCACCAAAGGGAACAGATTTCTTTTTGTTCATTTTTGTCAAATATATATCGTTTAATTTATCGTTAAAGCATGTTTTTGTTTCGTGAATAATAATATTTAAGAGTGATTTTTGGTAATCGTCAAAAACATGTACTTTATCTGCAAGAAGTTTAAGGGCACGATGCTTACATTCAAATGTTATTATTGCAGAGTTTGCGAACTTTTCATCAGTATAAATAGTGTGAATTTCATTCGGCTTATGAAAATACGCCTCTCCTTGTTTTAAGGTAAGTTCTTTTTCATCAGATCTTACCTTTGCGTTTCCGCTATCGATATAAACCATTTCCCAAAAATTGTGTTGTTCGCCTTTATAGCGAAAATTTCTGCCGTATCTAAAGTAATGTACGGTGTATATTCCGTTAATTTTAATGGGTGAAGATAAATTTGTCTTAATAAAATTTGGTTGAGTATTCATAGTGATATAATAATATACTATTTTTTATAGAAAATCAAGTAAAAGTGTCCTTTTGTGTAAATAGTTGTTTGTATTTTATATACATAAAATATTTTTATGATGTATAATTAAGAAAAAGGAGTTTTAAGATGAAGTTTATTCCCACGTACGATAAAGAGTTTATGCCAATGAGCGTTGTTCTGAAAGATTTCAATGAAAGAGTAACTCAGAGTGAAAGCAAAAAAATAATGATTTGTGTTGAAAGAAATGATGGATATAACTATGTTTATTCATTAAATATTTTTGCATCAGAAGATAAAAAAGAAGAGAACTATGGAATTGTTGAAAGAATAATTAAATCCATACTATGGGTTGTGGGTGGATATAAAATATATATTTGTGGTGATGAATATATATACCAACAAATAAAATGCGATTATACCCTTAGTGGTAAGAGGGCTTTCGATGTTGATTTTATGCAGACAGTTTATGAACAGCCTTTTGAGGTAATTTTTGTTAACGAGCAGAATTTCCCTAAGTTAAATAATTGTCAAGTTAAAATTGGTGGACATTTAGATGGATGTAGAATAGGATTTGATGCTGGAGGTAGCGACAGAAAGGTTAGCGCAGTTATAGATGGAAAGGTGGTTTACAGTGAAGAAGTAGTTTGGTTCCCTAAGACAAATTCTGACTATCACTATCATTATGATGGAATTATGACAGCAATGAAAACTGCTGCATCTAAGATGCCTAGAGTTGACGCTATAGGCGTATCTAGCGCAGGTGTTTATATAAACAACAAAATAATGGTAGCATCGTTATTCTTAAAGGTGCCTAAAGAAGATTATAAACCACACGTTCAAAATATGTATATTGATATAGCTAAAGAAATAGGCGCTCCACTTGAGGTCGCAAACGACGGCGACGTTACTGCACTTGCTGGTGCAATTGACTTAAAAGATAATTGGGTGCTTGGTATTGCTATGGGAACAAGTGAGGCGGTTGGTTATATAAATAAAGACGGATTGCTTAATGGTTGGTTATCTGAAGTTGCATTTGTTCCTGTTGATTATAATAAAGATGCTCTTGTTGACGAATGGAGTGGGGATTACGGATGTGGTGTAAAATATTTTTCTCAAGACGGCGTAATTAAATTAGCAGAAAGTGCTGGTTATGTTTTCCCCAAAGAATCATCACCTGCCGAGAAACTTAAGTTGGTTCAAAAACTAATGCTTAACGGCAACGAAATGGCTAAAAAAATATATGAAGATATTGGAATATATTTAGGATATGCAATACCATATTATGCAGAGTTTTACCAAATAAAACATTTACTACTACTTGGAAGAGTTACTAGTGGTGAAGGTGGAAGTATTATTGTTAATAAGGCAAAAGAAGTTTTAGCAACAGAATTTCCACAGTTTAAGGATATAAATATAACAATGCCTGATGAATCAAATAAAAGAGTAGGACAAAGTATTGCCGCTGCATCATTGCCAGAAAGTAAAAAATAACCTTTTTAAGATAATAATTGACAAAAATCATAAGTAATGATAAAATAAACTTAAAGGAGAAATATTATGAAACATAGTGAAACATTAATGTGGAAAGAGATAAGCGAAACACCTAGAATTTTTGGTGAAATTCAACAAGCAAATGCTCAAATAATGCAGAATTTAGTTGCTGATATAAAAAAGAGTGGAAAAACAAACTTTGTTGCCGCTGCTCGTGGTACAAGTGATCACGCTTTAATTTTCTTCAAATACGTTTTAGAAGTTAATTCTCAATATACTGTTGGTTTGTCAGCACCTAGTGTTGTAACCCTTTATAAAGGTAAAATTAACTATTCTAATAGTATTGTAATTGGATGTAGCCAAAGTGGTAAAGCTGCAGACGTTTTAGAAGTAATTAAAAAAGGTAACGAACAAGGCGCAATAACGATTGCAGTAACAAATGATTTGGAAAGCCCGATGGCAAAAGAAGCAAAGTATCATCTTTATCTTAATGCAGGATTGGAAAGTAGTGTTGCTGCGACAAAGACGTTTAGTTCACAGCTTTTTGTTATGTTGTGGCTTGCTGCTGAGCTTTCAGAAAATAAAGAAGATTTATTGCATATTAAAAACTTAAAACAAGAAATAGAAAAGGTTATTCCTGAAATTGACGTTTTAACTACAAAATACGCAGATAAATTTAAGGAAATGAAGAGTGGTTTTGTTCTTTCTCGTGGTATGACTTATGCAATTGCATTAGAAGCGACTCTTAAACTTCAAGAAACCTGTTATATTCAAATGAAGGGTTATGCAGGAAGTGATTTCTATCACGGACCTATGGCAATGGTTAATGAAACAACGCCTGTTATCATTTATTGTGCAAAGAATAACGGTGATCAAGAAATGCAAAATCTTGTTCGTGCTGACCAAATCAAATGTATTGAAAAGATGCTTAGCCTAAAAGCACCTGTGCTTCTTGTAACAAATGACGTTGTTTTAACGGGTAAATTTGCTAAATGTAATGACGCTCTTATTAACTTTGGAGTTCCAGAAGAAGTTTGTATGTTTGCATTTGCACTCTTTGCTCAAATGTTTGCTTGTAAAATCTCTTGTGGTATCGGTAATAACCCTGATGCGCCTAGAGCATTAAATAAGGTTACTATTACAAAATAATTAATATGAAGTTTGTATTAAAGAATAGTAGAACAGGAGAAGATTTTCCTGAATATTTTACAACATTAGAGGTTGTCAAGACCCAAACACATTTAAGTTTTTCTTTTGATTGTAAAAATTCTATGTTTTACAGTGCCGGTAACGAGTATAATTCAGATATTTATACTGGTGACGTCTGCGAGGCATTTATATGTGTTGGTGAAGATTTAAGTTGGTACTATGAGATAGAGGTTGCTCCTAATAATTGTCAATTTCTTTTCAAAATGCACAATGTTAGCGAGACTTTAGAAAATATTAAATTAGAGCAGTACCCAATTTCAAAGGACGATAACTTTTTAGTATCGGAAGTCGTTAGATACGATAATAACTATAAAGTAAATTTTTCTGTTCCTCTTGATAAAATAGGTTACGACCCTAATATTGGGATTCTTTTTAATGCGTATAGGATTGAAACGGAAGGTGGTTATACAGATAGGCACCTTTTGGCTGTTAATCCTACACTATGTGAAACCTTTCACGCACCTCATAAATTTATAAAATTAGATGATTAAATAAAACTCCCTCTTTTGCATTAAGCAAAAGAGGGAGTTTTTTAATAATTACTGATTATTTTTAATCATATCAATTAGGTAGGGGATAGAAGATTCAAAATCAACGCCGTACCATTTGTGATTTGTGTTTGATATTGAGTTTTTAATGCAATCAACGGTATAGTCAACAGCGATTTTAATTGAAAGTTCAAATGAGATATTATTTGTTAAACAGCCACAGAGTGTACTAGCAAAAACATCGCCCGTCCCGTGAAAACTTTGTGGTAAATGTTCTTGAAAATAAGAATAAAATTTGTCTTCAATACTATCATAAGCGCAAACACCAAGTTTGCCATCTTCAAAAGTAATTCCTGTGAGTAATGCTTTTTTACAACCTAAATTGGTTAGTTTTTTCAAAATGCCCTTAATATACAACTCGTCATATCCTTTATCTACATAGGGAATATTGAGCATAAACGATGCTTCTGTTAAATTTGGTACAATTATATCTGCTCCCTTGCATAACGTTGCCATATTCTTTGCAAAGTTTAGGTCAAATCCTTTATATAATTGACCGTGATCTCCCATAACAGGATCGACAAGTATGAAATTTTTTTCGTTCTTAAATTGAGCGAATATTTCTTTGATTAATTCTAATTGTTCGTATGAGCCGAGATAACCTGTATATAATCCATCGAACTGTATATTATGTTTTTTCCATTGTTTTGTTATGTCAGTTATGTCATTAGTCAAATCTCTAAAAGTAAAAGATGAAAAGGCCGTGTGGTTTGATAATACTGCAGTAGGGAGAACACAAGTTTCAATTCCACAAGCAGAAATGATGGGGAGAGCAACGGTAAGAGAGCATTTTCCAACGCAGGAAATATCTTGTATTGTTAAAATTCTTTTCATAAAATTCTCCTTATTTTATTAAAAAACCTGGTCAAATAAATCAAGCTTTGAAGCCTTTAGCACTTTTGATATTATCGATGGTGCGAGTATTGGGAAAAATCTGCTTATAAAACTAATTGTTCTACCTTGAAATCCAAAAATAATTCTTTTTTTCTTTCTTGAAATACCTTTAACAATTTTGTTTGTTGAGCGATCTAGTGGCATCATAAATTTACTCACTAATTTGCTGTCTTTTGCGTTTCCACTTTGCCTACTTAATATGTTGGTACGAATAAATCCAGGGTAAACGCCCCCAATATATATTTCGCCTTTATAATCTTGTTGAAGAGTTTCTGTAAAGCCTTTTACAGCATATTTTGTAGCGCAGTACATGCTTTCACCAACAACTGCGCAAAGCCCTGCTGCACTAGATATGTTTACTATAGCAGGAGTTTTAGAGCGTTTAATAACAGGCAATAATATTTTCGTAGCGTTAACTACAGAAAGAAAGTTAGTTGAAATTATTTCTTCAACGTCTTTATCGCTGTATTTTTCAAATTTTGCAAAAGGTAGCATAAAGCCAGCATTATTTATCAAAATGTCTATTTCAATATTGTTTTCATTTAGGTAATTATAAAAGGTAATCCAATTATCCTTTATTGAAACATCGAAAAGTTGATATGAAAAATTGTCTTTTTTATCACCAAGAGTTTGTATTGCTTGAAGTAATTTCTTTTCGTTTCTTGCAATTCCTATTACTTTGCAATTATATTTTTCAATCAGTTTTTTTGCGATTGAAAAACCTAGTCCACCACTAGCGCCTGTTATTACAACTGTTTTATTATATAAATAATTTTTTTTCATAATATTTCCTCGAATAAATAATATCACATATAAAAAATGATTGCAAGAATTCAAAAGCCTAAAACAATTTTTTTGTTATTATAGTGCTTGAAAAGTATCGGTTAATATGTTATAATTATATCATTATGACAAGCGTTAGAGATTTATTGAGTAAACTTAATGAGGAACAAATTAAACCTGTATTAGATACCGAGGGTGCTGTTTTAGTTATTGCAGGGGCAGGTAGTGGAAAAACACGTGTTTTAACAAGCAGGATTGCATACCTTATCCTTGAAAAGAAAGTTAAACCATATAATATTATGGCTATAACGTTTACTAACAAAGCCGCTGGTGAGATGAAAGAAAGGCTTGAGGGAATTGTTGGCAATACTGATGAAATGTGGGTTTCAACAATTCATAGTATGTGTGTGCGTATTTTACGTCGTGATATTGAAAAACTCGGGTATGACAAAAATTTTACTATTTATGATGAAACAGATAAAGAAAAAGTTTTAAAAAGAGTTTTTGAAGAACTTGGCTATGAGACAGAGAATTTGCTTAAATCTTCAAAAAACATAATTTCTACTGCAAAAAATGATTGTCTATCTCCAGAAGAATGGAAAAAGCAAAACGAGCATTTGCGTTTTGTAGATGAAATTTATAACGTATATAAAGCCTATCAAAACGTACTCGAAAAATCAAACGCTTTAGATTTTGATGATTTATTGTTTAAAACCTTTGAACTTTTTAATAAATTTCCAGAAGTTGCAGATTATTACTCTAATAAGTTTCAATATATTCATATTGATGAATTTCAAGATACAAACGGAGTTCAATTTGCAATTGCTCAAATGTTGAGTAAAATTTACGGTAACATTTTTGTCGTTGGTGATGATGATCAAAGTATTTATGGGTGGCGTGGCGCTAAAATAGAAAATATACTTTCATTTGATGATATTTTTCGTGGCGCAAAAGTTTATAAACTTGAAAAAAATTACCGCTCCACAAAAAATATTTTAAAACTTGCTAATACAATTATAAAAAATAATAAAGCAAGAAGAGAGAAAGAACTTTACACCGATAATGAAGAGGGGGTAAAGGTAGAAACTTTTGTTGGTACTGACGAAAATAATGAAGCATCTTACGTAGCAATGCAAATAAAAAACATTATGGCACGTAATCCCGAGCTAGGTTATAAAGATTTTGCTGTTTTTATGAGGGTGAACGCACTTTCTCGTGCTTTTGAGCAAGAATTTATGAAATACAGCATACCAAATAAGGTTTTTGGTGGATTTAGGTTTTACGAAAGAAAGGAGATTAAGGACGTTTTAGCATACCTAAAAGTTATTGTTAATCCGTCAGACAATGAATCTTTTTTAAGATGTATAGCAACGCCTAAAAGGGGTATTGGTGATAAAACGCTCAAAGAATTACGTGAGTTTTGCGCTAGTGCATCAATTTCACTATATGATGGTGTATTTAGGCTTGAACAAACGACAATTGGTTCGTCGGCAAAGACTAAACTATTTAATTTTGGAATGCTTTTAGATGGTTTCGGCGCTTTTTCTAAAAATCATAGTGTTGTTGAGATAATTGATTACGTTTTGGAAACTACTGGTTTTTTAGAACAGTTTGCAGATAAGACCGAAGAAAACGTTTCAAGGTTATATAATATTAGCGAATTAAAAAACTCGGCAGATCAGTTTGAAAAAGATAATCACAACGTAACGTTAGCAGATTATTTAAATTCTGTTACTTTAAGTTCTGATACCGACGAAATAAACGACAGTGATGCTGTAACAATTGCAACAATTCACGCTGTAAAAGGGTTGGAGTATAAAAATGTATTCGTCGCTGGGCTTGATGAAAGTATTCTTCCTATATCGAGAAGTTTCGAAGATGACGACGAGATGGAGGAAGAACGTAGGCTTGTTTACGTTGCAGTTACAAGGGCTATGGAAAGACTTTATCTTACAAGGGCAATGAGTAGATATATGTATGGGCATAGAGAAAACATGTTCCCATCAAGGTTTTTAAAAGAAGCGCATTTGGTTTTAATGCCTAAAAGAGAAGAAGAAAACAAAAGTAGAGAAAGATATTATTCGTCCTATTCTAGTGGTAGAGAATATGATAGAGATGACCAAGTAAACAGTAATAATACTTCTGGATATTCATCAGGGTATGCAAAGACCTTTTTAAAAACAAATACTCCACAAAAATCAGCAAGTAACTTTAATTATTCAGGATATAAGTCAGGGGTAAAGGTTAAACACGTTAAATTTGGCGAGGGAATTGTTATAGCAACTAAAGGTAGTGGAGATAATCTTATTGTTGACGTTGCCTTTAAGGGCGTAGGGATAAAATCATTATCTGCAAAATTTGCGCCTATGGAGATAGTATAATGGATAGAATGAGAGAACTTGTTGATATACTCAATAAGTATGCGTATCAGTATTACGTATTAGATAACCCTACCGTGTCAGATGGGGAATACGATAAACTTTACGATGAACTTGTTGTTCTTGAGAAAGAAAAGGGAATAGTTTTGTTCGATTCACCGACAAAAAGGGTTGGCGGTGAGCCTATTAGCGCCTTTAAAAAACATAAACACATTGAAAGACTTTATAGTTTGGATAAGGCAACTTCGGAAGAGCAATTATTAGCCTTTGATAAAAGAATTAAAAAGGAATATGACAAAGAAATAGAATATACTGTTGAATACAAATTTGACGGTCTTACAATTTGTCTAACTTATGAAAATGGACGCTTTACCAGAGCGACAACTAGAGGTAACGGCATTGAGGGGGAGGATGTTACTGCACAGGTTTTAACTGTAAAAAGTTTTCCTTTATCAATAGATTATAATGGGACGATTGAGGTTCAAGGTGAGGCAATAATGCGTCTTTCAGTTTTAGAAGAGTACAATAAAACTGCAGATGAACCTTTGAAAAATGCTAGAAATGCCGTGGCGGGAGCAATAAGAAATTTAGATCCTAAAGTAACCGAAAAAAGGCGTGTTGAAATTATGTTCTATAACGTAAATTATATGTCAGATAATCTTTTAACCTCTCAGTCAGATTGTGTTGAGTTTTTAAGAGTAAATGGCTTTAAGGTGCATCCATTCTACAAGGTTTGCAAAGATATGCAGACCGTTATGTCAGTTATAAAGGGTATTGAAAATAGTAGGAAATCACTAGACATTCTAACTGATGGTGCTGTAATAAAAGTAAATGATTTTAACATTAGAAAAGATCTTGGTAATACAGACAAATTTCCAAGGTGGGCAATTGCTTTTAAGTTTGAAGCAGAAGAGGTTACAACTATACTTGAAAAGATTTTGTGGCAAGTTGGTAGAACGGGAAAACTTACTCCTCTCGGGATTGTAAAACCCGTTGAACTTTCTGGCGCAACCGTTAGAAAGGCCACGTTAAATAACTATGGAGATATGATTAGAAAAGGAATAATGTTAGGCGCTCGTGTTTTGATAAGACGTAGTAACGAAGTTATTCCTGAAATATTAGGTACGACAGAAGTATTTCCTAATTGTAAGGAAGTTGAAAAACCGTCAGTTTGTCCTTATTGTGGTGCTTTGCTCGAAGAAATTGGTGCAAATCTTTTTTGTCCAAATGAAAAATGCAGACCTAGAGTTGTTGCAAAGCTTACGAATTTTGCGTGCAAGAACGGTGTAAATATAGATGGCTTTAGTGAGAAAACAGCAGGACTTCTTTATGATAAATTTTCAGTAGAAAATTATAGCGACTTATATGTTCTTGACAGAGATGCAATAAGTGCGCTTGAAGGGTATAAAGAGGCTAAAACCTTAAATTTGTTCAATGCAATAGAAAAATCTAAAAAAGTTCCTTTTGCTAATTTTATTTATGCGCTTGGCATTGATAATGTTGGAAAGAAAACAGCAAGGGATTTATCAAAAAAATTTGAAAATTTGTCTGATCTTGTTCATGCAACTAAAGATAAATTGTTAGAGATTGAAGATGTTGGGGAAATAGTTGCAGACTGTATTGTAGATTATTTTTCTTCTCAAAAAAACCTCGATGAAATCAATAAGATGATTGGGTTTGGCGTAGAGATTATATACGAAAGTCAAAACAAGGTTGGGTTTTTTTCTAATGAAAAATTCGTTTTAACAGGAACTCTTTCTGATTTTAAGAGGGACGAAGCTACAAAAATTATTGAGTCGCTAGGTGGTGAAGTGCTTTCTAGTGTGTCAAAAAGAACTACGATTGTACTTGCTGGTGAGAATGCAGGGAGTAAAATTGACAAAGCAATTCAACTTGGAATTAAAATAATTGATGAGGAAACTTTTAAATCGCTTATAAATGGTTGAAAAATAAATTATTTTGTGCTAAAATATATTAAATATTTTAATTATTTACTAAGGAGGCAATATTTATGCTCAGTATGACCGGATATGGAAGGGCTGAATTTTGTGATAACGGCATAAATCTTGTCGTTGAAATTAAAACAGTTAATAATCGTAATTTTGATTTTAATCTTAAATGTCCTAGAGCGTTTATTTCTCTTGAAGATCGTGTTAGAAAAACCGTTCAAAATTATGTTAAGCGTGGTAGAATAGACGTCTTTATCAATTTTATTGATTCAAGGGAAAATTCTGCAGATATATCAGTAAATATTGATAAGGCAAACAGTTATTTTAAGGCTAGTGAGCTTATTGCTGAAAAACTTTCTTTAACTAATGATTTTTCTGTAAGTATGTTAATGAAGTCGCCTGACGTTATAACGGATAATTCTGTTCTTGACGTAACAGAACTTGAGGAATTACTTGTTAATACAGTAAAAGAGGCTTGCGAAAAGCTTAATAGTATGAGAGATACAGAGGGAAATAAACTTGTAGCCGATATGCTTGCTCGTATGAATACTATTGAAGGGCTTTCATCTAAGATTAAAGAAAGAGCTCCACTCGTTGCACAAGAATATAAGGAAAAACTTCAAAATAGAATTTCCGAGTTTCTTAAAGATGTTAAATATGATGAAACAAGATTGTTAAACGAAGTTGCTTTTTATACCGACAGGGTTAACATTGACGAGGAACTTACTAGGTTAAATTCTCATATAAACCAATTCAGAGAGATCGCAAAGGTTGACGGCGCAGGAAAAAAACTTGATTTTTTAATGCAAGAGTTCAACAGAGAAACAAACACCATTTGTTCAAAATCTAACGACATTGAAGTTACACGTTTTGCGTTAGAATTAAAGAATGAAATAGAAAAAGTTAGAGAGCAGGTGCAAAACCTTGAGTAAAAGAAATATTTTGGTTGTTTTATCTGGACCGTCAGGTGTGGGAAAGGGAACGATTGCAAAACTTCTTGTAGAGAGAAACGAGCATTTGTCTTTAAGCATTTCTTGTACCACTAGAAATCCTAGAGAGGGTGAGCAACACGGCAGAGAATACTTTTTTATAGAAAAATCCAAATTTAAGGATAAGATTGCAAATAACGGGTTTTTGGAATATTCTGAACACTTTGAAAATTTTTACGGCACTCCAAAACAGTTTGTTATGGATTCTCTTAACGATCACGACGTGTTACTAGAGATTGACGTTAACGGTGGGATAGAAGTAAAAAAGAATTACCCGAATGCTGTTCTTATTATGTTGCTTCCGCCGTCAGTAGATGAAATAAGAAATAGACTTATTAAAAGAAGCACGGAATCTATAGAAAAAATCCAACTGCGAATGCAGAGAATAGAGTACGAAACAGGAAAACAAGACCAATATGATTACACGGTTATAAACGACGAGTTGATGACTGCTGTTGAAAATATAGAAAAAATTATAGAATCGGAAAAGAATAAATAGTCCGAAAAGGAGATGGAAATGATACATAAACCACCTATCGATGAATTAGCGCAAAAGATTGGGTCTAAATACGAACTTTGCATCGTTACAAGTAAACGTGCAAGGCAACTTATGGAACAGGCGCAGAATCAGGGTTATAGTGAGCTTCCTGGTAAAGAAAAACCCATATCTGTTGCTGCGCAGGAAATTTACGACGGTAAGTTAATTGCCACCAACGATTAAGTAGAAGAACAAAATGTGTTCATCGTTTACGGTGGGCATATTTTATTTTTAGGATGAAAGATGTTTGCAGACGTAATAGTTGACATAACAAACGTTGAGGTTGATAAAATTTTTGAATATTCTTTTACTGATAACACAATTCAAGCGGGTAGCCGAGTGGTTGTGCCTTTTGGCAATAAGTTATTAGAAGGGATTGTTGTTAAAATAAAGGATACCTGCAATTATTCTCCTGAAAAGATTAAGCCGATAATAAAACTTTTAGAGGAAACACCTGTATTAACAGAAGAAACTCTAAAATTGATGAATTATATTTGTGAAACTTGTTACGTTACCAGGGCTTTAGCGTTAAGGCTGTTTTTACCATCGGAAATGCGAAAGGGTAAAGTTAAAGAACAATTTTTCAGAAGTGTCTTTCTTAAGGAAGAAATTGATCTTGAGTACGTTTTATCAGGTTTGCGAAAAAGTGCGTATAAACAGAAAGAACTACTTCTTTTTTTAAAAGATAACGGTAAGAGCAACTTTACAAGGGTATGTGATACCTTCGGTGCATCTGCAGTAAATTCTGTTATAGAAAAAGGCTATGTAGAAGTAATCAAGGAAAAGAATCTTCGTTCACCCTATAAAAAGTTAGAAAATATAGATAAAAAAGTAAAGTTAACCTTAAAACAAGAATATGCGGTAAATAGTGTTTTAACTTCTGATAAGCAAGTAAGTTTGCTTCATGGTGTTACAGGAAGTGGAAAAACTGAAGTATATTTAAGCCTTATAAATAAAGCAATTGAAAATAATCATTCGGCAATTATGCTTGTTCCCGAGATATCTTTGACCCCTCAAATGCTTAAGCAATTGCGTTCCCGTTTTGGCGATAATGCAGCAATACTTCATAGTGGTTTATCTGCTGGCGAACGTTTTGACGAGTGGTGGAGATTGCGTAACGGTCAAGCAAAAATTGCAATCGGGGCAAGGAGTGCAATTTTTGCACCTGTAGAAAATGTTGGTGTTATTATTATAGATGAAGAACACGATGGTAGTTACATAAGTGAATCTTCTCCTAGATATTCAACCGTTGACGTTGCTATTCGTCGTGCAGAATTAAACGGTGCAAAACTTGTTTTGGGTAGTGCAACCCCTTCTGTTGAGAGTTACCTAAAAGCAATTGATGGTCAATATAATTTAATTGAATTACCTGAAAGAATAAATAAAAAGCCTTTACCTATAGTTGAAATAGCAGATATGAGAAAGGAAATTAGAAGAGGAAATAATTCACCTTTTTCATCTGTACTAAAAGCCGAGTTAGAGGAATGCTTAAAGCAGGGTAATCAAGCGATACTTTTCCTTAATCAAAGGGGTTACTCAAAATCAGTCATATGTACTGAATGTGGGCACGTTCAAAAATGTACCGATTGCGACGTTTCGTTAACATATCATAAGGAAGACGAATCGCTATTGTGCCACTATTGCGGTGCAAAATATAAAATGATAACTGCTTGCACGGAGTGTGGAAGCCCATTCATACGTTACGGTGGAACAGGAACAGAGCGTATTGTATCTGAACTCAATAAATTATATCCCAAAGCAAGAATTTTACGTATGGATAGAGACACGACCCAAAGTAAAGAGGGGCATTTTAACATATTAAGTCAGTTTTCGCAACAGAAAGCGGATATTTTGGTTGGAACACAAATGATTGCAAAAGGGCATGATTTCCCACACGTAACCTTGGTTGGAATTCTCGATGCGGATATGAGTTTGCATTTTTCAGACTATCGCAGCAATGAGCGCACCTATCAACTATTAACTCAAGTAGCGGGTAGAAGTGGAAGAGCAGAAATGGCTGGTAAAGTCGTGTTGCAGACATATACTCCTGATCATCCCGTTCTTAGATATGCGATAAATTATGACTATGAAAATTTCTTTAAGCAAGAAATATCAATAAGAAAAGCGACGGCATTTCCTCCTTTTACCGACGTTGTTAGAGTGCTTATAAGTGGGGAAAACGAGGAAAAAGCGTTGTCCACGACAAAAGATGTTTATGACTTGCTTACAACTATATACAATACACAAAGAGACAAGTTTCGTTTTTTTGGTTGCATGAAAGCACCTTTAAAACGATTGCAAAATAAATATCGTTTTCAGGTTCTTATGCGTATTGAATCGGGAAATAAGCATCTAATAGATACGATTTTCTCATATTCAGATAGGTATAATTCGAGAGCGGTTTCTGTTTATATGGAAGTAAATCCCAATAATTTAACTTAGAGGAAAATAAAATGGCAATTAGAAATATTATACAATTAGGAGATCCAACGTTAAGAAAAAAAAGTTTTGAGGTAACCGATTTTGGTGAAAAAACTCATCAACTTTTAGACGATATGAAACAAACACTTAAAAAAGTTAATGGCGCAGGTCTTGCTGCTCCACAAGTAGGTGTTCTTCGCAGAATTTTTATTGTTTGGGTTGATGATGCTTATTTTGAATGTATAAATCCTCAAATTATTAGCAGTAAAGGAAAACAACGTGGTGAAGAAGGGTGTTTATCCGTTAGGGGTAAACACGGTATAGTAACACGTCCTAATTTTGTAACTGTAAAAGCCTTCGATAGATATGGCAAACCATTTACCATAAATGCAGAGGGCTTTCTTGCACGTGCTTTTTGTCACGAATATGATCATTTAGACGGCATTGTTTACGTGGACAAGGCTGAAAATATTATGGAGGATTGATTTTGAATATAATCTATCTTGGAACGCCTGACTTTGCCGTTCTTCCTTTAAAGAAGATTTATGAAGAGGGAAAACATAATATTATTGCCGTAATTACCAATAAAGACAAACCTGTTGGAAGAAAACAGATATTAACGTCACCTCCCGTTAAAGATTATGCGAACGAGGTTGGTATTCCCGTTTATCAGTATGATAAAATTAGAGTTGAGGGGGTAAATGACCTTAAAAAACTTAACCCTGATATAATGATTACTTGTGCTTTTGGGCAAATATTATCTCAAGAGATTTTAGACATTCCAAAGTATGGTGTAATAAATATTCACGCATCACTTTTGCCTGCATATAGGGGAGCATCTCCTATTCATTTTGCGATATTAAATGGCGAGAAAACAACAGGAATAAGTGTAATGCGTACGGATATCGGTATTGATACAGGAGATGTGCTATTACAACGCGAACTTACAATTAAACCCGATGAGACTTGTGGGGAATTGTTTGATAGATTGTCTTTTTTAGGTGCAGAATGCATTATCGAGGCTCTAGATTTAATTACAAATGGAAAGGCAGAATTTGTAAAACAAGATGAAAGTAAGGCTAGCGGAAGTAAAATAATAAAAAAAGAAATGGCTAAAATTGATTGGTCAAACAGCGCAGAGGTTATTTATAACCAAATTAGAGCATTTAATCCCGTCCCCGTTGCTTTTTGCACTTTTAAGGAGCAACTTTTTAAAATTTATAATGCAGAAGTTGTTGATTATTCTGGAGAACAAGGAAAAATAGTTTTTGTCGATAAAAATAAACTTGTAATCGCATGTGGAAAAGGGGCATTGTCTTTACTACGTGTGCAAAAATCCGGTGGAAATCAAATGAATATATCTGATTTTTTACGTGGAAATAAATTAACGGTCGGAGAGGACTTTATCTGATGGTAAATTATTTTTACGATTGTTATTGCATTCTTAATAAAGTTTACAGCGATAAAATGTATTTTAAGCAAGCAATTTTATCCACGATGATAGAGGAGCAAAACCGATCACTTACTATAAAAACGTGCTATGGTGTGCTCGATAAAGACATAGAACTTTCATATTATATTAAATCGCTTACGGAAAAGACCCCCAAACTTGTCGTTAGAACAATCCTAAAAATTGCTATGTATGCAATAAAATATCTAGGGAAAAGGGAGTATGCTGTAACAAAAAACGCCGTAGAATTAACAAAAAAGTTGGGTAAGGGTGGCACTTCAGGTTTTGT
Organism: Christensenellaceae bacterium; assembly: GCA_045656465.1. Lineage (GTDB taxonomy): Bacteria > Bacillota > Clostridia > Christensenellales > Borkfalkiaceae > UBA1259. The sequence goes on from JAZORG010000102.1 coordinate 18,473, forward strand.
AAATGCTTTCTTGAGAAAATTTGCGACGCAAACAATAGAATTTCCTAAAGATGAAACAGAAAATCTTTCAATTAAATATTCTTACCCGCTATTTGCTGTTAAAGAATTAATTAATGACTATGGAATAGAGAGAACAAGAGCAATACTTGGCGCTCAAAACGAAAAGAATTGTTTATCATTTTATAAAATTGATGGTGAAATATATTTACAAGAGAGAAAAGTGCAATATGAAAGGACTCCTTTCGATAATGTGTTTCTTGTTAAAAATTTTGTAAGAAACGAGGACTATGATAAGGGCATTTATACTTATCAAGCCTTGCCGTCTGTGGCAATTTGTGAACTGATTGATGAGTGCGAAAACATTTTAGATTGTTGCGCTGCTCCTGGCGGTAAAAGTATAAGACTTTCGTATAAGTGTAAAAATGTAACTTCGTGGGATATTCATCCGCATCGTGTTGGTCTTATTGAAGATTATAAATCACGAATGAATGTTGACAATATTGACGCTTCTGTTATGGATGCAGGGGAGTTTAAGCAGGAATTTGTCGATACATTTGATACGGTTTTATGTGATGCACCGTGTAGTGGTTTAGGAGTCGTATGTGATAATCCTGATATAAAACTAAATAGGGAAATAGAGAATATTGAAAGTTTAAAAGTTCAACAATTGCGAATTCTAAAAAACGTTTCAAAATATGTTAAAAAGGGTGGATATATCTATTATTCTACTTGTTCTATTTTAAGTTGTGAAAATATAGAGATTGTAAAATCTTTTATGTCAGACATAAAAGGATTTGAACTTTGTCAAATCGATAGTAAATTAAAGCACGAAAACGTTTTAGGGGCGAATCAATTTCTTCCCGATATATCAGGCGGACATGGTTTTTTTGTTGCAAAAATAAAGAGAGTATTTTAACTTTGAAAGATTGTATATTAAACTATGATTTTGAACAATTAAATAAAATAGTTTTGGAAATGGGTGAAAAGAGTTTTAGAACAGGTCAAATTTTTAAATCTCTTTATTTAGGTTCAGATTTTTCCGAGATGACAGATTTGTCAAAAACTTTTAGAGAAAAACTCTCTGAGAAGTATGACGCTATGCCCATCAAAATTATAAAATCATTAACTTCAGTTGACGGTACTCAAAAATTTTTATATCATTTACGAGATGGTAACGTCATTGAGGGTGTGTTAATGAAATATAAATATGGATACACCCTTTGTGTTTCTACTCAAGTGGGTTGTCGTATGCACTGTTCTTTTTGTGCTTCTGGCTTAAATGGTTTAGTACGCAATTTAGAGCCGTGTGAAATATTAGGTCAAATTATTTGCGTTAATAGACATCTCGGCGGAGGGTTAGGCGATAAACGTAAAATAATTAACGTAGTTTTAATGGGAAGTGGCGAACCTTTAGATAACTATGACAATACAATATCTTTTCTAAAACTTGTTTCAAGTAAAAATGGAATAAATATAAGTCCAAGAAATATAAGTCTTTCGACTTCTGGGATTGTTCCTAAAATGATTCAACTTTCTAATGAAAATATTCCAATCAATCTTACTGTTTCTCTGCATTCGCCATTTGATAGTGAACGACAAGAAATAATGCCTATTGCAAAAAAATATAAAATTGATGAAATTCTTTCTGCTTGTTCGACTTATTTTAATAAAACAGGAAGAAGATACATCTTTGAATACGTATTGATTAGGGGAAATAACGATACGCAAAAACATGCAGAACAACTTATTTATTTGCTAAAAGGTAAACCTTGTCACGTTAATCTAATAAGACTTAATGAAGTTAAGGAAAATTCCTTAAAGAGTGTAACGGATAAAGATGCGTATAGATTTTTGGGGCTTTTAGAAAAAGGTGGTTTGTCTGCTACTTTAAGAAGAAGAATGGGTGAGGATATTGACGGCGCTTGCGGGCAGTTAAGACAAAGATATTTAGAAGAACAAAATTAAAAGAGGATAACGATTGATAGGTCAAGTTTATAAAGTTCATACAGACAGTTATTATGTTAAATGTAATAATGAGGTGATTAAATGCCGAGCAAGAGGCGTATTGAAACATTTTGGTAATGGGATTTTAGTAGGCGATATTGTTAGGGTTGAGGGAAGTTCTATCGTTGCTATTGAGGAGCGAAAAAACCGTTTCATAAGACCTAACGTATCAAATATTGATATGATTCTAGCGGTTGTTTCTCCTGAACCTAAACCAGATTATTTTGTTATAGACAAATTGTATTTAAACTCTGTTAAAGAGAATGTTGAGTTTATTATTGTTGCTAATAAAACAGATATAAATACTGAGGTTTATGAGCATCTTAAGGAAGAATATGGCAGTTTAGGAATTGAAATTTATGATATTTCAACAAAAAGTAAAAAAGGGGTCAAGGCTCTTTTAGAAAAAGTTAAAGGCAAGCTTAACGTTTTAGCAGGGCAGAGCGCAGTAGGTAAGACTTCACTTATCAACGCTGTACTTGGACTTGATCTCAAAGTTGGGGATTTAAGCGAAAAAATACTTCGTGGAAAACATACTACGACACATTCTGAAATTTTTGAAAGCGGAGAATTTAGGATAATTGATACTCCAGGATTTGCAGTCATTGATGCAGACGTTAACATAGAGGATTTACCTAGTTGTTATCCCGAATACGTTGAATTGTCATCTAATTGCAAATTTAGAAGATGTAATCATATAAATGAGCCCGAATGTGCAATAAAAAAAGGCGTTGAAAGTGGAGAATTATCAAAAGAACGTTACGAAAGATACGTACAAATATTTAATACTTTAAAAGAAAGGAGAATTAGTTATGAAAAAAATTAAAATTGCGCCGTCTATTTTATCGGCGGACTTTGCAAGGTTGGGAGAGGAAATTCGTGATATAACAAACGCTGGTGCAGATGTTATTCATTTAGACGTTATGGACGGAAGTTTTGTTAAAAATATTTCGTTTGGACCTAAAATGATTAAAGAAGTTAGATCTTATTCAAACGCTATTTTCGATGCTCATCTAATGATTGTCAAGCCTTGGAATTATATTAAGCAGTTTGCTGAGGCAGGTGCAGATATTATAACAGTACATTATGAAGCGTGCGGAGATAGACTTAAACAAACACTTTTAGAGATAAAAGAATTGGGTGTGAAGTGTGGTGTTGTTATAAATCCAGATACGCCTGCTGAAAAGATCGCAGACGTTGTTGAACTTTGCGATATGATATTACTTATGAGTGTTTTCCCAGGATTTGGGGGGCAAAAGTTCATCCCTGACGTTGTGCCGAAAATTAAAGAGGTTGCTGATCTTGTAGCAAAATCTGGTAAAGAAATAGACATAGAGATAGACGGGGGCATAACCAAGGACAACGTAAAACTGTGCAAAGACGCAGGTGCTAACGTGATTGTTGCAGGAAGTACTGTGTTTGGCGCTCCCGACAGAGCACTTATTATTAAAGAACTTCGTGAAATTTAATATATTTTGACAAATTTAATACTTTTCGGCATATAGTATAATTACGAGGTATTATTATGAAAATTTGCTGTGTGAAACCACCAATGATAATACGAAAAATCCTCAAATTTCTTTTTTGCCGAAAAGCAAAAGAAAATTAAACAAAAGAATTAAAAAAGACGGAAGAATTTTCCGCCTTTTTTTATAAAAAGAATTAACTTGAAACATTGTTATTATACAAGATCAACTACTGTTTCGTATATTTTTCCGTTTTTCTCTAACGTATCGCTCATTTTTCTTAAAACAGATGGAACTTGGTCATAATTTGCGCTATCAAGTTTTAAATGAGAGAAGTTTATTGCTTTATTTGCAATAAGGTTAATTGCTGTTGCCGTGTTACCAAACCTACTATTTATACATTGAATTTGAAGTTGTTTCTTAACTGCTTGAGAAAATGATACCGAAGTATTTTTAAGTGTTACGCCTGTATAAGCAACGCCTGCGTTAAAAGAGGCGAGTGAGAATGCTTTAGCCGTAGGAATGTTGCAGTCTGCAATATAAACAACGCTCTTTGTCATTCTACCGCTAGTAATACTGGATACTTCTTTTTGCCAGTTTTCATCTGCGCCTAATACGTAATATATACCAGAATCTTTTGCAATCTTGTAGTCTTCTTCATTAGTTGTTACGATGATGGGAACAGCTTGATAGTAAATTAGAAGTTGGGCAAGAATGTTTCCAAAATTATTTGCGCCAACAATAGCAACGTAATCACCTTTTTGAATAGCAAGTTTATCAACAACAGATATCGCAAGAGAAATATGTTCTATAAATAACGCTTCTAAATCGGAAACGCTTTCAGGGAGAATGAAAAGCTTAGCAGGGTCAACGCTTGCAAAATCACACAAAAAACCATCAGTATCAACACCTGCAACTTGAAGATCGGAACATTGAGATTCGTTTCCACTTTTACAGTTATGACAATTTTTGCAAGGACTATTGGGAACGATATAAACGTGTTGACCTTTTTCTAAACCGAATAGATTTGTTTCCGTTTCACTTACAACTCCAAGACCTGAACTTCCAAGTACAACGACATCGCCTTCAATCTCATCTTGAAATCTTAACACGTCAGACAAAGTTATAAGCGCTTTGGTAATTTTCACTTTAGCGAGTGATGAGGATTGCTCCTGTTCAAAAATTTCTTCTTCCTGCAATGTTAAAGGTTTGACAATCTTCCAACCTT
>JAZORG010000103.1:0-24642 GCA_045656465.1 Christensenellaceae bacterium
GGTAACGACACCCCAGGTATAGGTTTTGCCGTTGGAATAGAGAGAATATTAATGCTTTTAGAAAATACGGGCAAGGTTATAGAAAACAATAATAAAGTTAAAGTTTACCTTGCTCCTATGGGCGAAAAAGAGAGAGAAAAAGCCTTTGAACTTTGCAATAATTTAAGAATGAGTAATATATCTGCAGACTTTGACCATATGGGAAGAGGAATAAAAGCGCAGTTTAAATACGCAGACAAAATCGGCGCAAAATTTGTTGCCGTAATAGGTTCTGATGAACTTGAAAAACAAGTTGTAAAGATTAAGAATATGGCAGACGGAACGGAAACGGAAGTTGAGTTTTCAAAACTGTGCGAATTTGTTAAATGACAGAACAGGGCGTAATAATAAAAACCGAAAAAGGTCAAGCGGTGGTTCGTGTTGATAAAAAAGAACAATGCGACAAATGTGGAATGTGTCTTTTCCCCAAAAACGCATCGCATATAGAGTTTAACGCAGAAAATAAATTGAATGCATCGGTTGGCGATACGGTAATAATAGAACGACAAAAAGACAGTAAACTGCTTGGTGCAATACTCGTGTTTTTAGTTCCCTTACTTTTAATAGGCGTTTCAGCATTGATTACTTATTTTTTTATAGGTATAGAGATTTGGTTGCTTATTTTAAGTGTAATTTTTATCATTATGTGGTATAATATTTTAGCGGTTATCGATAAAAGACTTAAAAATAAACTAGACTATAAATTCGTAATCGTTCAAATATTAGGAAAAGGGGAACAAAATCATGATTGAAATAAAAAACATTTTAGGGACGGAGGAGTTTGATAAAACGATAAATTCCAATAAACCCGTTTTGGTGGATTTTTACGCCACTTGGTGCGGACCTTGTAAAATGCAAGCGCCTATATTAAAAGAGTTTGCAGAAGAAGTTGGGGACAAGGTTGTGGTTGTTAAGGTTGATGTGGATGAAAATGCATCTATTGCATCAAAATACGCTATTCAATCAATACCTACTCTAGTGGTGTTTAAGAATGGCGAACTAAAGGAAAAAGCGGTTGGGCTTACCGTGAAAGCAAATCTTTCGCAAATGCTCATTAAATATTTGTAAATAATAATGTAACATAAGAAAATCAAGGAGAAAACAAATGATTGACTACACTTCAATTAAGAATTCAGACCCGGAACTTTATGCAGGTTTAGAAAAAGAATTATCAAGACAGAGAAACAACATTGAACTTATAGCAAGCGAAAACTTCGTTTCAGAAAGTGTTTTGCTCGCAGCAGGTAGTGTTCTTACAAATAAATATGCAGAGGGTTATCCCGAACACCGTTATTACGGTGGATGCCAATGCGTTGATATTGTTGAAACACTTGCAATAGAAAGAGCAAAAAAATTATTTAACGCAGAGCATGCAAACGTTCAACCACATAGTGGCGCAAATGCAAACTTCGCAGTATATTTTGCCGTATTAAAACCAGGCGATACGATTATGGGTATGAGCCTTGCTCACGGTGGCCACCTTACGCACGGAAGCCCTGTAACAGTTTCTGGTAAATATTTTAATGCAGTAGGTTACGGCGTTAAGGAAGAAACGGGCGCAATTGATTATGATGATTTAGAGGCACAGGTTTTAGAGGTTAAACCTAACATTTTCGTATGTGGTGCTAGTGCATATCCTAGAATTTTAGACTTTAAGAGAATTAGGGAAATTTGCGATAAAGCAGGATGCTATATGATGGTAGATATTGCGCATATCGCTGGTCTTGTTGCAACAGGTCTTCACCCAAGCCCTGTTCCTTATGCAGATTTTGTTACTACTACAACGCATAAAACTTTAAGAGGTCCTCGTGGCGGTATGATTTTATGTAAGGCAGAATATGCAAAAATTATTGATAAGGCTGTATTCCCTGGAACACAGGGTGGACCTTTAATGCACATTATCGCAGCAAAAGCAGCCGCTTTTGGCGAAGCATTAAAACCCGAATTTAAGGCTTATCAAGAACAAATCTTGAAAAACTCTAAGGCAATGAGCGAAAAATTCTTGTCCCTCGGTGTTAAACTCGTTTCGGGTGGAACGGATAATCACTTAATGCTTTTAGACCTTTCTGATAAAGATATCACGGGTAAAGAACTCGAGCATCTTCTTGACGAAGTAAACATTACCCTTAATAAAAACGCAATTCCGTTTGATAAACAGAAACCGTTTGTTACTAGTGGTGTACGTATCGGAACACCTAGCGTAACAAGCCGTGGTTTTAAGGAAGAAGATTGCGAAAAGATTGCAGAACTTATCACCGAAATTATCAACAAAAAAGAAGAGGCTTTCGATTACGTTCGTGCGGAAGTTAAAAAACTTATCGAAAAATATCCTTTATACCAAGGAGTTATTGCTTAAATGTATAAATCCACGCTCAACCTGTTAGAAACAGAAGTAGCAATAAAATTCATAAAAGACACTTTTGAAAAGGAACTAGCAAAGGCGTTAAAACTAACACGTGTTTCTGCGCCTTTGTTCGTGTTGCCTGAAACGGGACTTAACGACAACCTAAATGGTTTTGAACGTGCAGTAAGGTTTGATGTTTTGGACTTGAAAAAAGAAGTGGAAATTGTGCAATCTCTTGCAAAGTGGAAACGTAATGCGCTTGCGAAATACGGTTTTGCACCCGAAACTGGGCTTTATACCGATATGAATGCAATTCGCAGAGATGAAGATTTAGACGCAATTCACTCTGTTTACGTTGACCAATGGGATTGGGAAAAGATTATAAAGAAAGAGGAAAGAAAACTTTCCTATCTAAAAAAGACGGTTAGGAGTATCTATAAAGCGCTTAAAAAACTATCTATCGCAGTAAATAAAAAATATCCGTCTTTAGTACATAATCTTCCTGAAGAAATTACATTTATATCTTCAAGCGAATTAGAAAAGGAATATCCCACTTTGGATAGAAAGCAGAGGGAAATTGAGGCTGCAAAAAAATACGGAGCGATATTTTTATACAAAATTGGTTGGCCATTAAAAGACGGAAAACCACACGACGGAAGGGCTGCTGATTACGACGATTGGAAACTAAACGGCGATATGATTTTGTGGTATGACGTTTTGGGTATTGCGCTTGAAATTTCCTCAATGGGAATAAGGGTTGATAAAGTTAGCCTTGAAAAACAGTTAAAGAAGAAAGGCGAACTTCATAAACTTTCAAACCCTTACTGTCAAGATATTATAAGTGATCGTTTGCCACTCACTATAGGCGGTGGAATAGGTCAATCAAGACTATGTATGTTCTTCTTAAACAAAGCGCATATAGGCGAGGTTCAGTCGTCTGTATGGTCGGAAGAATGTATTAAAGAAAATGCACAAAAAGGTATAAATCTTTTATAATGGAAAAATTTGTCAGAGTAAAAATGTTACTCGGAGAAAATAATTTACAAGTCCTTAAGAACTCCTCCGTTGCCGTGTTTGGTATCGGGGGAGTTGGAGGTTATACGGCAGAAGCATTAATCAGAAGCGGAGTGGGGAAACTAACGCTTATTGATAACGACACGATTGATATTTCAAATATAAACAGGCAAATTATAGCGACAACTAAAAACGTTGGAGAAGATAAGGTTGACGCTATGAAAGAAAGGCTGTTATCAATCAACCCACAAGCAGATATAAAAGTACATAAAACCTTTTATATGCCAGAAAATGCCGACAAAATACCCCTTGACGAGTTTGATTACGTGGTCGATGCAGTTGACACGGTTAGCGCAAAAATAGAACTAATAATGCGTGCTAAAAGTCAAAACGTTAAGATTATATCTTGTATGGGTACGGGTGGAAAGATGGATTTAACCGCCTTAAGGGTTTGTGATATAAGCAAAACAAAGGGTTGCCCGCTGGCTCGGGTTATGCGCCGAGAACTTAATAAAAGGGGAATAACAGACGTTAAAGTCGTTTATTCAGAGGAACAAGTAGTAAGAGGACAAAATAGCGAAAACGAGCAAAAAAAAGCAGACGGAAAAATAGCACCACCAAGTATGATATTTGTGCCTGCAACGGCAGGGTTGTTGCTTGCTAAAGAAGTTATAAGTGATTTAATTAACGGAGAAAAAGAATGAGAATTTTAATTGCATCAGACGTTCACGGCTCTGCATTTTATGCAAAGGCAGTAATGGAAATTGCAAAAGTAGAAAAGGCAGAGAAAATAATACTTTTAGGAGATATATATAATCACGGGCCGAGAAATCAGTTGCCAAGAGATTATAATCCTATGGAAGTTGCGAAAATACTAAAAGAAAACAAAAATAACTTGATTGTAATTAAAGGTAATTGCGACAGTCAAGTTGACAATATGATATCTGAATTTGATTTTTTAGAGAGCGCAGTAGTTATCAGCGGAGGGAAAAGCGTATTTTTAACGCACGGACATATCTATAACAAGGATGCTATGCCAAAAACCGATTATGATGCGGTAATTTACGGGCATTTTCACACAGGTTTTATACAAAAAGAAAATGGAAAGGTTATTGCAAACGCAGGGTCAACCTCCTTACCTAAAAATGGAACGGCAAACAGTTATATGATTTTGGATAACGATATTTTAACTCTAAAATCAATAGATGGTAACATAATAGAAAAAACAAAAATATAAAAACAAATAAATAAAGGCGGTTGCTCAATTAGAGTAACCGCCTTCTTTTGTAATAAAAATCAAAGTTGTTTAATGGATTTTCTTGGGCATTTTTGCACACAGGTAAGACAACCCGTGCATTTTTCATAATTGATAACAGGTAGATTGTTTACCATTTCAATTGCATTTTCAGGGCAATTTTTAGCGCAGAGTCCACATCCGATACAACCAACTGAACAAGCATTCATAACGTCCTTACCACGGCATTTTGTGTTGCAAGCAACGTAAACCTTGGCAGATGAGGGGATTAGTTCAATTAGATTTTTGGGGCATTTTATAATGCACGCACCGCAAGATTGACAAAGCACGCTGTTAATAACTGCAACACCATTTTTAATAGAAATTCCGTTTTCCGAACACGCCTCAACACACGAGCCACCACCAAGGCAACCATCAATACAGAGTTTGCTACCGTTATGATAGGTGATTTCAGCCGTACAACCGTAATTTCCAACGTATTCAAATTTATTCTTACAATTATCTCCACCGGCGCATTTTACAACGGCAAAAGTTTTTGCTCCCGAAACAAAGGGGATTTCAAGAATTTTTGCAATTTCTTCTTTGCTTTCGTTAGATGTTGCTCCGCACGCGTTTAACTGAGACTTTCCTTCGGCGAGTGCTTTTGCAAAGTCAGCGCAACCAGCATAACCGCATCCACCGCAGTTTGCTCCTGCAAGAAGATCAGATACGGCTTTGGTTTTTTCATCTTCTTTAACGTAACAAAGTTTGCTTACCCAAACGATTAAAAGGGCAAAGACAACTGCTAAAACGGCAACTATTGCAACCACTATACCCAAATTAACAAAGTTAATATCTTTAAGTAGTAAATTTACCATAAGTCCTCCTTAAATAAGCGCAAACACGTAAAATGCCATTGCGATAAAGCAAGCGCAAATCATAGCGATGGGGAAACCTTTTAAGTGTTTGTTTAGCGGAAGCCTTGAAACTTTTTCTCTAATCCCACTCATCAAAACGATTGCAAGGGTAAAGCCTAAGCCGGCAAATAAACCATATAGAACGGCAAAACCCATATTCATTTGTGTACTTGCAATACCGATAAGTGATGAAATTTGTTTTGTGTCTATAACTAACTCCGCAACACCTAACACAGCACAGTTTGTAGTTATTAAAGGTAGGTAAATACCCATAGCACTATAAAGTGTGGGGGAGAACTTTTTAAGTACCATCTCAATCATTTGCACGATAGCAGCAATAATAAAGATGAACACGATAATTTCCATAAATTCAATTTCAAGCGGAACGAGAATGAATGTGTAAATTGGGTATGTAATAAGGCAAGTCAATGTCATAACGAACGTAACTGCAAGCCCCATACCGAGCGCGCTCTTAAAGTCTTTTGAAACACCAAGGAAAGGGCAAATTCCTAGAAATTGAACAACAACGAAGTTGTTTATAAACATAGCCGAAACTATAATCATTATAAATTCTGCCATATTACACCTCCTCGGCTAAATTTTCGCTGCCCTTTAATGAGAGTGCTTTTTTTATTTTTCTGCGTTTTGATATTGAATTCGAACAAAGAGAAAATACAGCGATGAACAATGCATAAGTAAAAAACGAACCTGCGCTTGAAGAGAAAAAACCTATTTGAAAATTCCACAGCTTAATTCCAAATATTGCGCCTGCGCCTAAAACTTCTCTAAATGCACCCATAAGCGTTAATGCAAGCATAAATCCGATACCCATAAATAATCCGTCTAATGCAGATGCAAAAATCCCGTTTTTACTTGCAAAACTTTCTGCCCTTGCAAGGATAATGCAGTTAACAACGATTAGGGGTAAATAAAGACCTAAAACATCGTAAGCAACGGGAACAAGTTTATCAAGAACAAGTCTTACAATAGTAACAAACGTTGCTATTATCAATACAAAAGCGGGGATTCTCACTTGAGAGGGAATTATCTTTCTCAATAGTGAAATCAAAACGTTACTGCAAATCAAAACAAAAGTAACTGCAAGCCCCATATAAATTCCGTTCATAGCCATTGTTGTCAATGCTAGTGTAGGGCAAGTGCCTAAAACTAATTTTAATGTGGGGTTAGAGGTCAAAATGCCGTCGATAGCAATCTTTTTTATGTTTGTTTTCATTTTATACCTCCTATGTATGCTAGGATACAGTTAACAGCATTGTTGCCTGCGTTTGCCGAGTAGGTCGCTCCGCTTACGGGATTTGTGAACTGTTCTTGTCCGCCTTGAGTTGTGAAAAGTTTACCCTGTTTATAAGCGTCTGTAACGTCAATTGCGTATCTATTATAAAAAGAGCCGTCTAATTTACTCATAAGCGTTTGCTTGTCGTAATCTTGTAAAATTACTTTCTCAATAGTTTTGTTGCCGTCTGTTGTGTATCTCACTTTTACCCAAAGAGTTATTGAACCGCCTTTATATCCTTTGAATCCAACAGCTTGAAAAAGCATATCGTGGTCTTCTTCAGTTGAACCAACAACGTAAATCTTATTTATTTGACCATCAATGTTTTGATCGTTATCAAAGTCGTAATCGATAGGTTTATCGGGTGCGCCGTCTATCGTTCGGTCTGCGTCAATAATAGTGTCATAAGTGGGGATAGTTTCAAGGTCGTTATAAATCTTTTTAATTGCACGGTCGGTTCTTTCTTTGGCGGAAACGTATAAAACGTCGTTTAATATTGCAAGCGTACCGCTTAATACTATGGACAATACTAAAAGCACGGATATGCATCTAAACCAAGTTGAGGAAAAGAATGATTTTAACTTACTCATTGTTTACCTCCCTTTGTCTTTTTGGTTTTTTTATAACCAAAAGGTTTATTTATTATAAATTTATCAATCAAAGGAACGAATAAGTTCATAAGAAGAATTGCAAACGAAACAACTTCCATATGCGTAGCCTGTCTAAGCCCTGCCGTTACCAATCCCAAAAGAATAAAATAGATCACGTTACCGAGGGTTGTGTTTGGGGTAGTAGTGTAATCTGTAGCCATAAAAATTGCGCCGAGAATTAACCCACCCGATAAAATTGACGGTAAAAAATATGAGAATTGAAATCCGTTAAGCGCAACAGCGAATAAACCTGTTACGCCTATATAAATAATGGGATAACCAATATTTATAATTCCTAAAACTGCAAGGTAAATTCCCCCAACAAATAGAGCGAGTTTACAAGTTTCACCGATACAACCTGCAAGACCTGTTCCGAGGAGTAAATCCCAATTAGATAGGGTTGGTAGAGTCGGGTTAGTAGCATCTAAAAGACCGGTAAGAATAGTTGCTCCTGAAGTTATGTTATTACCTGTAACAGAGGCTATCGAGGGGAGAATCCAAGCGCTAACCACCGTTTGGAAAGAAATGAATATAAAAATTCTTCCTGTAACTGCAGGGTTAACAACGTTTTTACCTGTTCCACCAAATAACATTTTTACAACGATAATTGCAAACATACTGCCAAGAATAGGCGCATACCAAGGGTAATTTGTGCCGATTGAAAGCCCAACTAAAAGCCCTGTAACACAAGAGGTAAAGTCAAATTCTTTTGCAATTTGCTTGAAAGGTTTTTTACATATCAACAAAAATACAAACTCGCTAGCAACTGCGCTAATAAGGGCAAGTGCGATTAGCAACGCAGCCATACCACCGAATAAAACAATACCCATAATTGTGGCGGGAATTAGTGCAATACAAACGTGAAGCATAATTTGTTTAGTTGTTTTTGGTGCTTTAACGTGTGGAGAGGAAGAAATTTTTAATAGTTTATCTTGCATTTTGTTTCATCTCCTTTATCTTTGATTTAGCCATAGAAATGCTCTGAACTAAAGAACGTTTAGCAGGACAGTTATATGCGCAAGAACCACATTCGATACAATTCATAGCACCGTATTTTTCCGCCGATTTATAGTCGCCTGCAAGAGCGAAACTTTCGATATACATAGGCATAAGACGCATAGGGCAGTTTTTAGCGCACACAGCGCAGTTTATACAGTTTGTTGGCTGACTTAAAGACGTTTCTTTTTCGGTAAGGAATAGATAACCAGAATTGGTTTTTCTAGTGTAAGAATTTGTTCCTGTCATAATCTTACCCATCATAGGTCCGCCCGCAACGATTTTGACTGTTTCATCAGAAACACCACCGCAAAATTCTATTATATCCTCAAGAGGTGTGCCTATTTGAATACGTAAGTTTTTAGGTTCTTTAATTCCACCTCCACTTACTGTAAGCACGGTTGAAGAAAGCGCCTTGTTATCATCAATGGCGTGTTTAATAGCAATAACGGTTTTAATGTTTTGAACGCAACATCCCACATCGAACGGCATTTTGCCACAGGGAACTTTTCTTCCCGTAGTACAGTAAATAAGATGCTTTTCACTACCCATAGGATATTGTTTTTTTAGAACTACAACCTCGATATCAGAATACTGTGAAAAAGCCTTAATTGCTAGAGGTTTATTTGCTTCTATACCGATAATAATGCGTTTGATATTAAGCGCAATCGAGGCATATTTAATACCCCTATAAATATCTTCGGTATTTTCAAGCATAAGCCTGTAATCGCAGTTAAGGTATGGCTCGCATTCCGCACCATTAATAATTAGAGTGTCAAGTTGGGTAGAGGGGGAAAGTTTAACAGCAGTAGGAAATCCTGCTCCGCCTAACCCTACAATACCGGCAAGTCTTATCCTTTCAATTATTGTTTGTGGTTGAAAATCAGCGATATTGTCAAAGAAAACTTCATCATCTCTTCCGTCGTTTTCAATAACAACGTGTTTCATTTTAAGTCCACTTGCAGTAACTATGTCTTCAATAGCAGTAACAGTTCCGCAAACAGAAGAAAAAACGTTTGCAGATATAACACCACTTGCTTTACCAATAAGTTGGCGTTTTGTTACTTTATCACCGACGTTCACTATAGGAATAGCAGGTGCGCCGATATGTTGAGACATACTGATGTAAACTTTTTTGGGCGCAGGCATTTTGACAATCGGTTTATCTGCGCAAAGTTCTTTCATATCCTTAACGTGGATACCGTAAAGATAATTTTTTCCTTCTCTAATGCTCAATTTTTTATCTCCTTGAATAAGTTTAAAGGTGAGTAATTAAGTTTGTTTAGGCTAAACGCCTGTAAATCTATTAGGTAGTTTTATGACAATAAGATAAACGATAAAGCCAACCACCGCTCCCGATACAATTCCTAATAGGGAAAGATAAGGGGAATACGCCATATACGATATTGTGTTATTGACAAAACAAAAAACCAAATTCTGCACAATAGTATTTATAACGCCACCGCATATACTAACTGCAACAATGCTAATTTTTTTTATAAAGTAGAGCATCAACACTTGCGTCGTCAAGGCAATTATACCAGACGGAAGAGAGTAAAGCAATGCGGAAACGTTACCCGAAAAAAGAGAACCGAGTATTGTTTTTATAAGAAGCACGGCAAAAGCATATTGCCACCCCAAAAGCACAACTGCAAGCAGAATAAATATATTAGAAAGTCCTAGTTTTGCTCCTGGCAAAATAAGTGGGGGTAGAAGGCTTTCAAGCATAAAAGCGATTAACCCTAAAGCGCATAATATACCACTCAATGCAATCTTAAAAGTGATTTTCTTTCTCACGAAACACCTCCAGAAATGGGCGGTAAAAACTCGCCACCGCTAAAGGGTTCTAATTTAAGTGAGTGGGGAGCACAGTAAATAATCCCTGATTGCTTGATTGGATTAAAATAGCAACAATCCTTTGAATTAGAACAAGTGCTTTTAGTTATTTTTGCGCTACCATCGTTATAAAACATAATAACGTTATAGTCTAACTTGTCGGTGGATACATAAACGGTAACTTCTGTTCCATCTTCGGTAGATAAAGAAGTTACAAGCGGTATAAATTCTTCTTTAACGGTCAAATTGCCACTTATAAACGTGCAAACCATTTTATTGTTTTTGGTTACAATAAACCCGTTACTAGAAGAGGTAGATAATGGTAAAAACACAAAGAAGACAAAAAGAAAAATTACCGCACATATAATTGCAGAATATAGTATCAAATCTCCTTTGGAGAAAAACCTTGTTTTTCTGATTTTTTCAATAATTTTACCATTCACAATGAAAAAACACCACCAATATAATTTTACTAAAAAAAAGGACAACTTGTCAATAAATATAATAAAAAATTAACTGCCGTATTATATTGTTTATATTATAACTATTATAAATATAATAAATACTTGTAACAAAGAAACCATAAAAATTAAACACACCCCAAAAGTGCTTAACTTTTGGGGTGTGTTTTAAAACGTAAGTTTTTAATTTTTCATAAAATTATGCTGATTTTCTTACCATATCCACACGCACAATAGAAATAATAAATGTGTAAACGGTAAAGATAATTAAGAGATAGAAATATAAAGGTGAGGGGTAAACAGGTAACGTCAACAATCCAAAGATAGCAAACGATACGCAGATTGCCAAAGTGAAGTCGCCCACAAAATGGCGTTTTAGTTTAATTCCTATCAAGGGAAGGCCTGCAAAGAAAGCAAGGGCAACTAATGTGGTTGCTAGAACAGCAATAACAGGCAAACTCTTGGGTTGGATATGAAGTAAATCTTGGTGAAGTAGATAGTCGTTTATCGCTTGACCTTTCAAAAGTGTGAGTACAACGAGGGCGATAATAGCGCCGATTGCAACGGCCAAAATAGCGTCGAACTTAGCAAAAATACCTTCGTAATAGCCGATAAGTTTCTTGCCGTTTTTAATACCGAATTCTCTATCCGTAGCATTTTTATCAAAACGAACAAAACGCATTCCGTAAAAGAGGGCAAATAAAACTACAAGCATTACCCAAATTAAAACTCTAGATTTAGAATAGTCAGAAACGAGAATTTGAACTAATATAACAGGTAATGAAATGATTCCCGAAAGTAAGAAAGCATCTAACAAGTTTACGTGTTTATCAAACGAAGCTTTGAGCGCATATAAAAATGCGGGAACTAGGCATATACAAGCGAAGATTAAATAATTATCGCCTTTAAGTTCTCTTGAGAACTTTATGTCGAAAACCAAATATACAATACAAACGGTTATCGCTGCGCATAAAGCAATTGAGAAGAGAGAATACTTATCAATTAGTTTTGCAAAATATGCTCTAAATTTTCCGTAAGATTTTTCTTTTTCAGCAATTTGAGAGATATGCTTAAAGCAGATTACTCTTGCAATAAATAAAATAAAGCCAAAACCTATTGTTAAAGTGCAGAAAAGAATTCTTCTTGTATTAAAAGAGCCGATAAAAAAGATAGAACAAGCGGTAAAAATAAGCCCCGTTATTATTAATGCAAGATAAATTGCGTCTGCTAGTGTTAAGTGTTTAACTTTTAGGTTGAGTAGTAAATATGCAAATCCGATTATTGCTCCTAAAATAAGCGCAACACCAATGTATGTTCCCAAATGGTCTATATGCATAAATTTACTTAAAATTTTGAACTGATAGTTGGAGTAAATTAAAGTCATTATTAAAGTGGTGATGAAAAGGGTAAAAACTAACAAACCAGATTTCATAAACGATTTGAAATAACTTCTATTTTCATTCATATATAGTTCTCCTTATAATAAATATACATAATTATACAATGAAAATATTAATATTGCAAGAAATTTTTTAAAAAATCAATATAAAATGCTAATTTTTTTGCGAATTTAGTCTGTAAAATAAACTTAAGAATAAAACATTTGTAAAAAAAGACAAAAGTTTTGTATAAAAATAAATAATTTAGAAAATCACTTGCAAAAATGAAATATATTGTTTAAAATAAAAGAATAATGATACAAAATGGATACTTTCCAGATAAACTTAATATAACGTTAACTTGTGCATCGGGTGTGGAAAAGGTTTTAAAGAGCGAATTAAAACGTTTGGGTTACGAGTGTGCGCCTGCAATTAACGGAGCGTTAACCATTCAAGGTAGTCCTCTAGACGTTGCGAGGCTAAACGTTAACTTACGTACGGCAGATAGGGTATATATAAACGTAGCGAGATTTAATGCAAATACCTTTGATGATTTGTTCGACCAGACAAAGGACGTTGCTTGGGAAGAATACTTTACAAAAGATGCTAAAATTATTGTGAACGGAAAATGCGTAAAAAGCACGCTTTTTGCCATATCTTCTTGTCAAAGCATTATTAAAAAAGCAATATCCACAAGGCTTTGTGAGAAATTCGGGGTAAATAGACTTACGGAAACCGGTTCAGAATACGCAATAGAATTTTCTATTTTTAAGGACGAAGTAAACGTATATATCAATACTAGTGGGGTAGGATTGCACAAGCGAGGATATCGTGATTTGGTGGGAATTGCACCAATAAAAGAAACGCTTGCCTCTGCGTTAATACTTCTTTCTGATTACTACCACGAACGCCCTTTTGCAGACCCATTTTGCGGATCTGGAACTATTGCGATAGAGACAGCAAGGATTGCCTTAAATATTGCAGGAGGGGTTGGGAGAAGTTTTGCTTTTAATAAATGGAAAAATTTTGATCAAAAATATTTTGACCTCGCATTTACCGAGGCGAAAGATAAAGAAATACTTAATAGAAAAATTGAAATTTTTGCATCGGATATAGACCCTAAAGCGATAAAACTTGCTAAACGTCACGCAGAAAGAGCAAATCTTGACGATAGAATAAAGTTTGTAGAAAAGTCTGTTAAATATTTTGAAAACAGTTTAAGCGATGGAACTATCATAACTAATCCCCCTTACGGAGAAAGGGTGTATGATATAAAAGAAGCCGAGCAATGTTACAAGTGGCTAGGTGAAGCGTATAAAAAACTCGACAACTGGTCGGCATTTATAATAACAAGCGCTAAAAATTTTGAAAGGTATTTTGGAAAACGGTGCGATAGAGAGAGAAAACTTTACAATTCAAACCGTGAATGTAAATATTATTACTATTATAAAAATAGAGGAGAGAAAAATGATTGACGGAAAAATTTTAACAGAAAAACTCATTACGTATGCAAAATATCATCTTCATTTAAACGATAGAGACCAAATATATTTTCGTAATATTTTGCTAAGGGAATTAAAACTTGATCAGCCAACAGAAGAAACCCTTGATCTTGAATTTATAAAAGATTTATCCGTTCCCGATATAATAGTGAATGATTTAGAACAATATGCAGTAGAAAACGGACTTGTTCAAGCAGGGCTTGAAAATCTTTTTAGCACCTATATTTTCGGAATATTATCACCTCTTCCTTCAGTTGTAAACGCAACATTTAGAGAGATAAAAGAAAACAGTGGAATTGAAAAAGCTTGCGAGTATTTTTATAATCTTTCAGTAAAAAACAATTACGTTCAAAAAACTGCAATAGGTAGAAACTTAAAGTGGGAATATCCTGACGGCGATAAGTATTTGGAAATTACAATAAATTTAAGTAAACCCGAAAAGGATAATAAAGAAATAGCAAAACTTTTAACCGCACCCAAAAAGGCAAAATATCCCGCTTGTTTACTCTGTAAAGAGAATGAGGGATTTGAGGGAACGCCAACCCATCCCGCACGTGAAAATATTAGAACTATATCGCTTGAATTAGGTAAAGAAAAATGGTTTGTTCAGTATTCGCCATATGCTTATTATAACGAACATATGATAGCCATATCCGAATCGCACACGCCTATGCATATCGGTAAGGATACTATAGATAAGATTACTGATTTTGTAGATTATTTCCCTAACTATATGATAGGTACAAACGCATCGCTACCGATAATTGGTGGTTCAATTCTCAATCACGAACATTTTCAAGGTGGTGGGCATTTAATGCCTATGCACCATGCGCCTGTTAAAGTGCAGTTAAAATCGGAAAAATATCCAAACGTAAAAGTGGGAATTGTCGATTGGTACAATAGCGTTATTAGACTTGAGAGTGATAATAGAAAAGAGATTAAATCTTTTGCTACCGATATTATAACCTCTTGGGAAACATATACCGATGAAAGTTGCGGTATTTACGCAAACACAGGGGAAGTAAAGCATAATTCATTGTCGCCTGTGTGCAGAAAAGACGGTAACGTATATATAATTGATATGATACTTCGTAACAATAGAACAAATTCTGAATATCCTGACGGAATATTCCACGCACATCCCGAATACCACAATATCAAGAAAGAGGGAATAGGACTAATAGAGGCGATGGGGCTTTTCATTCTTCCGGGAAGATTAAAGAAGCAACTGAATATGATTGCTGAAATTCTTTGCAAAAAAGTCGATTATGATGAGCAAGAGTTATTCAAAAAAGATAATTACCTTTATGCGCATAAAGATATGATAAAATCTCTTGTAGAAGAGGGCTATTCTAAAGATATGGAAGATGCACAAAACAGGATAACCGAAAGAGTAAACAAAATTTGTAAAAATATTCTTTTTAACACAGCGGTATTTAAGCAAGATAAAAATGGTCAAGATGGTTTTTTGCGTTTCTTAAACGCAAATGGTGTAAAGTGAGGGGATAAAAGTGAAAATAAAAAATCCAAGTAACGAGAAGTTTGATATAATAATAGTTGCTGGTCAGTCGAATGCATCTGGTTGCGGTAGGGGCAAAAGTTCAACGCCGTGGATAGTTGACGAGAGAATATTAATGTTTAACGAAGACTATACTGCCGACGTAGTGAAAACGCCTTATGGCGATATGATTGGAGTTAAGAGCACGGGCGATTGTTACATAAATATAGCAGACGAAAGGGGCGAGGGCGAAGAAAGAACTGCAGCTTTTTGCTTGTCGTTCGCTAAAAAATACGCAGAGAAAAATCTTGAAAAAGGAAGAAAACTTCTTTTAGTGCAAACGGCAATCGGTGGAACAGGTTTTGCAAAAAATCATTGGGGCGAAAACCAAATACTAGAAAAAAGATTGTATGAGATGACAGATGCTGCGCTTTCAATGAATAAAGAAAACCGTATAGTCGGTGTTTTGTGGCATCAGGGCGAACACGATATTTTTGAAAATGCTAACTTTAACTACCAACAAAGGTTTGATTTTTATAAAGGGAAATTGACTGTATTTATAATAAGATTAAGGGAAAAATACGGAGAGAATATTCCGTTTTTATCGGGCGGATTTTGTTCGTTGTGGCTAAAAACACAAAAAGAAGAAAACGTAAGAGCAATTAATGACGCTATTATGGCGGTAAAAGAGCAGTTTTCTATGTATGAACACGTATCTGAAACTTTAGATTTAAAAAGCAATAAAGAAGTTTGCGGAATAAATGATAACGTTCATTTTTGCAGAGACGCTTCCTATGAATTAGGAAGAAGATATTATGAAAAATTTGACAAATTAAGAAAGGAGAATAAATAATGAAAGTATTAGTAACGGGTGGTGCAGGATATATCGGTTCGCATACTTCTGTGGAACTATTAAATGCGGGACACGAGGTTGTGTGTATAGATAACTTTATGAACAGTAAATACGAAGCGGTTAAACGTGTTGAAAGCATTACTGGTAAAAAGATAAAGTTTTACGAGGGGGATATAAGAGATAGAAAAATACTCGATAAAATTTTTACCGAAAATAAGATTGATTCTGTAATAAATTTTGCAGGACTTAAAGCGGTTGGGGAAAGTTGCGCAAAACCTCTTGAATATTATGAAAATAATATAGAGGGATTACTTGTTTTAGCGTTTGCAATGCGTGATCACAACGTTAAAAATCTAGTATTCTCGTCATCTGCAACTGTTTATGGTAAACCCAAGAGCGTTCCTATTAAAGAAGATTTTCCGCTTTCAACCTCTAATCCTTATGGAAGCACGAAGTTGTTTATAGAATACATATTAAAAGACCTTTATGCATCGGATAAATCTTTTAATATTGCAATATTAAGATATTTTAACCCCGTAGGCGCTCACGAAAGCGGATTGATTGGCGAAGACCCTAAAGGAATCCCTAACAATCTTTGCCCTTACATTACGCAGGTTGCGGTTGGTAAGAGAGAATATTTAGGCGTATTCGGTGATGATTACGATACGCACGACGGAACGGGGGTAAGAGATTTTATTCACGTTGTTGACCTTGCAAAAGGACACGTTCTAGCGGTAAATAAACTTGCAGAAAATCCTGGTTTGCTAATAGTAAACCTCGGAACAGGTCAAGGGTACAGCGTTTTAGATATGGTAAAAGCATTTGAAAAGGTTACAGGTAAACATATTCCATATAAAATTATGCCACGCAGACCAGGCGACATAGACGAATGTTATGCTGACCCTACGCTTGCAAAAGAAGTGATTGGATTTAAGGCGGAAAAAACTCTCGAAGATATGTGCAGAGATGCTATGAACTGGCAAACGAAAAACCCTGATGGATATGGTGATTAAATAAATAGTAGTAAAATGTAAAAACTTTCAAAAACGGCAAAAAGCCGTTTTTTGTTTTATAAAAAAGTTGTGTTTTTGATAAAAATGGTGTAAAATTGAATTATAAAAAGATTAAATTTAAGCAAAAAAGGAGATTTTTTATGTCTTTGGGGTATGTAAAAATTGCAACTTGTGTTAATAAGGTTGGCGTTTGTGACGTTGAATTTAACAAAGAACAGATAAAAAAAGGCATAGATAGGGCAGTATCTAGTGAGGTTCAAGTTCTTGTATTTCCCACGTTATCGTTAACAGGAAGTACGTGCGGGGATTTGTTTTTGTCAAAAACTTTGCTCGATAACGCTCGTTCTGCAATTAAAGAACTTGCTTTATATACCTTAAACAAAAACATAATTGTTTTCGTTGGATTACCACTTGAAATTGACGGAAAAGTGTATAATGTAACCTCTGCACTTACAGACGGAATTATTTTAGGTTTTTCCGCAAAACATTCAAACATAAATGACGGGGTGTTTTCTGATTTTGACAGCGAAATAGGGTACGTTACGTTCGGTCAAAAGGGGGGCGATATAATTCCCGTAAGTAAAAATATTATTTATGTAGATGCTGGGAGTGGCTTAAAGATTTGCGTTGAAAACGATAGTGATACAGATGTTTTGTTTGCTCCGTCTGAAATCGGTTGCGCAAACGGCGTTAACCTTGTAGTTAATCCTACAGCAACAGAAGAATTTTCGGGCAGATTTTCACGGCTTTGCGAAAAATTAAAAGAGCGTTCATTACGTTTAACGTGCGGATATATAAACGTAAACGCAGGTGATGGCGAATCTACAACAGACGGTGCGTATTCTGGTTCATCCGTCGTGTATGAGAACGGCGAGTGCGTATCGTTAAATGCTCCTTTTGAAAACGATTTTTGCACTTCGTATATAGATTTAACAGCATTATCTTATGCAAGGTCCAATAGAAAAGCAACAAATACGACTTGTTTGAAAAATCTTATTCATTACGTAGGTTTTTCGTTAGATATAAGCAAAGTAAAATGCGATAGAAAATATAACAAAACACCCTTTATAAAGGCAGGCGAAGAAGAGTTATTGCTTGATATTCAAGCACACGCACTAAAGAAAAGAATAGAGCATACAAATTCAAAAAGTGTGGTGTTGGGTTTATCGGGTGGATTAGATTCTACTCTTGCGTTAATTGTTGCTGTTAGAGCAATTAAATTATGTAACCGTCCAGAAAAAGACGTGCTAGCAATCACGATGCCGTGTTTTGGTACAACGGGAAGAACCTTTGACAATTCGGTAAAACTTGCAAAATCTTATGGTGTAACGTTAAAAAAGGTAGATATTGCAAAATCTGTAAAACGTCACTTAAAGGATATTGGACATTCGGAAAATCTGCACGATCCCGCTTATGAAAACGCACAAGCAAGGGAAAGAACTCAAGTGTTAATGGATACAGCTAATATGTGCGGAGGATTGGTTGTTGGTACAGGAGACCTTTCTGAACTTGCGTTAGGTTGGGCAACCTACAACGGCGACCATATGAGTATGTACGCTGTTAACGGCTCTGTTCCTAAAACGTTGGTAAGGCATTTGGTAGAATATACAGCAAAAAATTCTAAAGGCAAACTAAAAAGCGTTTTATTAGACGTTCTTGATACGCCTGTTAGCCCTGAACTTATCCCTGCAGAAAACGGTAAAATAAAGCAGGTTACCGAAGATATTGTTGGCCCATACGTTTTACACGACTTCTTTTTATATATGTTTATAGAAAAAGGTTTTACACCAGAAAAGATTTACTATTCCGCAGTAAATTCTTTTGATGGGGATTTTGATAAAAAAACTATCCTTAAATGGCTTAAAACCTTTATGAGAAGATTTTTTAATCAACAATTCAAACGTTCGTGTATGCCAGATGGCGTTAAAGTAACGGAAATTTCACTTTCTCCAAGAAGTGGATTTAAAATGCCATCTGATGCGCTTTCTAAACTTTGGCTAGATGAACTTGAAAATATTCAAATATAAATATATAATGTATATAAGATTGCAGTAAGGATATTCCTACAGCAATCTTTTTTTGTGTTTTTTAAAAAATTTTAAAAATATATGAGAAAATACTTGACAAACATTAAACTATTGAATATAATAATAGTAATCATTACTGATAACGATTTGAAAGGAGGTAATTAAGATGCGGTATTCAAGGCAAAGGGAATTGATAGCACAAATTATAAAGGGAAGAAAAGATCATCCCACAGCGGATATGATATATTCCTCGGCAAGAGAAGTTGAACCGAATATAAGTTTAGGCACAGTTTACCGTAACTTAAAGCAACTTGGAGACGATAAGGTAATAATAACGCTAGAAACGGAAGATAAAAGACTTCACTATGACGGAGACGTATCAAGGCACAGTCATTTTATCTGTAGTAGATGCGGAAGAATTTTAGATTTATTCAAGCCAGCCGAAACGCCTAAAGAACTAGATGAACTTGGCGTAAAGGTAAATGGAGAAAAGTGTATTTATTATGGTTATTGCACAGATTGTGCAAACGACTGTATAGAATAAAAAAATAAAATATTAGAGGGTAAAACACCCAAAAAGGAGATTTGTTATGAAAAAATTTGTTTGCACTATTTGTGGTTATGTACACGAAGGCGATTCAGCGCCTGTAAAATGCCCCCAATGTAACGCACCAGCGTCCAAGTTCAATGAACAGGCAGGTGAAAGAGGCTGGGCAGCAGAACACGTTGTAGGGGTAGCGAAAGGAGTTGATCCTGAAATTATTGAAGGACTTAGAATGAACTTTACTGGTGAATGCACCGAAGTAGGTATGTATCTTGCAATGGCAAGAGTTGCTCACCGTGAAGGATATCCTGAAATTGGACTTTACTGGGAAAAGGCAGCGTATGAAGAAGCTGAACACGCAGCAAAATTTGCTGAACTTTTAGGAGAGGTTGTAACTGATTCAACAAAGAAAAACCTTGAAATGCGTATTGAAGCAGAAAATGGCGCAACGTTAGGTAAATTTGAACTTGCTAAAAAAGCAAAAGAATTGAATCTCGATGCAATTCACGATACCGTACACGAAATGGCTCGTGATGAAGCACGCCACGGCAAGGCTTTTGAAGGCTTACTCAAAAGATATTTTAATAAATAATTAAATTTAAACACCCTTAAATGTAACCATACAAAAACAACCTGTCGTTCCGAAATGTCGGGCGACAGGTTGTTTGTCTTTATAAATATTAATTGCGAATATCGGGGTTAACGTTGCACCAGTCAATACAAAGTGGAGCGCCCTCACGAGAGAAAACGTCACGGAAAACTACACGTTTTAGATAATCGTTTTCACGCATACGTCTAAAATCTAACGCACAACCGCTAAATTCTTCACCAACAACGTTCATCCATTCCTCGTCAAGATGTTTTGCAGTTCCGTTGTAGTGAATGTTTTCAAATACAACGTTTTCCATAGTTGCGCCACCCCAAGCGTAAAGTTGTTTTTGTTCAAGGAATCTGTGAATTGCAAAGGTGGATATTGCGCTCATACTAGTTCCGCCTGCATATATATCGCTTATGTGTGAATCGTTTAATGCACCGCCGATAATTACCGTGGCACGGGCTAGTGAATAAACACCACGTACGTTAATATCAAAAGTTTCACCAATAACAGAAGTGCGTTTTTTGTAATAGAGATTTTCGCCTATACGAACAACGTTACGAGGTCCGTAAACAAGGTTGGGGGAAGTCATAATATTTTCAATATCTATACGATACATTTTTGCTCCGTCTGTATTGCGAAGCGCAACTAAAGAATAGTTGGTATCAGCACAAACGTTTTTAATTATAACGTCGTGAATATCGGGCGTCATTCCCTCAACAAGGAATTTTTCGCATTCTTTTCCACCAGCAAAAGCAGAGAGGGCAACAACGTCATCTCCACAGCGCCCACTAATATTGTTTATATATATGTTAGAACAACCTATTCTTAAATCAATTCCATCTTGATTACGAATTAAGTTACCGTTAAAAAAGCGTATGTTTTCTAATCTACCGTGAGTACAACAAATTTGATTAATTGCCCACCAACGCATGTTTAAGCAAGAAAAGTTTTCTAAAACGTAATCAGTTACGTTATGCAATAAAACGAAGTTATTAAAACGAATACTTGGTCTGCCATCTTTCATACTTGTCGCTTCGGTTAAGTCGTTACCTTTTCCACCGTCAAGAATAGCGTCTCCTATGCCTATAATTCTAATACCTGTTTGCTTACCCTCGGGTTTTGTCGATATTTCCGTGTACATATTTTTATTACGGAAAATATTCTCATAAACACCTTCTTTTAGGGTAAGATGGCAGTCGTCAAGAATAATAGTTATATTTGAGGGAAGCAAAACAGATTTATCAATAATCCATTCTTCTAGTCCAGTACGTTTACACACACGTGGAATTCTAACCGTTCTAATAGGTCCTTTTTCTGCTTGGTTTACGGCATTTTGGATAGACTGTGAGTCAGAATCCGCCATGAACTTGGGGTCATTGGGGCAAAGATAATCGTGCATAATTTGTCTCCTTGAATTTTGATTTATATTATAAATTATAACACATAAAATGGTTAAATGCAAGAGAAATTATAATACAATATTGATATTATAAAGTTAAATTATGAAATAAACACATATATATAATGATGTTTTATGCATTAAAATTTAAAAAAGTATTGACAATATTTTTTTCGTATATATAATAAGAGATAGGTGAGGTTATTATGGATTATAATGTATTAAAATACGGGGCTATAAATAATGGAAAAATACTTAATTCAAAGTATTTTCAAAGTGCTATTGACCAATGTTATTTAAATGGTGGCGGTAGGGTTGTTGTGCCTAAAGGTGATTATTTATTAGGTACAATTTATCTTAAAAGCGGTGTAGAGTTACATCTAGAAAAGGGCGCAAAATTAATTTCAAGCACAAATCTTGATGATTATAATGACGAAGATGCATATCCTCAAAACTCATCAAGCAAAATAGAGATGTGGCGTGGTAAACATTTAATTATAGTGCTTGAGCAGTCTAACATTTCAGTAACCGGAGAGGGTGAGATAGACGGAAACGGAGACTATTTTTACGAAGAGCCCAGAATTAACAGTTTTGAAGCAGGTTATATGTGGCGATATGGTTTTGCAAGTTCAAAAGATAAAGTTGACTTTCGACCAGGTCAATTAGTGTGCTTTATAGAGTGTAAAAACATAAAGGTACAAGGGATTACAGTTAAAAACACAACCTGTTGGGCGTGGTTTTTTCACGGATGTGAAAACGTACAGATAGATAATCTTAAAGTTTTTAATCCTATTTATTTTGCTAATACTGACGGAATAGATATCGATTGTTGTAAAAACGTAAACATTAGCGATTGTGAAATTGACACGGGAGATGATGCACTTGCAATAAGGTGCAACTCTAAAAAGTTAAAAAATCCTAAACCGTGTGAGAATATCAGCGTCAAGAATTGTAAATTTTCTGCATCAGCGTGCGCTATTAGGTTTGGAGTAGGCGTAGGGGAAATACACGGCGTTAAGGTGGAAAATATAAGTGTTGGGCGTGCAGGTGCAACATTTTTGATTCAAACACGTTACGGGCAGAACTGTTGTGCGGATATTAGCGATATAACAGTAAACAACGTAACTGCTAAAAAGGTGTGTTGGCCTATCGTAGTTGGCGGACCAGTCGGCTCGGTTAAAAACATCCAATTTAGTAATATGACCTTTGACTGTATTGCTGGCACAAAGATTAGCGCTGTTGAAAACTGTAGTGTATCAAACATTACACTTAAAAATATAGAGATTCATTTGTCGGCAGAACCGAAAGATACAGTATTTACCGAAGTAAAATTAAGAGAACGTGGTCATCACGTTTTGCAAGTAGAAAATACAAATGGAGTAACTCTTAACAACGTTAAAGTATTTGCAGATAGTTATTCGCTTGAAAAGTGGAGCGGAATATTTAGTGAAGAAAATAACGATAACTTAAAAATAACTGATTGTAAATTATAAAATGTTATACAAATAAAAAAATAGGGAGTTATTAAGGGGACTTTGCAAAATTTTTGCAAAGTCCCCTTTTTGCGTTCATATTTAAGAGAGTTTAAGCATAAGTTATTTTGTAAGAAAGAGGTTGTAGCAAAGTGCGACAGACTTCGACAAATATATACAAAACTTTGAATAAAGGAAGGGCTATAATGTATTTTGCTATTTACTCAAAAAAGAAAATATTATCTTTTCTAGCAACGGTAATGGCAATCATTCTATGTACAGTCTGTTTGCACAAAACAGGCGCTCAAGCAGTATTTTCGGGAAGTAATTTAAGAGAACTTCCTATATATAGAGTGCAAACGCAAGAAAAGAAAATAGCAATCTCTTTTGATTGCGCTTGGGGAACGGATTATACAGACACGCTTCTTTCAGTTATGAAAGAATTTGATGTTAAATGCAACTTTTTTATGGTGGAATTTTGGACGGAAAAACACCCCGATTACGTTAAAAAGATTTTCGAGGCAGGGCACGAAATAGGTACGCATTCGGCAACTCATCCATATATGAGTAAGTTAGATAAATCCGCTATTGAGAGAGAACTTAAAACCTCAAAGTTAGCGATAGAAAATATAACAGGGAAGAACGTAGAGGTTTTTCGTCCACCATATGGGGATTATGACGATTTATTAATTAACACGGCAAAAGAACTTGGTTTATATACAATACAATGGGACGTTGACAGTTTAGACTGGAAAGATTTATCTGCAAAAGAGATAGAAAAAAGGGTGGTATCGAGGGTTAAAAACGGGTCGATAGTATTGTTTCACAATCAAGGGCTTCACACGGCAGAAGCCCTCCCTAACATAATCAAATCGTTAAAAGAAAAGGGATATTCTTTTGTCCCTATAGGTCAGTTAATTTATAGGGATAATTATTATATGGCGTCTGATGGTGCGCAAGTAAAAAAATCATAGGAAAATCTTTGGAGGAAATTATATATATGAACTATTTACAGGAAAAGAACAATAAAGTTTTTATTAGCGGTGAGATAGTAACGCAAGCGGAGTTCTCTCACGAAGTTTATGGCGAGGGTTTTTATGAAATGAACGTTTTGGTTAAACGTCTTTCGGGACAGGGGGATATATTGCCAGTAACAGTTTCAGAGCGCCTTATAACCGATAAAAACTTAAAAGTGGGTGTAACGATAAATGCAATCGGGCAATTTAGAAGTTACAATAAACTTATTGACGGTAAAAGCAAACTTATGCTAACGGTTTTTGTAAGAGAACTCTTGGAGGAAACTCCAGTAAGAAATCCTAACAGCATAGTGCTTACGGGCTATATTTGTAAACCGCCGATATACAGAACAACGCCCTTTAACAGGGAAATCGCAGATGTATTGATAGCTGTTAACCGTTCTTATAACAAGTCGGACTATATACCGTGTATAGCGTGGGGAAGAAATGCAAGGTTTGCAAAAAATCTTGCCGTTGGCGAGAAAATAGCAATAAGCGGAAGAATACAAAGCCGTGAATATCAGAAAAAATTAAGTGATTACGACGTTAGAACTCT
>JAZORG010000104.1:0-7453 GCA_045656465.1 Christensenellaceae bacterium
TTGGCCTCCGACTTTTATCTTCGGTCGTTGCCTTGTCTATCTTGTATTTTTCTCGCCAAAACGAATCCAATCAACCATTTTCTTTCGAAAACCTAAATAATAAGTAAATTTGATTAAAATAATACTAAACACGGCGGTTTGGGATAATCCAAACCGCCGTGTTTATATGCTACAAAGTAGTGTTTTTTAATAAAAAAATCAAAATAACAAAGTATATATGCTTATTTTTTTGCAACAACCGTGTTAGAAAGCATTACGTTGTTCAATCCGTTTTCACGTACAACTCTTACCGCTGAACAGTTTGAATTCTTGCTGACAACGTTAGATATAACCGAATCAGTTAAAAAGCCAACAACGTCAATAGCAGTTGTTCCGTTACATATAACGTTGGATATGGTAATATTTCTCATACTGTCTGGGAAATTTTCTCCATAATTTCCTCTGTCGCCTAACAACATAGTTCCACCGGTCTTGTAGATGTTGTCAGATTTAGTGTCTATAACATTGTCAATAATTACGTTATAAATATTTGTCATAGCAGGGAGCAAGCGAACAACCCAACAAAGATAGGAACGAGCCATTACGTTGCGAATAATAATGTCGTGAATATCTTTATCACGCCTTGACCAATCGTTATGCATAACGTGCGTTGATTTCAAAGAACCACTTGGGCGATAGTCTGCAGATTTGGCAATTGCAGTTAAAGCGATAACGTCATCTCCAGTGCAACCAGTAATATCGGATATAACTATATGATGGCAACCATTGCGAATATCAATACCGTCTTGGTTTTCCATATTCATATACATGCCGTCAATCATCTTGTGCATACGAGCATCAAAATCAATTTTTTCTATGCGACCGTGAGAGCAAGCCTCAAGTGAAATTGCCCAACCGTGAGACTCCTTAATACGAAGTCCAGAAATTGAAAAATCCTCTACGTTCGCAAAAAGCACTCCAACTCCTCTCCAATCTCCGTATTGAGACTCATTATCTTTTCCAGCGTCTGTGCCATAAGAGTGATTATGAATATCCCAAAAGGCAATCTTGTCAGGGGAGCGACGTTCTTCTGGTATCCAATCTGCCACCTTACAAATATCTTGTGGGAAATGAGGGCAGGGTGTGTGAATGATTTTTGTGCTGTCACCTGTAGCACGAGGATGGTCTGCGCCTTCTAAAAGGCAGATACCTTCTCCACGAATATGAACGTTTTTGATAAGAGGGATATCCTCTATTCCTAGACCGCAATTTGCCGTTCTAAAAAAGTTATCACGGCAACGATCAGAGAGTTTAATTTTAACGTTTTGCAAAATTACTGTGGTGTTTTCAGGTAACAAAATAGCATTATCCAAAAGCCAATAGTCACGTGTATTATCTATTGTACGAGGGGAAATTATCACAACCCCGTCCATATCTCTGCCTTTAATGGCGTTATTCAATATCTCGCTGTCGTTTCTTCCATTAAAGTTATTTGCGAAAACCATATAAACCTCCTTTTCTCTACTAGAGAGAAAAACTTTAGCATTAAAATTATAAAAATATAATTACATTTAAATTATATATTGTTATATAAATACTGTCAATATTCGCTATTGTGTTAAAAATGTGTTCCAATGGCTTTAACCATTAGCCTTGTCAAAACATTTCAAAAAAATATAATTATTCAAGCAAAAGTGAAACATCAATGTCTGCGTCAATAAGCATTCTACAATTTGTAATGTTTTGTTTGTTCATAAAAAATCTCCTTATGATATGGTTTTAGACAACAGTGTAATGGAAAACTTTTTTGGTCGGCTTAAAGTAGAAAATGTATTACGGCGAAAAATTTGAAAGCGTCAACGCTTTC
The DNA here is from genome assembly GCA_045656465.1 of Christensenellaceae bacterium. Classification (GTDB taxonomy): domain Bacteria; phylum Bacillota; class Clostridia; order Christensenellales; family Borkfalkiaceae; genus UBA1259. Next base: position 1,847 of record JAZORG010000104.1, read on the forward strand.
ATACAAAAACTACACGAATATATTTATTACTACAACAACGAAAGAATATCTTTAAAATTGAAAATGAGTCCAGTTAAATGCCGAACTCAATTCCAATATATTTAATTTTTTGTCTAAACTTTTGGGTTCAAATCAAAATCCTACCGCATTGAACTTTTATATATAAAACAATTTAATAAATTAAAAACCGCTAAACTCTTCGTAAAATCCTGCTTTTTTCATACACTCGATATATTTAACAAAATCCCATTTGTTGCCGAGTGAACAAGCGTGGTGGTTTTTTCCATAACCTTTATCTGTTTTCCATTCAATAAAATAGAAAGCGTGGTCTAATTCAGGTAGGATATCAATCGTCAATTTGTCGTCTGGGTCAATGGTGAACTTCCCACTAGTAATTCCTTTATTATCGGACAAGTTTTTAACAGTAAACTCAACGTTTAACATATCACGAGAATCGTTGCAAGCAACCAAATTCATTTTGCCGTCAACAGGCTCATCTATCATAATCATAAACGGACTTTGTGAGCGTTTTATATAATTATAAGCGAGTTTTTTAACCCCGTACCAATCGACAACAGCATCAGAAATCTGTGGCCAACCGTCTATAACATTCCACCATATAATGCCTGTTTTTCTCCATTTTTCCACTCTAAAATGCTCAATAAAATATTTATCAGCCTCTGCTTGTGAAATTTGGCTCTGCCTTGCATAGGTATCTAAATCCTTGCCTATAGTGGTAAAAATACGGTCTATTTGCCTGGTCATTAATGGAATACGATAGATGTACCAAGCATCTTTATTATCTAATTCCATAGCCGTGCAATGCGCAAGCCAATTTTTATTTGTGCATTCAGTGGTAGTTCCCCAGTCTGTCAAACTGTCTTTAGGAATAAACTTTTCTAACGACTTTGGCGAGGGGCAACCATGGTAACCGATTTCCGAAGCAAAATAACATTTTGGGTTTTTGTAATATTTGCCCTTAAAATAATCTCTAGGTCCCCAAAGATGCTCTTCAGACGGGTTGCCGTATAAGAATGCCTCATTGTCAATATAGGGGGAAGAGGGAAGGTAGGGGCGTGTTGCATCGTGATTGCGAAGTTCTCTTAAAATAACGTCCCTAGTCAACTTGTTAAAGTTGGGATTTAACCACGATTTAGTGTCTAGAGGGGCGTGTGGTTGGGTTGATGTAATGGAAGAGTCGCACTCATTGTCGCCAGCATAAAGCACTAAAGCAGGGTGATTGCGATATTTTTTTGCAACCATTTCCACTTCTTTTTTAACTAGGTCGCACAGCCTTTGACTATCGGGATAATGTGCGCAACCTAGAGCAAAATCTTGCCAAATCATAATGCCGTGTTCATCACAAAAATCATAAAGAGATTCTGAAGGGTAAACGTTACCGCCCCAACACCTAATAATATTACAATTTAAGTCATCAACCATTTGTAGCCCACGCATCTCGTATTCGGAATGCCTACTCGGAAAAGCGTCGGTGGGAACCCAGTTAGTTCCGTTGCAGAAAATACGCTTGTTGTTTACTATAAAGCAGAAATCTCCTTCTTCGGTAGCAGTAGAAGAACGCCTCAAACAAATGGTGCGAATACCAAAGCGATAGTTTACTTTATCGACTTCTACGCCCTTAAAATATAACGTGATTTCCATATCGTAAAGATTTTGTTCGCCATAATTTTTAGGCCACCACAAAAGCGGATTATTAATTTCGATATAAACTCTTTGGTGTCTATTAAAAAGTTGAAACGTTTTAGAGAACGTGTGATCTTTGCATTTACCGCATATCGATGCGGTAAAATCAGTAATAAAATCTTCGTCCGCAACAACGTCAAAATAAGTATAAATACCTGCAAAATTTTCTTTAACTATAGAAGTTGCCGTAAAAGGATTTTCAATGCGTGTTTTGGGGAGATACTTAATTTCAACAGGCTTAAAAATACCGCCTGAAACTATTCTTGGCATAATATCCCACCCAAACATATAAGGGGCTTTGCGGATATTTATTGCATCGTGATTATATGGAAGACTAAAGCACATTGAATTAACTTCAAACTGTCTTGCATAAATTGTAGCGGGAATTATATGAATTAAAATAGAATGAGTGCCGTCTTTAATATTGTTTATGTTAAACACGTGTTCGTGTAACATATTCTCAGTAAAAGCAAAAAACTCGCCATCAATAAAAATTTCTGCAACAGTATCAATACCATTAAAAACGATAAAAGCGTCTTTATCTTCTTTTTTTTCAAACTCAAATTCTGCAAAGTAAAACAAGTGCAAGTTTTCATTTTTAAGCGACTGCATAACGTTAGTGCCGTAATATAAATCGGGCAGTTTATTTTCACGCATTAAGTCGAGTTCAAAATTCCCAGGAACGGTTGCCTTTATTGGCGAATAACCTGCTAAGATCAAATCTTCTTGCTTTTTAATGTTTAGATTTTTTTCTTTAAGTTCAAAGTTGGGGATTGTAATTAAACTCCAATTATCAATTATCTTATTAACATTTCTCATAAAAATCACCTATTTTTAAATAGAATTTCTTCAACTTGTGCGCAAATAGCGTGGTAAACAGGTAAGTGTAGTTCTTGAACCTTAAAGGTTTCGCATTCGGGAACACGTATAGCAATATCCGAAAGTTCAGAAAGTACACTAATTTTATCACCTGTAAGGCATATAGTTGTAAGTCCTAAACTTTTAGCGGTTTGAGCGGCATAAGACACGTTTTTAGCGTTGCCTGAAGTTGAAAGACCAATAAACACGTCTTCCTTTTTGCCTAGAGCAAAAACGGATTGCGCATAAGTCCATTCAGCATCAACGTCATTTGAAAATGCTGAATTAAGAGCAGATAATGAGGTAAGGGGAATGGCAGGAATACCTTTTTGCAGTTTTTCCCTTGCTACACCTTGAATAGTAGGATATTCGTTATCGGATAGTTTTCTTGTTAGTAAAAATCCTTTAAGTAGTTCACCAGAAATATGTTCACAATCGCTTGCGCTACCACCATTACCGCACAAAAGAACTTTGCCTCCGTTATGGTAAGATTGAATAATTGCCTCAACGGCAGATTGTATTTGTTGATAACAATTTTTAAGTTGAGGATATCTTTCTATAAGTAAATCAATGTGTTTCATAAAAAATTTTCCGTAGCAACGGCAAGTGCCGCTGCGTCTCCTATATTTTCGTTAAGTTTAGCGGGAACGACCTTGCACACGTCAAGTGAAACGCCTATACATTGTTTCTTCATAACTTTAAGCATAGGTTTTTGCAAAAGGTCGGTGCATCTTGCGTAAACGCTACCAATAACAATTCGTTCAGGGTTAAGGGTGTCCACGATAATAGATAGTCCATATCCAAGCATAGTTCCACATCTATTAAAAACAGCAATCGCAGTCTTATCTCCCATTCTTGCGCATTCTGCAATATCTTTAGTTGTGTAATTAGGGATTAGCGAATAAGAGGGGATAATACCTTTCTTTTTAGCACGTTTCTCGTAAATCTCGCCAAGTTGTCTAATACCTTGTCCGCTACAAAACCCCTCGAACGAGCCAACCTTATTAAAGCCTATCGGACCTTTGTTTGCCATTTTGATATGACCTACTTCGCCCGCATTACCATTAGTACCAGAATAAAGTTTACCGTCTAGAATAAGTCCAGCACCGAGCCCTGTTCCAAAGGTAAGGAATATAACGTTTTTAAATCCTACGCCCGCCCCAAACTTAAACTCCGCCAAAGCACAAGCGTTTGCGTCGTTTCTAATCTTGCAAGGAACGCCAAATTGATTTTGAATATCATCTACGATGCTAACGTTATCCCAATCGGGTAGGTTGGGAGGGGAGAGAATGATGCCTTTTTCTTCATCTAAAGGTCCGCCACAACTAATTCCCACAGCCTCAAAAGGAGGAAGAGTTTTCAATATTTTGAAAATTTCACGATAGGTGTTTTGGAAGTCAGTTGTTTTAATAACTTGCTTTGATAAGATATTACCATTTTTGTCGCCTGTGATAACGGCACACTTTGTTCCGCCAATATCAATTCCAACAATCATTATACCACCTCAATATTATATAAAAATATTATATATTAAATTTAAGTAAAAATCTACATTAAAAATTGATAAAAACACAGCATTATTTTGACATTTTGCTGTATTTTGTATTTATATGTAATTTAATATTACGGTTTTCTAATTAAATCAACAGGTTTCTCTCTCGATATTTTCCAAATGGGGAACGCCGAAGAGATGACAGCCGTTACGATGCTTAAAGAAGAAATAACAGCGAACTGTCTAAAACTAAAGAGCGCAAAAGGAATGGAAATATTCATAATGTTTGTAATATACATATTCACAAGCACGCAACCGAGTGCGCCCACAGCGGTAGCAAGTAGTCCATTAATAACAGCAATAATTAAACTTTCAATAAGGAACATAACTAATATATCTTTACCGTTTGCCCCAAGGCCTCTTAAAACACCAATACTTTGGCGTTTATTTACGATACTTGTAGAAATATAATTAAACAGCATAAATACAGAGAACGCAGCAAGAACTAAAGCGATATATAAGAACAAATCTGCGCCTTGCCTAATCACGGGTTCGTTTTGTTGAATAATACTTAACGCCTGATTGCTGTACCAGCCAAGTGCAAGACCATCTGTTTTAAGTATATAGCTTGAAATTACCCTGCTAGCACGAAGATTTGCTCTAGGACTTACTATAATTCTTGAATAATCGCCTTGCGAGGGGCAAATTTCAAAGGTTTCCATAAGGTCTTTATTCATCATAAACCTGTAGGTATTTTTAGCGCATTCAGAATCGCTACCCGTGTAAACACCAATAACCTTAACAGGTTTAGAAATTTTCTCTTTAGTCTTTGAATAGGTTTTAACGAGCGTAACTTCCTTTGCACGATAGAGAGGTTTAAGTGTTTCAAAAATCTGATTAAGAGCCTCTTTTTTCTGTTCTTCGCTGTAGTTTTCGCTTACAAGAATATTTATAAGAGTGTTAACTTTGTTTTGGTCAGTTTGAAGTAAGTTGTAATACTCTGTGCTGAAAAAAGTTGTAAGGTTAGAAGGCGAGATAAGAACTTGGCTATCTGAAAGTTCGGGTTCAAGGCTAGTGTCAAAAAGGATGATATCATTCTTGTCGTAATCTTCGAACGAGTAAAAATACTTATTAGCGTTACGGTCATAAGTATCTTCTGATTTAACGTCCCACTCGGAAGTGCCCGAATAAAAGACGGAATTTTTCTTTAATAATTGTTTCATTTGTGTTAAGAAACCGTCAGCAGTGAAAACGCACCTGTAAGCGCCCGAATTGATATGTTTTTCACATTCGCTAGCGAGCGTTTGCATAGAAGCCTTTAAACCCTCTGCAGATTTAAGAGAGTCAAACTTACTAGGGATATTACCGCAATCAATAATACCGACAATAGTATATTGATTACTGTCGATAGTAATTTTATTATCAATGAGTTGGTCAATAGATGTAACTTTAATGTTGTTTAAGGTCGTATCTCCCAAAAAGTGAATAATAGATTCAGCCATATAAGAAGAAATAGCCACTTCGTATAGGCTAGCATTATCAAGAACGCCGTT
>JAZORG010000105.1:0-10233 GCA_045656465.1 Christensenellaceae bacterium
ATCGGTCTTGATTATGTTTCCTGCTCACCTTTCCGTGTGCCGATTGCTCGTCTTGCAGCAGCACAAGCACAACTTAAAAATCCTAGAAACTAATTAAAATAAATTAGACAAGTTAAGCCCGTGGCAACAGCCACGGGCTTAAAATTTTATTAGAAAAATATAGGTTTTCGGCATATAATACTATATGTTAAATAAAGCAGTTATTGATTTAGGTAAACTTTATGAAAACGCGAAAGCGGTAAGAAGTCTTCTTAAAGGGGCAAAATTTAACGCCGTTGTAAAGGCAGATGCTTATGGGCACGGCGCAGAAATCGTCGCTAACACATTATATAGTCTTGTGGATAGTTATTCTGTCGCTATCCCTGAAGAGGGGATAAAATTGCGACTGAGCGGAATTGATAAAGACATTTTGTGCTTTACCCCACTTGATTATTTAGATGCTCCCCGTGCAATAAGTTTAAATCTTATCTCAACGGTAACAAACGTAGAACAAATAAAAATGCTGTCGGAAGTTGCTAAAAATCAGGGAAGAAAAGCAAAAGTTCATATAAAATATAATTCGGGAATGAACAGACAAGGCGTTGACAACATAGAGCAGTTAAAAGAAATTGTGCAACTGATTAAAAGGGAAACTTTTATCGAACTAGACGGAATTTATTCACATTTTGCCTTTCCTAGCAATAAAAAATCCTTAAAATCCGCACTTAATAAATTTTTACTTGCAAATAATTTTGTTAAGGGTTATAATAATAAAGCAACAGGGCATATTTCTGCAAGCGGGGGGCTTTTGCAAGGCGTAACGCTTGATATGGTAAGAGTGGGGATTATGCTTTATGGATACACGCCCTTTTCTACAGAGAAAATAAATGTTCAGCCTGTTATGAAAGTTTATTCGCCGATAATTTGTAAAAGAGAATTAATAAAAGGGGACACCGCACTTTATTCTGACAAGAAAGTTGGCGAAAACGTAAACGTTTCGTTAATTAGATACGGTTATGCGGACGGATTAGAAAGGCGAGAAGTTTTTGGTCAATTTAATAACCGTTGTATGGACGTTACGGCTGTAACGGAGGAAAAACCACTTACCGAATATGGTTATCCAGTTATGGAAAACGCAGATATAACGGCAAAAAAATATAAGACCATAAGTTACGAAATTTTGACTAAATCTGCTATTAGAGCAGAAAAAATATACTTGAGGTAAATGATGAAAGCAATTTGGTATTTTATAAAACAGGCAATAATTCCTTTTTTATATCTGTTTTTTATGGCACTTACGGCAATGGGTATAGCGATGATAACTAGCGCTGATCTCGTGTGGCTTAAGGTCGTTCTTGCGCTTTTGAATTTAGGTTTATACGGTTTTATAGTTTGCGCAACTTCATATAAAGATGGGCAAACAGCGTTAAAAGTTCGTATTGCAAACGACCTAGAGCGTGTTCAAATTATTAAAACAGGCGAAGACAGACCCTTAAAACTCCTTGAAGAGTACAAGCCTTGGAAAGGTTTTGTTTCGGGAATTGTTGCGTGCTTACCTTGTGCAATTTTACTTATAATTCATACAATCCTAATTTTTGGCGTTGGTCCAGAATACAACGGAGCAGGTTCAATTGCAGGGTTTTTGTATATGATTTTCTTTATCTTCGTGCGTTTAGGCGCAGAAGTTTCCGCTCCGAGCGTTTATATTTATTACTTTAACCTTATAAGTTTTGTTATAATTCCGTTATTTACGGGTATTCCGTATATTTTAGGCGCAAAGAAAATAGAACTTCAACAACAGAGAATTAAAGAAAAGCAACGTCAAATTTACGGTGATACGCTTTGAGAATAGTCGGTGGCAAGTATAGAGGAAGAACGCTCTTATCTTTTAGTGGGGACAATATCCGCCCAACTGCCGACAAAGTGAGGGAAAGCCTTTTTAATATTCTTCAGTTTGAAATTTATGGGTGTGATTTTTTAGATTTGTTTTCGGGAACGGGCGCAATGGGCATAGAAGCATTATCTCGTGGAGCTAACAAGGTTGTGTTTAACGATTTATCTAAAGAAAGCATTGCTTTGCTCAAAAAAAATCTTATAAAAGTTAAGGGGGAAGAAAATCCCCAAATAAAAAACTTAAACGCCGTAACCTTGTTAAAAAGCACAACCGAAAAATTCGATATTATATATATCGACCCACCCTATAAAAGCAGTTTGGGTGAAGAGTGTCTTAAGGTCGTTCATTTAGCCTTAAAAGATAACGGAAAGGTTGTTTTTGAAGATGAAAAACCCTTTGACGGAGAGATAGAGGGGCTTAAAATTACTGACAGAAGAAAATACGGAAGAGTACATTTAACTTTTTTTGAAAAGGAGAATTGATATGAGAACGTGTGTGTTTGCCGGGTCTTTTGACCCGTTTACGAAAGGGCACGCTTTCGTTGTGGAAAAATGCCTTGAAATTTTTGACAAGGTCATAATAGCAATCGGAACTAACGTCGATAAAAAACCATTGTTTTCCTCCGAACAAAGAAAGCAAATGTTAAGAGAGTTGTATCTAAATGATAACCGTGTTGAGATTGCCTCTTTTCAAGGAATGCTTACTGATTTTATGAAAAAAAACGGCATCAGATTTACCATTCGTGGTATTCGCAATCAAGATGATTTTAAGTATGAAAGCAATATGGCAAGATATAACGAGGACATGTATCCCGAATGCGTAACCGTGTATATTCAAACGCCTGCGTCGTTAGAACACGTCAGTTCAACCGCAATACGTAACATTATAGGTATAGGCGGAGAAATTTTACCATACGTACCCGAAAAATGCTTACCGTTATTGCAGAAATTTATTAAGGAAAAATAAGATTTACAACTATTGCAAAACAAAAATTCATAACCGCACTTGTTACTTTAGATAAAATGAACGGTGCGGTTTTTATTTTACCTTTTTTAAGAAAAGACAATGATTGAAATATTACCGACAATCCCCCAAAACCGCACAAAGCGCAGGCTATGGGAAGGCAGAAAAATCCCGATGAATTAGATAAGACTTTAAGTCCACGTGTACACTCAAAAACCCCGAATATAATTGAAGTGGAGAGTGTTTCGTTGCCTGTAATTTTAGTTAGCAAGATTATTAAAGGAGAAAAAACTCCTAAAGAAAAGAGAACCTCTGTTAAAAGATAGAAAAAAGTTATAAGACCGCCGACAATTAAGAGGTTTATTACGGCAGAAGAAACGCTAGAGTATAGAATGTTATCTGTTTTTTTAAACGAAAGTGCTTTTATAATAGTGTGTTTTTCCTTTCTTTTATAAAAGGAAAAAATAATGCCAATAAAAAGCGAAGATATAATATGAACGACAAATAGTTTGATACCAAAAATGGGTTTATTAAACATATACACGCCTACGCTACTTAATAGAAACGTGGGCGAGGAAGTAGAGCAAAAGCAAGAGGCTCTAACCGCCTCCGCCTCACCCAAAAATCCTCCGTCTTTTAAATCGCTTACAGTTTTTGCCCCGACAGGGTATCCAGAAATAAGGCTCATAAAATAAGCGTATCCTGTAATTCCTCCACAGTTAAATAAGCGTTTGGTAAAAGGGGATAACATTTTTCCAAATTTCATTGTAAAGGATAAGGAGGAAAACATAGAAGTTATTATTAGATATGGAAAAAGTGAGGGGATAATGCACGCAATCCATAAATTTATACCCTCTGTTACTGCGTAGCCGTATCCCTTTCCAAAAGTTAGAATTACCGATAATAAAAAAAGCAAAAGAAAAAGTATGCCTTGAGATAGGGTGTTGATTTTTTTAGTCATATAATATGTTATTAAGACTTGAAAAAAAGTATGAAATATGATAAAATAAAAATATGGATTTATTTGATTTGGCAAATGAAAAACGGGTTGTTGTTCCGCTTGCAGAGCGAATGCGGGCAAAAACTTTATCGGAGTTTTTAGGGCAAGAACATATTGTCAGCGAAACGGGGCTTTTACGCCGAGCCATTAAACTTGATAGGCTTGGAAGTTGCATTTTTTGGGGGCCTCCTGGTTGTGGAAAGACTACGCTAGCCAACGTTATTGCAAACGGTACGGACGGCAATTTTGTAAAACTAAACGCCGTAAACAGCGGGGTTTCAGACGTAAAAAAGGTAGTTGAAGAGGCTCAAACTGCACTTAAACTGTATGGTAAAAAAACTTACCTTTTGCTAGACGAGTGCCACCGCTTTAACAAAACCCAAAGCGACAGTTTGTTGCCGGCAATTGAAAAGGGGGATATAATTTTTATCGGTTCAACGACTGAAAATCCCTTTGCCTCAATGACCCCTGCTATTGTGTCAAGATGTAGAGTTTTTGAACTTAAACGCCTTTCCGAGGCAAATATAATTAAAGCACTTAAAAAGGCGGTTAGCGATAAAGAAAAGGGATTAGGTAATTACAATCTAGAAGTTACCGAAGAGGCTTTTTCTCATATTGCAAACGCTTCGGCAGGCGACTTGCGTGTAGCGTATAACGCATTAGAACTTGCAACTCTTACCACCGACCCCGATGAAAATGGAAAAATTACCGTAACCTTAAAAGATGCAGAGGAAAGCATACAACAAAAAGCACTTTCCTTTGATGAAAATCTTTATTACGACATACTGTCGGCATTCTGCAAATCTTTAAGAGGTAGCGATGCTGATGCGGCGCTCTACTATATGCAAAGACTTATTAAAGGGGGTTGCGACCCGTTACTTCTTGCAAGACGGCTTGTCGTTCATTCGGCAGAAGATGTTGGGCTTGCAGACCCAAATGCGTTGGTAGTTGCAACTAGTGCTTTGACGGCGTTTGAAAAATTAGGGCTACCCGAAGGACTTATTCCTTTATCCGAAGCCATAATTTACGTATGCGAGGCGGAAAAGTCTAATACTGTAGTAGAGGCTATGTATTCGGCAGAGGACGATGCCATAAACGTAAAAGACGACAACGTGCCGGCTCATCTAAAGAACTACGAGTTTGCGGATAAAGAGGATAAAAAGAAAAAAGCATTGTATAAGTATCCTCATAATTATGGTGGATACGTTGAACAACAATATTTGCCCGATTCGCTAGTCGGTAAAAAATATTATAAACCGAGTAACAACGGGTATGAAAAAACCATTAAAGAAATAAGAGTAAAAAAAGGCAAAAAGGATTGATGACTATGGATTATGCAGTAAAATTAAGCAAAGAATTTACTATGCGGTTAGATCACGCAGCAAACATTATTACGCTTATTGATGACGGAAACACCATTCCGTTTATCGCAAGGTATAGAAAGGAACTTACCGGTGCGTGCGACGACCAAGTTTTAAGAGAGTTTTTTGATAGACTTAAATATCTTCGCAATTTGGATAAAAGAAAGGAAGAAATCGTTTCTTCAATAACCGAGCAAGGCAAAATGACAGATGAAATTATGATAGCGCTTGCAGGTGCAGAAACTTTAACCGAGGCAGAAGATATTTATCGCCCGTATAAACAAAAAAGAAAAACACGTGCTAGCGTGGCTGCGGAAAAAGGACTTACGCCTTTGGCAGAATTTATTTTGTTGCAAGATAATGACGCAGACGTAAATAAAAAAGCAACCGAGTTTATCAATCCCGAAAAAGGGGTTGAAACGGTTGAGCAAGCAATTGCTGGAGCATCTGATATTATTGCAGAAAGAATTTCTGATGATGCAGAATTAAGAAAGACACTCCGTAAAAAGATAACGGACGTTGGCGAACTTGCTTGCAAACTTTTAGAAGAAGAAAACGCAAAGACTTACGATATGTATGCTGAATACTCTGAAAAAATAAGCAAAATTCCCTCGCATAGAATTTTAGCAGTTAACCGTGGCGAAAAGGAAGAATGCTTAAAAGTTTCAGTTGTCGTTGATAGTTTGGCATTCATAGATGCAATTAAAAGTGTTTACGTTAAGAACGACAGCCAAAGCGCAAAAATAGTTGGAGATGCAGCGGCAGATGCTTACACAAGACTAATATTCCCCTCAATAGAAAGAGAGGTTAGAAGCGATTTGACGGAAAAGGCAAGCGAACAGGCAATTAAAATGTTTGAAGTAAATCTTCGTCCTCTTCTTTTACAACCTCCACTTAAAGGCAAAATCGTTTTGGGGTTAGACCCTGCTTATAGAACGGGTTGTAAAATCGCCGTTGTCGATAGTGAGGGCAACGTTTTGGATACGGCAGTCGTATTCCCAACGCCTCCGCAGAACAGAATAGAAGAGGCTCAAAAAATATTGCTTGCGTTAATAAAAAAGCATAACGTATCAGTAATTTCAATCGGGAACGGCACGGCAAGTAAAGAAAGTGAGATTTTCGTTGCTAATATGATAAAAGAGAGTGGGCTTGACCTTTCTTATGCCGTTGTAAACGAGGCGGGCGCATCAGTTTATAGCGCAAGCAAACTCGGTGCAGAAGAATTCCCCGATTACGAACCTGCTCAAAGAAGCGCAGTATCTATCGCAAGAAGATTGCAAGACCCACTTGCTGAACTTATTAAAATAGACGTTAAGTCGATAGGTGTTGGTCAGTACCAACACGATATGCCCGAAAACAGGCTAGAGGAAGTGTTGGGTGGCGTAGTTGAAGACTGTGTTAACAGCGTTGGCGTTGACCTTAACACCGCTTCAGTAAGTTTGCTATCCTATGTTGCAGGCTTGAATAAAGGCATTGCAAAAGAAATTATTAAATATCGTGCAGAAAAACCGTTTATTAAAAGAGAAGACTTGTTAAACGTTAAAAAACTCGGCGCAAAAGCATTTGAACAATGCGCAGGATTTTTAAGGATTGTAGGCGGAAACGTTTTAGACAATACAGGCGTTCACCCCGAAAGTTATCCTGCTGTAGAAAAATTACTTGCATTTACGGGTTATACTTTAGATGACGTTGCTAACGGAAAAATCGGTGATATAAGGGCAAAAATAGAACAGAAAGGCTGGGATAACGCTGCCAAAGAATGTGGAGTAGGTGTTCCCACAGTTCAAGATATCGTAACCGAATTGCTTAAGCCTGGTAGGGATATAAGAGACAGTTTGCCAAAGCCTATTTTAAGGAGCGACTTAATGGATTTGTCTGACCTTAAAGAAGGTATGGAGATAAACGGAACGGTAAGAAACGTAATTGACTTTGGCGTGTTTGTTGATATAGGCGTGCATCAAGACGGACTTGTTCACATTTCTCAAATTTCCGACAACTATATTAAACATCCGTCAGACGTGCTTAAGGTTGGCGACCTTGTTAAGGTAAAAGTTCTCGGTGTGGATACGGTTAAAAAGAAAATATCGCTCACTATGAAAACTACAGAATTACCTCACGGAATTGCTGTCGGCAACCAAAAAACCGATAAGGAAAGAAAACAGGGTAGGCGTGATGCAGAGCGTCGCCGTGGCGAAGAGAAGAAACAAATGACAGACGAAGAACTTCGTCAATTACTCCTAAAAAAATTCGGCAGATAAAAAGTCGAACCCAAAGAGGGTAAGATTGAGGTTAAAAGCCTAAATTTATGTCAGAAAAGTATTTTTTTGAACTTGACGAAAAGGTTTCTTTTCTTGTCAAAGAATGTATCGTAAAACTTAAACAACTAAATGTTCCTATATCCGATAGCATATATTTTGCCTTTAACGGAGGGTATTCGTATTACGGAAGAACAAGAAGTAAACCACGAACCAAGAAATGTAAAGGGTATGAATTTTACATTACCGTTAATAGATTTTTGTTATCGGAAAAGGATATAAAAAACACCATAGTACACGAATTATTGCATACTGTCCCAAGTGGAATGAATCATCACGGCAATTGGAGAAAATGGGCAAAATTTGTAAATGCAAATTCCGAATATAAAATTACAGTTTTTAGTAAAAGCAAACTGCAAAAAGAGGCGTATAAAAGAAAAAAGGTTTTTTCAGAAAAAGATTACGACCCACTTTTAATGGATATTGTGGAGTGCCCCGAGTGTAAAAAACGTGTGTGTTTTAAGAAAGGTTTACTACTTAATAAGGATGGTAAAATTAGATATCTATGCGCAAAGTGCCGTAAACCTTTTAGAATTATAACCCTATGATAAATAGGAACGTGAGTAATTAAATTATGGATTGCGTAGTTTTAATAATTCTTGGTATTGTATTTATAGTTATAGGTATCTTAAATCGAAAGGGTAATATTTCAACGTTGCATTACTATCACAGAAAACGGGTGTCTGAAGAAGATAGATTGCCGTTTGGTAAAATGGTGGGGCTTGGTATGATAATCATAGGGATTTCTTTAATTCTTATGGGTGCGTTACTTCTTGTATCAAGTATAACGCAGGCAAGTATATACTCAATTATAGGCACAGTTATTTTAATAGTCGGCGTATTAGTGGGTTTGGGTATCAGTTTTTATGCAATGATTAAGTATAATAAGGGGATTTTTTAGACGATAAATTACAATATGTTTGTATAATGTATTATATCTAAAATATTTTAAAAGAAAAAAGGGATAGCAAAAACTTTGTATCCCTTTTAATGTTTTAAGTACTACTATATTAAATTTCTTTATACAACTCTTTTTGCTGTTACGTAATAACTCCAACGTGTGCTAGAAATAGGTTCAATAACGGCGTGGTCGCTTGCTGTGTGCAAAATGTAATTATTGCCGAAGTATATACCAACGTGTCCTATTCTCTCAATGCCTGTTTTGTTTTTTCTAGATGCGTTGGTAAAGAATAATAGGTCGCCACGTTTAATGTCTTGCTTTTGTACGGTTTGTCCGTTTAGTGATTGCGCTCTAGAAGTAACGTCTAAAATAACAGAGTTGGACTTATAATATACGTATTGAACAAGCGCAGAACAATCGTATTCGCCTTGCACGAAATTTTTGTTTAGAATGCCGTTTCCCCAATGATAGCGTTGGCTTCCCCACACGTAAGGATAGCCTAGCAGTCCGCAACCTATATCTATAGCGTTTTCTATCTCTCGGCTTAAGGGTTCAATTTGCATTACCGAACAGTAATTTGAGTGTACGTATGCGGTTTTTTCTTTATAAACCGTTTTGTAATATCCGTTTTCTTCGCCTATAATAACAACGGCATCGCCCTTGTCCAAATACCCAATGGTAGAAGAGGAACTGCTTGCGCCCTTTCTTACTCTTAAAGAATTTGTAGTGGCAACGGCGTAAGATTTTTTCTTTTTTTCTTCTTCCTCTTCTTCGTATTCTGGTGGCGTTTCCTCTTCTGGTTGATCAAGAGGAGGAATAACGGTTATAGGAGGATTTTCCGTCGGTGGAACTGTTTGTGGAGGAACAGTTATTGTTGGCTGTTCTTCGTTTATGATGGGTCTATTAGCGCAACCGCTAAGTAAAATTATAAAAGCAACAAAAAATAATACAATAAATTTTTTCATGATTAAATTATATAATAATTTAAATCATAATTCAATAGGAGGTTTTTGGTAATTTTTCTACCGTAAAAATATATTCGTTAAAGCCCGTTCATTGTTTATTACAAAATTCGTGGCTATAATTCAATATCTATAGAGTTATGTTTATATAATAGAAACAAAAAAATCCTAACCCGTAAATGGGTTAGGATTTTTTTGTTGCACCTTCAGGGACTCGAAGCCGTTTCGACCAAAATATTATGCGACAAAAATTCAGGGATTTTCCAAATGTTTTTCAAAAAAACCAGTAAAAAACAGGGGTTTTTAAAAACCCATGCGCCAAAATTGCGACAACCAAGGTCAAAATTAAGGTGCGACAAAACCTATTTCCGTTCTTAATAAAACAAGACTAATTTAAAGTGCAATTTTAAAGTGCAAAACGCATTTTTAAAGTTGCACTTTAAGATTTTAAAATAAAAAATTGGCATTACATATTGTTCCGTAAAATGGGATAAATATTCCGTAAACCTATTGACATTGTTCCGCAAAAAGAGTATAATGTTTCGTATAAGGAGAATTTTTTATGGCAATGAATTCAAAACAAGCGGCTGAAAAATGGAATATTTCAGATAGGCGTGTTAGAACGCTTTGCGCTAACGGTCAAATTAACGGTGCGTATCGTATCGGCAAAATTTGGTATATACCTGACGGTGCTGATAAGCCCAAGGACGGTAGAATTAAGACGAGCGAAAGTTTAGTTTCTTTAATAAAAAAGAAAAAGGCAGAACTTGATGCTTGTCGTCCACTTACTGAAGGGGAAGTGCAAAGGCTTTACGAAGACTTTATGATTGAGTACACTTATAACTCAAACGCTATTGA
>JAZORG010000106.1:0-5164 GCA_045656465.1 Christensenellaceae bacterium
ATAATCTCCTTTTTCAATAAAATCATTGCGTTCTAATAAGTATTTATAGCCGGCAATCAACCCCCTCTAGTTCAAAATCGGTAAGTTTTAGCGTTGGAAAATTCTCTTTTCTTTTAAGCAAATATGTCAATTAAAAATGCAAAAATCAATCTTTTTTGAGCATTTTTACCACTTTAATCAAAAAAAAAGACCACTTTTTCAAGTGGTCTTTTCAATTTAGATATAACTATCTAGGATTTTTAAGGTTTGCTTGTGCGGCTGCAAGTCTTGCGATCGGCACACGGAAAGGTGAGCAAGAAACGTATGAAAGACCAATCTTATGACAGAATTCTATCGAAGAGGGGTCGCCACCGTGTTCGCCACAAATACCACAATGCATTTCAGAACGAACGCCTCTGCCGAGTTTAACTGCCATTTCCATAAGTCTGCCTACACCATTTTGATCGATTTTTGCAAACGGATCGTTTTCAAAAATCTTTCCGTCATAGTATGCTGTGAGGAACTTACCAGCGTCATCACGACTGAAACCGTATGTCATTTGTGTTAAGTCGTTTGTACCGAAACAGAAGAACTCTGCGTCTTTTGCAATTTCGTCTGCGGTGATACAAGCCCTAGGAATTTCTATCATTGTTCCAACTTCATATTTGATATTAGCCTTTGCATTTGCAATTTCTTCATCAGCAGTTGCAACAACTATATTTTTAACGTATTTAAGTTCTTTTGCTTCACCAACGAGCGGAATCATAATTTCAGGAACTACTTTCCAATCGGGGTGAGCCTTTTGAACGTTGATTGCAGCACGGATAACTGCTCTTGTCTGCATCTTTGCAATTTCAGGATATGTTACTGCAAGACGGCATCCACGGTGCCCCATCATCGGGTTGGATTCGTGAAGTGCAGAGATAATGTCTTTTATCTGCGCAGTAGTTTTGCCCTGTGATTTTGCAAGTTGTTCTATATCGTATTCAGAAGTAGGAACGAATTCGTGAAGCGGTGGGTCGAGGAAACGGATTGTAACGGGGTTACCTTCCAAAGCCTCGTAGAGTTTTTCAAAGTCGC
Source organism: Christensenellaceae bacterium (assembly GCA_045656465.1). Classification (GTDB taxonomy): domain Bacteria; phylum Bacillota; class Clostridia; order Christensenellales; family Borkfalkiaceae; genus UBA1259. The sequence goes on from JAZORG010000106.1 coordinate 1,060, forward strand.
CCTGTTGCATAGGAAGAATTTTCTCGAGAGCGGCTTCTCTTTCTGCAACCGTGTCAGAACAAATCATTTCACGGAAAGCGTCTATTCTGTTGCCTTCAAAGAACATATGCTCTGTACGGCAAAGACCAATACCTTCTGCGCCAAGTTCACGTGCTTTAGCAGCGTCCTTAGGCGTATCTGCGTTTGTACGAACACCTAATACTCTGTATTTATCTGCCCAAGACATTATTCTGCCGAAGTCGCCAGAAATGGTTGCATCAACGGTAGGAATTGCCCCGTCGTAAATGTTACCTGTTGAACCATCGATAGAAATGATATCGCCTTCTTTATAAACTTTACCAGCGAGTTCAAAGGTCTTATTGTCTTCGTCAAAATTAGAAATTGCAGAACAACCCGAAACACAGCAAGTTCCCATACCACGAGCAACAACTGCTGCGTGAGAAGTCATACCGCCACGAGCGGTCAAGATACCCTGTGATGCTTTCATACCTTCGATATCTTCGGGAGAGGTTTCAAGACGAACGAGAATAACCTTTTCCTTTCTTGCTTTCCATTCTTTAGCGTCTTCTGCGGTGAAAACAATTTTACCACAAGCAGCACCTGGAGATGCGCCGAGCGCTCTTGCTGCAGGCTGTGCAGATTTAAGTGCTTTTGCATCAAACTGCGGGTGTAAAAGCGTGTCGAGGTTTCTGGGGTCTATCATTAAAACTGCCTGCTTTTCATCAATCATACCCTCATCAACAAGGTCGCAAGCGATTTTGAGAGCAGCAGCTGCCGTACGCTTACCGTTTCTAGTTTGGAGCATATAGAGTTTGCCGTGTTCAACGGTAAATTCCATATCCTGCATATCTCTATAGTGGTCTTCAAGGATTTTACAAACGTTTTCAAACTGTTTGAATGCTTCGGGGAATTTTTCAGCCATTTGAGCGATAGGCATAGGTGTACGAACACCTGCAACAACGTCTTCACCTTGAGCGTTGGTTAAGAATTCACCCATAAGTTTCTTTTCGCCCGTTGCGGGATCACGTGTAAATGCAACACCCGTTCCGCAATCGTCACCCATATTACCGAATGCCATTGCTTGAACGTTAACTGCAGTACCCCAACTATAAGGAATATCGTTATCACGACGATATACGTTAGCACGGGGATTGTCCCACGAACGGAATACGGCTTTAACTGCGCCGATAAGTTGTTCTTTAGGATCGGATGGGAAATCGCTTCCGATTTTTGCTTTATATTCCGCCTTGAACTGATTTGCAAGGTCTTTAAGGTCGTCTGCAGTAAGTTCTACGTCAAGTTTAACGCCCTTTTCTTCTTTCATTTTATCAATAAGTTGTTCAAAGTATTTTTTACCAACTTCCATAACAACGTCTGAATACATTTGAATAAATCTTCTGTAACAGTCGTATGCCCATCTTGCGTTGCCAGACTTTTCAGCCATAACTTCAACAACTTGTTCGTTTAAGCCGAGGTTTAAGATTGTATCCATCATACCAGGCATTGATGCTCTTGCACCCGAACGAACGGAAACAAGTAACGGATTTTCCAAATCACCGAATTTCTTTCCGGTAATCTTTTCCATTTTAACGATGTTCTCCATAATTTCCGCCATTATTTCATCGTTAATCTGCTTTCCATCCTCATAATACTTCGTGCAGGCTTCCGTGCTAATGGTAAATCCTTGGGGAACAGGTAAACCGATTTTTGTCATTTCTGCAAGGTTTGCACCTTTTCCGCCGAGAAGTTCACGCATCTTTGCGTCGCCTTCGCTGAATAAGTAAACATACTTCATATTCTGTTTTTCCTCCAAATTGTTTTGATTGTTTTTATTTTAAGAATCAAATCGCTTTTCGCTCTTTGACCTATCTATTTTACTACAAACATAAAATTTTTTCAACCGATACAAGGCAGTTTTTTAAACTTAAGGTAAAATTTTAACTAATTCGCTTAAAGAATTTAGTTTCTCATCCGTTCTGTTCTCTATGTAGTATTCTAAAAGTTTAAGGGCTTTTGCCGTTCCCCCGTCATTATCGGTAAGCAAACCTTTCTCGCTTTTTGATAGGGCGGTATATGTTAAAAGAGAAACTTCTCTCCCCACGCCATCAAAGCACTTTTCACAAAAGAATGCGCCTCTTCTATAATCGAAAAATACTCTATTTTCTATCTCGCCCTCACAGAGAGCGCAACCATTTAAATAAAGCGCATATCCTGCATCCTTTAACGCTTGGGATAAAAAGTTTATTAGCGCAGTTAATGGATTATCGCCATAAGTTAGTGATTTTAACGCAGAAATACACAGTAAAAAGGTTTGCTCTGAAACCATTTCTTCTTTGTAAAAACGCTTAATAAATTCCACTACTGCGCCTGCGCAAAAATATCTTTTTATATCTTCTCTCACAGGGTAAAAACTGTCTATTAAACTTGCGCCAATAACCGTACGCATATTTCCTTTTTTTAAAAAGATAAATTCGGCAAAACAAAAAGGCTCGGACGCAAATTTTAGTTTTGCGCCTGCCTTTTTCACTCCTTTTATTTTAGCGGAAACTACACCTTGTTCAAGTGTAAAAATGTTAAGTATTCTGTCGTTTTCCCCGAAGTTTACCCCTCCGAGAACAATTCCGCTTAATTTTTCTTCCATCGTTTTTCCTATTTCAGTTTTTTATACAAAAGATAATAAGATACGTTGCCTGTTTTTTCAAACATCTCCCAAAGAGAATCCGCTGGCGTTTTGTTCTTTAAGTCCTTTTCCCGCATATACCCTCCGTAAAGACAGTATGCGGAATAACTTTTTTATTATACGTTACCGCCAAACATTATTCTAACTGCATCTTCTTTATAATTTATTCTTCGTAACCGTATTCACGCATTAAAGAAATGCTGTTTCGCCAATCTTCTTTAACCTTAACGTAAGTTGTTAAAAAGACTTTTTTGCCGAGGAATTTTTCCATATCCGAGCGAGCGAAAGAAGATACTTCCTTTATCGCCTTGCCACCCTTTCCGATTAGAATTGCCTTGTGGTTTGCCTTTTCGCAAACTATATCTAGGCTTATTTCATACATATTATTGCCATCTGCGAGAGCAAACTTGTTTACGATAATCGCTATTCCGTGCGGAATTTCCTTATCAAACTTAAGCAGAATCTTTTCTCGCATTATTTCGGACACCATAAATTTTTCCGAACGGTCGGATATGATGTCTTGCTCGAAAAGTTTTTCGCCCTCGGGAAGTTTTTCGGTTATTACCTTTATAAGTTCACGAATATTTCTGTTCTTTCTTGCAGAAACGGGAACTATCTCAATGTTTTCTTTGCCCAACTGATTGAGTTCTGATATCAAAAGGCTTTCAGGCATAATATCCGTTTTTGTAAGCGCTAAAACACACGGTACTGATAGAGAGGAATATTTTTTTAGTAGCACAATATCCGTATCACTTATTCCCTCGTGGGCATCAAGCACAAACAAAATCAAATCCACGTCAGCGCAACTGTCGTTTGTAGTTTTTTGCATAACGGAATTTAAAAGGTTGTCCGCCTTATAAATCCCAGGAGTGTCTATAAAGGCTATTTGATAATCTTCATTCGTTAAAACACCTAAAATTCTATCCCTTGTCGTCTGTGGTTTGGGCGAAACGATAGCAACCTTTTCCCCAACCATAACGTTTATTAAAGTGCTTTTGCCTGCATTGGCTCTACCGACAACGGCTACAAAACCGCTTTTCATTATTCTTTTACCCCACGCAGAATAAAGCGGATTTGCTTTTCAAGTTCACGCATTTCCTTTTTATCCTCTTCTGTAATATGGTCGTATCCAAAAAGGTGCAAAAGACCGTGAGTTATTAAAAATTCTCTTTACTCTTCCTCGGTATTTCCGTATTCTATCGCCTGTGAACGAACCTTTTCTTCACATAAAACGATAGACCCTAAAAATATGTATTTGCCCTCGATTTCAGTTGGGCAATCGTCGGGATGAAGAATTTTACCCTTAATTCCTCCTAAACTTGGATAGGAAAGAACGTTGGTTATACTGTCAACACCTCTCGTATTACGGTTAAGTGCAGTTATTCCCTCTCCGTCTTGAAAAACAAGTTCAACCTTTATGTTTGC
>JAZORG010000107.1:0-2775 GCA_045656465.1 Christensenellaceae bacterium
TCCGATTGTCTTAAAAGGTATTCCGCCTCGTGAATTTTATAAGCGGTATTAACCGTAACTAAAACTGCTCCGATTTTAACTGTTGCCCAAAAGGTAATAAACCATTGTGGAATATTCGTAGCCCACACGGCAACGTGATGACCTGCTTCAACACCCAAAGATATAAGCGCAGCGGCGACTCTATCCACGTCATCACGGAATTCTGAATACGTTCTGGTATAATCAAGCGTTGTGTATTTGAACGCATATTGATCGGGATAACACTCCACCATTTTATCTAATGCTTCTGAAAACGTAAGATTTAAAACATCATATTTTTTCCAAGGATGCGTACCCGTTTTTGTACGGTTGTAATACACGGGCTTTTGAGATGGTTCTTCTACTTTTGAATTAATACAACTCTTAAAATGAGTTAAAATTATATCAACAGAAGTTATCTCTCCCGAATCCATAACACAAACGTATCCGTCATAATTTAACGAACGCAATGCATTTGAAAAATCTTTTACAGGTAATTCGCCTTCGCCAAGCAATACGTTTTCATTTTCTTTTTTATCCCCTATGCGAACGTATCCTATATACGCACCAAGTGTTTGAATTGTTTTATCCGCACTCTCTCCTGCCGTAAAGAACGTTTCTCTAATATTCCAACAAACTTTTAGAACTGCCGTTCCAAAAAGGCTAATCACATTCAGCACTTTTTCTGTATTAACAAGCGCACCACAAGTTTCAATAAGAATTGAAACTTTATATTCTTCAGCCAAACTTAATGCAGGCGATAAAACTTCTTTTAGTACTTTTTCGACAGGCAATTTAGAAAATTTTACAACTACCATTGATACAGATGCAAGCGATGCATATTCAACGTATTTAACTATCTGTTGCGCGTCAGTTTCTTCATCGATATCAAAGGGAAAAGTTATCGCTGGAAGAGAAATATGCCTATTTATCAACTTTCTTTTAGCGTCAACAGTAACTGCAGAACGGAAAATACTGTCCCTGTGGTCAGCCTTTTCTTTCTCCACGTCTGAAATTTCAATTCCGTCAAATCCGTAACTTTGCACGGTATTACACATATCGACAAAACTCTTTGAATTTATAAATTTATCGGGAAAAGCAATTTTCATATTAGTTTTCCTCGTAAACTATTTTATTCAAGGCGTTTATGTAAGCACGGATACAAGCACCGACAATATCGGTTGAAACACCATTTCCGGGATAAAGTTTGCCATCTGCACGCAAACGTATGATCGACGAGCCAACAGCGCCCCTACCTTTCGTTACCGCCTGAACTTGGAAATCATCAAGTTCGTAATGATGCCCAATAACTTGCTCTATAGCGTGGAACGCTGCGTCAATAGGTCCATCACCAGTCGAGACACCAGTAAACTTTTCTCCATCTTTTTCAAGTGTAATATTTGCCGTTGCAGGTATTATATTACTACTGTTTACAACGTAATTTACTAAATGATAAGTAGAGGGAACTTGCATTGCCGTACTTGCAATAACAGCTTCTAACTCTTTATTGTCAATCGTCTCTTTCTTTGAAGCAAGTTTCTTAAATTCCTCATAAACCTTACCAACGTCTGAATCGGAAAGTTCGTATCCAAGTTGTTTAATAACTTCTCCAACCTCTTTTATAGATGAGTTCCCATCAATAAAGCCTATTTTTTGATTCTTTTCCTCTTGTTCGCAAAGATCCTCAGCTACTCCGTTTATCGCTGAGGAAATACTCTTTACGTTTGTAGCGTCTATATCACAGCAAACACCCATTTGATATTTTTTCGCTCTAAATATATCAGACAAAACATCCATTGCCAAATATTTTCCCACAACGGAGGTCTTAACACCACACGCCCCTGCACCAATTGCAGAAAGAGCGCACGCACTTGCAAGTGACATAGCGTTGGAGGGCTGAACAAAAATATCAATTTTGCTGACACTTTTGATTTTGTTTATTAATTTAACGTAATCCTCCGGGAATGCCTCGCCCGCATCATCACATAAGGTAATTGAGCAAGCACCAGATTGTTCTGCAATTTGAGCAAGAGCATCAATAAAACCCTCTTCTGCCCTAAACGCATCTTTTGCAACAAATTCTACTTTATCACACATCTCACGTGCGGTTTTTATCATCTGTTCAATTTTAACTTGCATAGCCGACGATTTGAGATGATAAAAATATTCCATTTGCGCTGTTGAAACAGGCATAACCACCTGTAAACAAACATTATTTGTTTTATTTATACAATCAAGAGCTAACGAGAAACCATTCTCATCGCTTACAGGCACTTTAATCTGAGCATTTTTTACTGTTGTTGCTATTGTACGGTATATTACTTCATTTTCTTTTGAATCGGTTAGAACGGGTAGTTCAATAGCATCAACGCCAGATAAATCTAGTTTTTCTGCAATAAAAAGTTTTTCTCTAAACTTTAAATCACACCCCTGTTCTTCAACGACTTTAAGCGTTATATCCGATACAAAAATTTTTTTCATAAATATGCACTCCTACAAATAAATTTCTACGTAAAAAATAGGCGATGGCGCAATAAATGATTGTACCAAGGGTGAATAAAAAACAAGAGTAGGCAAACGTCCGATGTCAATAGTTTACATATTGACGAGGACTTTAACAACCTATTGCGTAGTTTTTTATTTACACTTTATCAACCTTTAGTTGTAACAGCGCCAACAAAATAAAAACGCCCTAACTATAGTCAGGACGAATATTAACCGTGGTACCACCCGAATTATTGCTAAAGCAATCTCTCA
>JAZORG010000108.1:0-2782 GCA_045656465.1 Christensenellaceae bacterium
GAATATTTAGTTGATTCTTATTTGATAGCGCAGTCAAAACGCTACGATATTAAAGGCAAGAAGTATATCAATACCCCGTCAAAGTATTACTTTACAGATATGGGTTTACGCAATGCAAGGCTTAACTTCCGTCAATATGAAGAAACGCATATTATGGAGAACGTTATCTATAACGAGCTTAAAATTATGGGGTTCAATCTTGACGTGGGCGTTGTTGAATATAGCAAGGCGGTTGATGGTAAATCGGTTAGAGTACAAGCAGAAGTTGACTTTGTGTGCAACAAAGCGGACAAGCGTTATTATATTCAGTCGGCGTTTTCTATCCCTGATAGAGAGAAAATGCTACAAGAACAAAACTCGCTTACTCGTATAAACGACTCGTTTAAGAAAATTATCATTGTAAAGGATGCGATAAAATCGCACTACAACGAAGATGGCGTTTTGATATTGAATTTGTTTGATTTCTTGTTAGAAGAAAACAGTTTGGAGAATTAAAGATAAAGAGATACAAAGGAGAAAATTATGATTTTTGATAATACTTTCAACGTAGGTGATATTATCGCCCTTTTGGGGTTTATTGCTGTAATTATAGGTGGATTATTTTCGTTGCATCAATATAGAAAAAATTTAGTTCTCAAACGAGCAGACTACGTAATGGCTTTAACGGAAAAAATACGTTCCGATGTTGATATTAGTTCTGTGGTTTATATCATTGATTATAATAAATCGTGGTATGATGATAAATTTCATGGTGGAAGCGAAATTGAAAGAAAAGTAGATAAAACGCTTTCTTACTTTTCATATATTTGTTATTTAAGAGAGCAAAATATTCTGTCCCAAAAAGAGTTTGAAACATTTGAATATTCGTTGGATAGAATATTGACTAATGTTCAAGTCATCGATTATCTTTACAATTTATATCATTTTACTCAAAAATTATCAGATAATATGTCTTTTAAATATCTATTCAAGTATGGTGAGGAAAAAAGTTATTTCCATGAAGATTTTTATAACAAAAACGCTTTTAAAAGCAACAATTTATATCATAAACGCATAAACATAGGAGATGATGAAAATGAGAGCAGTTATATATGCACGATACAGTTCGGATAATCAACGTGAAGAAAGTATTGACGGACAACTTCGTGATTGCAAAAATTATGCTAAATATAACGATATAGAAATTGTTGGCGAATACATTGACCGTGCTATGACTGCTAAATCAGATGTCCAGACTTTCAGCGAATGATTCGTGACAGCTATAAAGACTTATTTGAAGTAATACTGGTTTGGAAATTAGATAGGTTTTCTCGTGACCGTTTTGACTCTGCTAAATATAAGGCAATTTTAAGACAAAACGGTGTTAAAGTTATTTCTGCAACTGAAAAAATTTCTGACGACGCAAGTGGTATATTATTTGAATCAATACTTGAAGGTTATGCCGAATTTTATTCAGTAGAACTTGCAGAAAAAGTTAGGCGTGGTATGACAGACAACGCCCTAAAAGCAAAATCAAACGGTGTGCGTGCTCCGTTCGGGTATTACGTTGATGAAAACGACCAATACCAAATTGATACAGAAACAGAACCTATCGTCAAGGAAATTATTCGCTATACGTTGATGGAAAGAGAGTGAATGATATAGTAAAGATTATGGCAGAACGTGGAGTTCAAAATAGAAACTACCCACTTAACTATAATTCAGTTTATAGAATACTCACCAACCGTAAATACATAGGCGAATACAAATTCGGTGACGTAGTTTTAGAGAACGGAATGCCTGCTATAATTGATAAAGAAACTTTTGAGAAGGTTCAAAAACGTTTTGCAGTCAATAAAAAGGCTCCTTCAATGCGTAGAATGGACGAGGAGTATATGCTTACGACCAAACTATTTTGTGGCCACTGTGGGGCTTTAATGACCGGACAGAGTGGAACTAGTCACACGCAAACCCGATATCATTATTACAAGTGCAATCGTGCTCGTAAAAAGGAATGCAATAAAACCAGTGTTCGTAAAAAACTTATTGAAGACGCAGTTATAGATTGTATTCTAAACTTATTAAAGGATGAATTAGTTTTAGAAGATTTATCAAATCGCATTTATGAAATGCAGTATGAACAAAGTTATACGCTTTTATCGTTAAAATCACAATTAGATAATGTTGAAAAGAAACTTAACAATATTGTTCAAGCACTTGAGAACGGAATATTTTCAAATACTACAAAACAACGCCTTGATGAACTTGAAAATCAAAAGGAAGAGTTAGAAAAACAAATTTTTGAAGAACAATCAAACAATCCGTTCTTAACCAAAGAGCAAATATTATATGCGCTATATAATTTCCGTAAAATCAATGCTAAAACAAAAGAAGGAAAACAACTTTTAATTGACAGTTTTGTAAATGCAATTTATTTGTATGATGATAAATTTGTAATAGCGTTTAATTATAAAAATAAATCAAAAACAGTAACCTTTGAGGAAATAGAGAGTTCACGCTTCACACAGGAAGCTTCACCAAACAAAACCTAAATCGAACACAAAAAGGTGTAAGTTTTAGGTTTTTTCTTTGCAAATTTTTTAATTTTAGCCGAGCAGACTTGTATCAAGACAAGCACACGCCCCACACACACATAGGGTAATAAGGGGAACTTTTCGGGCAAAAGAGTGACTGTTTATAAGTTGTGTAATAGCCAAAATATTTTTACTTACAAACAAAAAAATCTTGGCGAACGCAAAGATTGCCTTGATTTTTATTTTTAGATGTGCTACAATAATATATA